>CAJXPD010000251.1 GCA_913057785.1 uncultured Lewinella sp. | reverse complement strand
CAGATCACCCCAGTAATCAAGTGTGCATTGGGATTAAGATCTGCTCGTTCAAAGAATGTTTCGAAAGTCGCCTTTTCAGCAACTAGTTCATCCAGCTTTTTTCCATCGAAGCCTGTCAACCACTCTATCACCTCGTGTAATTCTTCCTTGGTTCTTCCTTTTTTCTCCACTTTGGTGATATAATGTGGATATACCGATGCAAAAGTCATTTCAGCTATTCGCCGATCGTGCTCTGGCGTTGTTTTCATATGCTAAATTTGTCTGTTTTTAGTTAATAACAAATGGACAAAATTCTTGCCAGAAAGGAGTCATAAAAGGAGTACGGCTACCTTTATCATTCGACTATTTTGGGTTCCAATATGTTTTTTATTCCCCATTGGCTTAGCTCTCGGAAAATGGGTCTCAGGCTTTCTCCTTTCTCCGTCAAAGTATAGATAACTTTTGGTGGTACTTCTGCAAAGACTTTTCTGTTGACTATTCCGTCACTCTCTAATTCCCTCAATTGCTTGGTCATCATCCTTTTGCTGCAATCTGGAATCATCCTTTGTAGCTGACCAAATCTATTCACATCAACAGAAATGAAGTAAAGAATAAGTGGTTTCCATTTTCCACCAAATACCTTTAGGGTGCTGCTAACGGGGCAACCTCCATATTTTTTGATTTGCTCGACCATGTCGTCGAACCTTCTTGAGTTTATTTCCACTTTTTTCATTCTACAACTTATTGGTTATCAACATTAGTCACATTTCTGTTACTATTAGACAAAAATGTAACTACTTGCGAAAAGTGACATTAATGTATTGTTTTGCAGTGAATAATTCAACCAAAATGTACAGAAAATGAATATCAAAATTTTAATGCTAGCGCTGTTGCTTTTCGCAGCAAGCTGTGGCATGCATAAAACCTCTGAACATTCTCAAAATAAACCATCAAAATATATGTACGAACTGGCAATCAATCAATCTAAAGCAGGACAGCACCAAACGTTTTTGGACACCCGAGCAAAATTTGTTGAAGTGCTGGGCCAACAAGACGAGACACTCAACGAAGGGAAATGGCAACCGTTCTTCACGGTGGTTCCTGATCTGCAACTTGACAATATCCTGATTGGAATGACGCACTGGAATTCGCTGGAAGGGTTTGGTTCAACAGCCGCACGCTTATTACCCCAAAAAGAAGCACGGGATTATTTTGCAAGCTTCAATCCGCTGGCCTACGCACTACTGCAAACGGTGGATGGCGAGCCCTTTGATTTCGAAACGATCAAAAAAGAGGGGCTTGTGGTTGAATTTGCTATCAGGAAAGGTAAATCCACAGATGCCTTTGGTGAAAAACGGGAGACTTTTTTCAAATCCTTGGAGAATCACGACGGCTATAAATTTGCCCGAGAGTTTATTGTCTACAAACTAAACGAAGACAGTGTACCTAAGCTGGCTGAAAATACCCAAGCGGTGATCATTGTGTGGGAAAATGCAGAGAAATTCCAAACTGCTGCAACACCCATTTTTGGCTCGAAGAAATACGAAGAATTTGCCGCTAACCTAGAAGTTGAGACGTATTTTGCGACTTCTCCAACCCCATAAACTTGTTAAAAATATAGCTGGGAAAGATCAGCCAGATTTCCTGTATCTGGCTGATCTTCGTGGTTCCAGGGGATGTCCATCTAATTGGTCCCCATCAATGAGTATATATGCTCTCGTCACATAGTCAGGATCAGCTTCTTTATTTCCTTTTGGCCTCCTCGATCAGCTTCTCGTTCTCATAGATATTTAGCGTCTCAACTTGGGCTCCATTCTTTACAAATTCATAGACGACGTTCTCATACTTGAAGTAAAAACTATTCTCTGATTCGGGAAACAATTCTGTGTTCCACCCCGGTTCTCCGTCATGCACATCCGTGGCCCTGAGCAACTTGCCTTCCCTTTTGATATTTACTATTCTATCCGGAAGGCTGTAATCCCCTACATACAGATCCAAAGTTTCAGTCGGCAACTCCACTTCGGCAAGCGGTTGATGATCATAACTTACCACTCGCGCCAATTTCCAGCTGTCATCTTCCTTTTTCCAGAGGGCGGTCATTTTTCCGGAACCAACTACCTTTTCCGTTCCATCATTGATTTGTAAATAGAAAACATGATCACAAAACTGAAGGGCACCATAATTATCCATCGGAAAGACCTTAAGGGTACCTTTTGTTAATTCTCTTCTTAAGGGTTGTCGCCTCCTTTGTTCTTCTCCGCAAAAAATAGCCATACCAGACATTTCAGCTTCCTTGGAGGGTGTAAATCCACCCTTATCGTGAAAGAACTCAAAATCTTCCGACAAAAAGGAAGCATACTTGTCTAGATCACATGCATTTTGAGCAGAGAAATAAAGACTATCCATGGTAAAAATGGTTTTGAAAAGTTCGCTTGGTTGTTCCTCCGTTAGAGGAATCGCCTGGGTGGGCATTTCTTCCTTTTTATCATCACAAGCGATAAGCAATGCTAGCAGAGCAGCGAAGCACACCCATTTTCGGCCGTGCAAAGAATTTGTTCTGTAGATCATGTTTTCTATTTGTTTATTTATGTATTCTCTATCGTTTCCGCTCTGGGGAGGAATGGATGGTGCCACGGTGGACCATTTTGGTCTGTGCCCCTGGTCCTCCTCATCTAAATGGTCTCGGTTTCAATCCTTTTGCACCGTTTTCAGCGATTTCCAGGATTCTCTTTTGTCTTGTCTCAGCTTTTCTGGCAGACATCACCCAATACAATAAGATCTTTTTTACGGACTTACTTAGACCATTGAAGTATTCTTGGGAACCTTCGAATTTTCGCATGGTCTGCTTTAAATCTTCTGGAATGATAAGGGCTTCGACCTCATCCAGAAGCACCCAAGAGCCATTTTGCTTGGCAGTAAAGATGCAATCCATGCCTGCTTTGGTCATTCGCCCGCTCTGGATGAGTTTAGCTACTTTTTCTTTATTTACTTTTGACCAAGTGCTATTCGGTTTTCTTCTCGTAAAATATTGCTTATACCTCTCTTTGTCAATAGTCTTCTTAGTGCTATCTATCCAGCCGTAGCAAAGTGCTTCATCAACGGCTTCACTCCAAGTAAGGGAGGGAATCTTGGTGGATGACCGGTAATAGATGAGCCAGATGGATGGTTTTGATCGATGGTTCTCTTTCAGCCAATTCCTCCATTCTTCTTGGCTTTTCGGACAAAATGTCTCGATATCATTTGTAGACATGATCGTCATTTAGGTTTAAAAGAATCACACTGTCGAGAAGTGTTTTAGCATTGCAATTTGGACAACAAGCGTCTTTGCGATATTTCTATTGGTAAGCCTGAAGGGTGCACTTGCTGTGACCGGCATTGGAATTTATGAAACCTGTTGCTTTAGCCACTGTAGAATCGCTTGATTGGTTTCTTCTGGAAGTTCTTGCTGAATCCAGTGACCACAAGGTAAATTGACCACTTCGACATTAGGGACATATTCTGATAGTCCTTCAAATTTTGGAATCAAATCCTGGTCACCATAGACCATTAGAGCAGGTTGTTGTAGAATGGGATTCGCATCAGCTAATAGGTGCCAGTTGCGATCAAGATTTCGGTACCAATTGATACTTCCGGTAAACCCGGTTGATTCGAAGGCGGAGATGAAAACGGCGAGTTCATTGTCGCTCATTACTGGCTCTCCAAGCGGTTCTGCTTCTTGGGCGATATTAATCATCACCATTCCTGGTTCTGGAGCTTTTTGGGGAACATTCTTACGAAACATATTGCGGAGGAAGCGGGATACATTCTTATCCAAAATGGTATCCGCCACACCTGGCTGTCGATTAAAGTGAACGAAATAGTAGTCACCACCAAAATATTCTTCCATAAATTCAATCCAGGGTTTTTCTCCGCGTATTTGATAAGGCACAGCCAAGGCAATAATCCCATTTACACGGCTTGGATGCAACACGGACAGCCACCAAACGACCATTGCTCCCCAATCGTGCCCCATAAAAGTGGCATCTTTGTATCCGTAATGATCGAGTAGTGCTATGAGATCACCCGTCAAATACTCGATATCAAAAGCTGCTACTTCTGTGGGGCATGAGGAATTGCCATAGCCTCGCTGATTCGGTATGATGACGTGGTAACCCGCTTCAACTAGTACCGGAATCTGATAACGCCAAGAGAAGGCATGCTCAGGCCAACCATGACATAGTACTATTGGTTTACCGGCATTGTGGCGACCGGCCTCAAATACTTCCAGTTCTACGCCATTGACAGCGATCAAAGTAGGTTTCGGAAATCCTATTCCGTTAAGGATTGAGGTCATTACGTCTGTGATTTTTTGTAGTTAAAAGATTAATCGAAACAAACGTACGCCCGAGGTGTGACATCCTTATGGCAAGGGTCGATTACAACTTAATGATATTTGTCAAAATACTCCTGCAAAGTCAAATTGTGAGGTTCGAAATTTTCCGATAGTATTTCCATTTTTTGAATTCGGTCTGGTCGAAAAAATCGAAAGCCCTTGCGCAAACGGCACCAGGCAATTAAATACCAATTCTCGGCACTCAGGATTGCAAAGGGTTCGATTACTCTGCTTGTGACTACCCCCTCCTTATTCACATACTCTACCTGGACAAGCCGGTAACTGGTGAGCGCATCCTGCAGATCTGATAAATTATTACTATTCCTTTCTTGGTTGATGGCTTCGTCATATCTAGTTCTATCGGCTAGCAAATTTGCCTTGTCTTTAACTGTATATCTAAGGATGGATTTGATTTTATCAATGGCTTCCGAATAATCTTGCAGAAAAGAGGCATCCTTACTTTTTAATACCAACTGTTCCGCTAATATTAAGGCATTGGCTTGTTTTTCGGTGAGCATGATCGGCGGTAGTCTGTACCCCTCCATTAATGCATACCCTTTCCCCTCTTCGGTCAAGATCGGGACACCGGCTTTCTCTAATGCCTTGATATCTCGATAAATCGTGCGTTTGCTGACACCGAATTTTTCCGAAAGATTGGCAGCTGTTAATATCCTTTTGGTTTGCAATTGAGTCAAAATTGCAGTTAGTCGTGAAATTCGTTTGACATCGTCCCCTTCCATTAAACATCTTTGTTTTTTGTCATTCCAATAGTGTATCCAGTACCATGACAGTCTGTTTACCTATGCTTTGGTTGCTATTGCTAATGTAAGGGTCATCGTAATATTTTTAGAGCGTTTAGGTAGAACTTTAGTTTGATTGTACAAGCGGTTTGAATCCTCCGTAAATCATTCTACTGGCGTCAAAGATCATTTTTCCAGGACTCATTAATGGTGCTACTAATTCGGTCATTCTGGGATCTTTAGGGACTTGCTGGTTGGCTAAGTCACGTACTTCTTTGGAAGGAAAAACAACCCAGCCAAATATCACCTCCTCGTCTTCTTTTACGTCTACAGCTGCTATGAATGATCTTGTTCCCTCTAGTGTCAAATCATCACCAACAAATTCGAAGTAAGCCGTTGCTCCGTATTCTTTCCAGATTTCAGCTACTTTTTCAGCCACTTTTTTATACTCATCCAAATGGATCCGTGGAACGGGAAAAACGAAGCCATCGATATAGTTCTTCATATTTTGAATTTTGGGATGCCAATTCTGATTGTTTGAACATCAGCGTTATTATGCACAATGCGGTGGTCTTCCTACCTTGATAAAAACTCCTTCATAGGAGCAAAATAATGATCAATCCATCCTTGTTCATATTGGGTTTGCCCTTGCGGTATATTGGTGTGCGTTAGGGTAAGTTTGGTTCCTTCCGGTACTTCAGCTAGTTCAATGGTAAGCACAGAATCCTCATCGGTTTCATCAAATTCTGTGGTTCGCCAAGTTTGGACAATCTTCTTATTTTCAAGTAGTTCAACATTCTTTCCCCTAATGTACCCATCCCAGGCAGAATGATCACCACCTTCTACATTGGTACAGTCTGCCGCTCCGCCCGTCATTTGACTGTGTAGACTACTATCAAGCCAAGCCTTGTAGAGGGCTGCTGGTTTGACGGCAAATGTCTCTTCCAAAACAAATGATTCTTTCATATTATAGGCTGGCTTTATATTCTGATAAAAATTCTTCGTAAAGCTCTACTAAATCTTCTTCGCTATCCGTCAATTCTATCAGCAACTCCGCTATACTGCTTTTATACTTTTTTCCCTTGCTTTCCATCTGGGCATACACTAAATCACTCAATTTCGAGAGTTTCATTTCAAATCCTTTGCTGATGAATTCGATCTCAGAAAGGTCTGCTATCAACTTATAATCAACTAATTCAGCATTACTTGAAATAAAGAACCTCAGCCCAATATTCTTAATTTCTGGAATTTGAAAACCGTCAATTTTTTCAAAAACTTCTCTTACGGATTCATTGCTGTCATCTTGACTTGAAGTCAATGCATTTATTGTTTTGTAGTGTTTGGGGAGGATTCCTTCTATGTCTTTTTTACTGTACCGAATTTCTTCACCAATCGCATACAGCGTCTTCTCAATAAATTTCCTGTTCTTGATATCCTCATTCCAATTATTGATGAATAGGGCTATAAGGATACCAATAACCACTACGGCTATTTCACGGAGAAACGCCTGGATACTACTCTTTGAAGCCTTCATTTAATTCCGTTTTGGATCTAGTTCTAACTCCTTCTCTACCCGATCCTACCCATACTTTGCCTCCTCGCTAAGAGGAGTTGAGGCAAAGTATGGGGCTTTTCCGTCTTCTAATATCGGAATTCTAATTGAAGAAATTAGGCTGCTCTCAGTGGTAAGTTTTTATTCGCCCCTGGGGCAGCGTGATCGCTTACCTTTCCTGGGCTGTAGTAGCTAAAGTTTATTCCTCTAGAAAGTCCTTAACGAGAATTTGCGTGCACGAACTATTATTGAAATTTATCTGTCCAAGGGAATCGCGGCTGTGCCGAATTTGTTATCTGGCCCGAAGCCTCAATTTTGTGCCTCAATGTTTCTATTGAGTCAAATATCTTTTTAAGTTCTTCCTTCATTTCTCCAGTTGACCTGGCATTGAATTTTATTTGGTTACCCAAAATGATCAACTCTGACTTTGGATATTCTAATAAATATTGCAATTCCTTCACGTGGAGAATATCCTTCAATGCCGTGAGTCGGTCTCCTTCAATTTCATATTGGCCGCTCCTATTGTTTCCAATTCGCCGAAGTAGATTTTTCCTTCTAATCCTCACCTTTCCATATCCTCCATTCTTAATGAGATATTCAAGTTCAAGCTTTTCAACATTGGAGTGTTTTGATGCTCCATGGGACCTCCATATCTTCTTCTTAATCTTTAGCTGTCGGTCTTCCCACTCTTTGCTTATTTCTTTTTCGGTGGTATCTGCCAATACAAATCCAGTGGATCTATCTTTCAATTCCCCATCGATTTCTTTCGCAAATTGGTTCCAATCCATTTCTTAACGATATTGTTTAGCACCATTTACAGGAAGGCTGCTGGTACGTTACCGACCGAAATAAGCCATTGAACTTGCTGCCATTCGCTTCTATCTTCTTCTGCTTCTTCTATTTCTTTGATAGAAACTAGGATCTTTCTTGAATACCCACCTTATGAACTTGCTAATTTCTTCACTGGCTCTCAGCTTATCAACTGTATTATAGTTCTCCGATAGCTCTTTTTCCGTAAATACAGAGTGTATCTTCTGATGGCAGATATTATGGATCATAATTGTTTCACCATCTCTTCCTCCTCTGGATTTTGGAATCAAGTGATGCTTCGAAATATTTTTTGATCCTAGCTCTCTTCCACAGATCAGACATATTTGATCCTCTTTCATGTTTCGCTTTGTTCTCGCAGGTAAATCCCTAATCTTTTTAGATAAAGCTGCTTATTCATAAGTACTTTGCTCAGATCTTCTTTTTTGTATAGCACAATGGTTTGGTGTCCAATGGTTTGAATCTCTAGTTTATCGTTTTGGTGAAATCGGGCCAACTCCTCACGATAGTTTTTTGAATAACTAACTTTTTCAATTACATCTTTATAGCCGTCCTTTTCATATTTCCCAACCAGGCTGTCCAGCTTATACAACAGCTTATTGATGATGCCAAGTTCCCTTAATTTATTTTCTATTCTTTCTACATCTAAACGATCATCATAATTCTCGGTAAACACGCAAATTACTCTGGTATACCGGTCTGCTGCGTTCTTATTCTCTTTCGAAGTTGAGACTTTTGCACTTGGCCCTAGCACACCTGTTATAGTTGCCTCTCGAATGATTTCCCACATTCTATCGATCTCCCCGACACTATCAAATATCAACCATTTGCCACTTCTTCTTTTTGCTCTTGGCAGCTTGAATTCATAGGATTCGCAGATGCTATATATCCAGTATTTGTCGACTATTTCCGATGGTCTCAAGTTCATACGCTCCGCTATGGTGGGCTATCCCCCTGTATTTATATATCTAGTATTATTTGATCTTCTTTGGCTCGAGAAACACAGATACACATCGATTGATTGGCAAGCTTTTCTTCCTCGCTCAAAACGGCATCTCTGTGATCAATCTTTCCCGCTATCACTTTAGTAATACAGGTACCACAAGTACCTTGGAGACAAGAATAGGGCACCTTAATATTGTTGGAATGTAATGCATCGATGATCGTTTCATCTTTTTTGACCCTGATCGATTTAGCACTCTTATTGAGTATGAGTTGGAAATCCTTAGGAGCTGGTACCTCGGTCTTATCCATCGAAAAGACCTCCTGTAGGCATTGGTTAGTCCCCCATCCTTTTGAAAAAGCGGTTTGCCTGACCCATTTATTGAATCCTGTTGGGCCACAGACATAGATCAGGGTATCTTGATCTGGATTTGCTAGGACCTTGTCAATGTCCATTGAAGATTTTCCATTTCTGTCCAGATGGACTGCTATATTAGGTGCAAAGGTCCAATGCCTTAGTTCGTACCGAAAGGGAATATCGTCCTCTTTTTGAGCACAGATATGTAATTCAAAATGTTTATCTATCTCCGTCAGTCGATGTGCCATCGATAATAGTGGAGTAATACCGATTCCACCGGCGATCAAGATGTATTTCTTGACATTTTCGTACAGGACGAAATTATTCTTGGGAGGGGATACTTCTAAAGTATCTCCAACAGCAATCTGTTCATGCATTTCTTTTGAACCTCCCTTTCCATTCGGATCAAGTTTGACTGCTATTTGATACTGGTTTTTGTCGTAAGGCGGATTTAAGCAAGAATACGACCTCACTCTTCCACTGGGTAAAAAGACATCTATATGCGAACCGGCCGTAAATGCAGGCAGTGTTTCGTTTTCATCTGCTGGTTCTAAAGTATAGCTTTTGATGTTTTTGGCTACCTGTTCAATGGCAATGACTTTAGATTTGATTTTTCTCACCGCATTTGACTGGACTTCCTTTAGAACTTTATCCTTATAATCTAAATCTGGTCGGGTGAATACTTTCTTCTCTGGAATATGCTGCTTACTAAATATGCCATTCGCTAAATCCCAAACTTTGTAATACTTATACCAAGGTACATGTGGAAGAAAATGATGCGTGGAATGATGTTGCTGACCGTATAGAGACAATAAGTAAAAACTATTACCCTTCAGACTAAAAGTAGATTGAAAGGGAAAGTCGTTCCACTTCAAGCCTTCTGGGTGGGGGGTGTGCGCAAAAGCATAAACGGTATAGGCCATGCCCAAGCGGTTAGGAATAAAAAACAAGATAAAATACTCAAACCCAAAGGGGCTTAAAAACCATATGGTGTGAAAAAGCAGGTTTCCTGCCACCATCAGAATCACACTAATTCTTGTTCTGCTGGGGGTGCGATTCCAGGCTTTGACCAACAGCCAATACACCCAAATGAAATCTGGGAAAAGTAAGCTCAAATAACCTAATGGGAAATACTTGGTGGGAATATAGACCATTGGTTCATCGGGATCTAAATCTTTATCTCCTACATATCTATGATGTGCAAGGTGCAGATACCGATAAGCAGAAGTATTGACGAAGGGGAAAAGTATGAAGCCTGAGATCGTCCCTAAAATATCATTGAGTCGGTTATGGGAAGAAACTGCCCGGTGGGTGGCATCATGCAAGGGTGTAAAGGCAGTATAGAAGGCAAATATCATGATTGGGTACACTATCCATAAACTCACCCCTGCAAAAAGATGTAGGGCAATCCCGCCCAAAACGCCTACATAAGCGATGAGTATCAAGGCTATCTGATGAAGTGAAAGGATCGGGACATGAGACACTTCTCTATATGCCGGGTCTTTGACTACCTGATGAATAACTTCTCTAACCTTCAGGTTATTAGATGTAATACTCATATCTAATTGATTTTTCTACAAATCTCACCTTTGCCAATTAGATTATATAGACGGTTGCGTGCAATAACAGTAGTTATTTCTTAGAGCGTGGGTTAGTATCACTCATTAAATTTGAAATCTCTGAGAGATAACTTTCCATCCATGAAAAAGTATAATCCTCGTTAGTAATTCGAAGGAGAAAGTTCTCGCTAATTAAAGTCAAGAACTTACCGGCCAACATAGGCTGCATCTGCATGTTTAGGAATAGCGCCCATTGCCCGATTATTGCATTCTCAAACATACCATAAACGGACTCAAAACATTCCTTAAACTTTGGATTTTGCCGATAAATCCTGAGCTGTTTATGAAAAAAAACATCCGTTTTGCTCCTGAGAAATAACTCTATCATATCCGGGATTATTCTTTTGCAGCCCTGCGCCTCTAGCTCAAAGCGTTTTCCAAATGCAAGATGATGAGCTAATAATTCCTCTTCAAACCCGTCCCAGTCTCCGAAGTAATAATAAAAGGAGGATTTATTCTTGTTTATTTCCCGGGATAGGTATTCAATGTTAACCTTGGTAAAACCAACTTCCGAAACCAACTGATATCCTTTCTCGACCCACTGTTGTTTGCCTTTGTTCTTCATGTTTATCTTCTTCTTTGGGTCTTTCTGTTGTTAGTATGTCTCCTCAGCTGTCTGGCAAAGATGTGTCTCCTTTTACCGCTTACCTCTCCTAGTCAATTATCACTTTCAGGTCCGACAGCCTTACTGTTTCTTCTTCATTTTTTTGACTTTCCTTTCGAGTCTTTTAGACTTTCGAAAAGCCTTTTTAGTCCCATACTCTATTAGCATTTCATTATTCCAGTCAGCTACAATCCAGAAATCCATCAGCGAACAATTGTAGTTCACAATGATATATTCTACTGGATCGGCTAACTCCAATTCAAATTGTCCATTCGTATCCGTCGTGCAATTTATTGTGATATCCTCAGGGTTAAAAATCATCGCTCCAATAAGAGGCTCCTCTGTCTCTCCATCAATAACTTTCCCTCTTAGGATATGGATTTCCTGTGTAAAGGATTGTACAGTAATAATGAGCAATAGTAATACGGCATAGAGATACTTCATTTTCTTTTTAACTGTTGTGATGAAAGATACAACATCATCCCTTTAAGGCCACATAGATCTCACTTTCCATGATCACTGCTTGCACTATTTGCAGCCGCTGTTCTTCTGTCTTTGGTACTGCGAATGTTCTCCCGGTTATCGTATCTATCTCGATTTCATAGTCGTAATAATACCCTTCCATATAGTTAGATATACTCAGGCCCAAGATTCTGACTTCATATCCGAACCAACTTGAAAAGTACTCCTCGTCAGGACTCCCTTCCATCGACGTTTCACGCTTTTCAATCGAGGATATTACCTCCTCTAAGAACCCGGCAATTTCATCTGTTGAATACTTTTCTTTGATCAAGTTTGCCATCTTATCGATGTCCCCATAATTCTTGGCTTTCGATAAATTAAAGATATCTCCTCTCAGTCTTTCGAAAACAAGATCAATATTCCCCAATTCCAGTTGATTTCGAACAAAAAGGCTATCTCTCCAAAACTCGGCCTCCAGCTTTCCCAATAGACATCCGAAATAGTCGGACCCTTCATCTGCTTTTTGCAGGTAGTCTAGTGATTCTTCATATTGCCTTCTTGAACTATACAGCCTCGCAAGGTTCATGTTGGCATCATAATATAGTTGTGTGTAGGGATCAGCACTAGGCAAGTTTTTCTTGAGCATTCTTGAAAACTGGATACTCCTACCTGTTCCTGATAGAACCTCCTTAAATGATTGTTCTGCCATCTCTAGACTATCCATTTCAAGATAAATCTTTCCTTGAAAAAGACTTACTTCCTTATAAAGAAGCCCATTTTTCCGAGCATCTCTTTTGATTCGCTGTAATTCCTTTAAGGTCTTATCAAGATCTTTTTCTTCATAATAACCGTAGGCTAAGGCAAACTTCTCATAGCTATCTGCACATCCCTGCAGAATGACCGTGAATGATAGCAGTAATAGTATTCTTATACATGACTTCATATACAAGGTAGTCTCTTCAAAAAAACACAATAGTTCTTGGTTAAATCGTCAATGAAGACGGTATATTTTGGACGGTAATCAAGTCTTATGATCGGTCTTTCGATTCGATTCTTCAATAATTTAGGACCACTAGGGTATTTTCATCGTCTACCAAGTAGTTGCGGTAAACCATGCCCAGTGTATGCTTTACCTCGTTCCGTAGCAGTCCTACTTTATCATTTCAAATACGATTTCTTCAATTGTATCTTGTCCTTGTATTAGATAACCTTTTTCATACTTTCCTTTCAATATCCACCCCCTTGCAAAATCGAATTTGTACCAGAATCGTTCCGTGATGGAAAATGGAGGAAGTTTCTCCTCCTTACTTTCCTTTCCTAAGCGCTCCCCAATATTGACTATCGTTTCGTTTATCTTCTCATTCAATGCTGTTTGTTGATACTGTTTCTTTATTTCAAATTCACCAATTTGGCTGTCCTGATCAATGTAAATGAGCGAATAAGTTACTTGGCCAGGAAGGTTATTTCCCCGCATTAAATGATTCTGGAATTCCCTTTCCACCATCTCAGTTTCTTCCGAAAACTCTATATCATAGGGTAAATGAAAGATGTTTATTTTTGTCAGAAGTCTAGCTATTATTAGATCTTTGGACAATAGCTGATCAATTTTCTTTCCGGCGGGATTACTTTCAAGCATCACTTTTCTGGCCACTGCTACCTGTCTTTCCAATTCATCAGCATCTATTATTTCTTCTAGCGCTCCATTTTTGTTTGTCTTGTAAGTGATATTGAAAGTGTCATGTAGTCGAAAACCTAGGCTATTTTCGATAAACCGCTTGAATCTATTGGTGGTTTCATCGAATTCGGACCATTCCAGGACGTAGTAATCTTCGCTAGACTCCATAACTTCTATTTCGAGATACTTGATTTTAGTATCTCGTGCCACATCCAATTCATCTTTGGTTCTTACTTTAGATTTAGACACCTTATAATGCCTTGACTCGCCTTGTTTCCAATTACTTTTTGGTATTGCCATCTTCATTTATGTCCTGATTCGCTCGGACCATTTAACGTAGAATCGAACCATCTTGATGCATCGAGATTCAAGTCTTTTGAAATACAATACGGAGTGATTGAACAGATGGAATATTCGTGTATGGATTGTTAGATATTGGTGTCCTCATTCCCTGGGAATCCATACTAGCAGAAAATGCCCTGCACCAATAGCTAACCTAAGCCAATTGTTTACTCCATTTTTTCCGTAGTGAATCCTCTCACGATCATTACTAGGCCAATTATAGGTAAGACATAAAATAGCCTATCTATGGTAAATAAGAGTATCAAGGTTAAGGCAATTAATCCTACACCTCCTAAAATGTTTACCATTCGACCACTTCCACTGTTTTGCTGCTTTATTTCTTGCAGCTTATTAATATGTGCGGCGGCGGCTTCCGCATGGAGAAATCTAGTGTCAACTTGGGCAAAGACCTCTTCTCCGGATTTGCCCTCCCTCAGCAAGCGAGTTATCTTCTGCTTTTCTGCAGAAGCAATCTTTCTTGACTCTTTATCAATAAGAATGTCCAAGGTTTGATCATCCAATAACTTGAATTCCTCGGAGCCATGAATCTGTTTGTTGTTCAACAGAAATTCATTAATGGTGGGTTGATACTTCTCTCCTAAAATCTTTCGGGCACTGATCATTACTTTATCAATATCCGGATCGTATAGTCCGTCAGATTTGAGTTCAGACTTGATCAGTTCAATAGACTTCTGCTCTTGTAGTTGCACAGCAACTCCTTCAGCATACTTGATTTTCTTCTTGTAATCCATGCTTGGTATTTTAGAGAACGGTTTAAAATCTAGCTTGTAGACATCAAGTAGTGTGACAAAGGACACTCCTACTTTCCAATTGCGTCTTTTCTACTTTTACTTCCAATTCAGATACTCTGATCCTTCTCCTCTATATCAAAGAGGAGGCAAATATATAGATTCAGTATTAATGTCGAAACTTAATTTTTGATTTATTTTCTTATTAATAACAATCAGAGGAGGCCGCTAAAAGCGCCCCTCCAATGTATGCATTTAAATTATCTCTGAGCTGTTCTCCTAGTCGCTAGGACTCTTTAATCTGTGGCTAACTTAACAATGGCGCCTTTATCATCATCTATCAACAAGTAAATAAACCCAGCTGGAGATTGAGTAATATGCCGAATCCTACCTAAGCTATTTTGGTATAAGGTTTCTTGCTGGGTCAGGTTAGAGCCGTCCCAGGTCAACCGAAAAAGCCTTTCGTTCGCCAATGTTGCCATAAAATGATGACCTGTCCATTCAGGGTACACTGTGCCAGTATAGATCATATGGGAGGAAGGAGCAACGGAAGGATCGTAGAAGAGCAAGGGTTGTTCCATTCCAGCTTTGCTGGTTCCTTCTCCAATATTTTGGCCATTGTAATCTCGGCCATAGGTGATCACCGGCCAACCATAGTTATTGCCAGCATTGATTAAATTGATTTCATCTCCACCTCGGGCTCCGTGTTCATTAACAAACAATTGCTGAGCGCTCTTGTCAAAGGCAATTCCTTGCGGGTTGCGATGACCATAGGAGTAAATCTCTGGTAAGGCCTGATTTTGATTCACGAACGGATTGTCCGCAGGTATGGAACCATCTAAATTCAATCTAATAATCTTCCCCCAGTGTTTATCTAATTCCTGCGGAAAAGATTGGTTGGCATCCGATAAACTACTAGCCGCGCCATAGTGAAAACGATCTCCAAGTGAGACGAAGACGTGACCATTTTCATCAAATGCGATTCTGGAACCATAGTGTAAATTACTCCCATGATAAGGAAGCGCCTCAAACAATTCTTCCATGGCTTGGATTTCCGTTCCATTCAACTTGAATCGCACCAGTGCTAGAGTTGAATTACTGTTGCTTCCTCTCTTTGAGTAAGTCAGGTAGATAAACCCACTTTGATCAAAATCCGGTGCGACCCGAATATCCAAGAGACCACCCTGACCACCATAACGAACATTCAAACCATGATTCAACACCTGGGAGTTTCCGTTTTCGACTAGCAATAAATCCCCGTTTCGTTCCGTGATAAGCCAAGTATCCTCACTCAGGAACGTCATGCCCCAAGGATGATTGAAGCCAGAAAGTACAATTTCGGTACTGATGGAAGGGTTAGCTCCGGTGTCATCCATGGGGGGAGTTGTTATATCTCCATCTCCTTCATTATTGCAGGCCCATAGTCCCATCAAAAGCAGGCTGCCGAAAAATAAACTAAGCTTCTGCATGAGTATTTGATTTTTGATAATTTATGGTATAATCAGTCATTAAGCCCTTAGGATACCTAAAGGTTTACCAAATAACTCACTGGGGTGAAGTTTGATTGTTTTAGGGAAGCGATTTTTCACCAGTATACCCCTTATAGCCACAGATTGCCCATATACGACATAGTGGCACCTATCCTCTAGGTTTAATTACCGAGGCACTCTAGTAGAATGCATCATTTTCAACCTCCATCCTTCTTCGGTCTTAACGGCTAATGCACTTTCCAGCCATTGTCGCTCGCTGACCAAGGTATCTGCTCGATAAAATTCAGCGTAATTGTGATAGGCCATCTGTATAGATGCACCATATTTCTCTATAGAGATATATTCCATTCTATTCTTTCTCAATGGCCGGTTTTCCCTTTGATGTTGACCTCGGATATAGACTTTAATCCGGTCATTATCCCAGACTTCGCCATGTTCCAAAATGATATAATCCTCCGTGTGGTATTTTGCGATGGCAGTGGAATCTACGCCACCCCAAATGTGATCAAAGGAACCCTGAATAAGCTCTTTTGCGATCTCCTCTTCCTCCTTCGTCAGGGTGCTTTCTTTTTCTTTATTGGGAGTGCTACAGGCGCTTAGCAATAAAATGAGTAAAATGGTAATTCTCATGTTTTTATATTCTCGATTATTATTTACGATGGTTAGTGATTTGGAATGCTAGAATTAGGTTATATCATTGCTCTCCTTTACTACCTACTAAGATCCTTTCTGTAATTCTTACAGTGCGTCACTACAATCTCTACGTCCTTGTGGTTCAACCAGTTTAGATTCAAAAGGTGGGGCAGTCTATCAAACTTAATTTTTTTAAGTGAACTCATTTCGTTAATGGGCTTCAGGTGTTCCATTCTCAATTGTTTGACTGCGGCAAAGCTTAATAACTCAATTCTACCTATTGCCGGCAAAGCTTCTAAATTCTTTGTCCCTCCTAGCACAAAATGAAGCTCTTTTAAAGCTATTAAATCCTTTAAGAAATCGAGATTTTTTAGTGTCATCTTCGAAATCGTCAATTTCTTTAGAGGCTTCATTCTTCCAATCAGCTCAATATCTTTTATTTTTTCAAAAATGAATAGACTTTCAATTGAATCATGATTGGTAATCTGCTCAATCCTGCAGTTATTTCCACCAATTGCCAGGTGCTTTAATCTACAGTATTTATTAATGGGCTCTAAATCAACTTCTCCAAAACCACTAATTCTCAAGTCTGATACATCCGTTAAATATTCCAGAAAACCTAGGTCATCAAATGCACCGTACCCGTTCAAGCTTACTGCAAGACTACAGTTTGGAAACGCTTTGATCACGCTGCCATTCAGCATGATTAATAACTCCTCCTCCACTTTAAATCGTCTAGCGAATTGGATTAAAGTAATGCCGCAATCCGGCTGCTGTCTGGTTGCCTTTTCGATTTCTTCTATTGTACAATTCCCGTAGACATTCAGAATCCCAGCTTTAGAAAGGATGTAGTTTTCATCATAAGAAGCGGTAGATGCTTTTATGGCTGGACTGCTTTCGACTTGATATTTAGTAGAATTCTTGTTCATTTATTTGTCCGACCTATCATCAGCCAGGGGAATATACCTTTCTTCTATTACCTTGAAATGATGTATCTGATGGGCAGTAATGGTGAGCCCAATGCTAAATAGAGGCATCTCATATTCAAAGAACTTACAGCTAGTTTCCAGTATTTCCTTGTTGAAAGATTCAAACATCATAATGGAGGACTGGCGGACAATTCGAAGTTCATTTACCAGTTGCTCAATGGATAGCTCATCTGCGTTTGAATGCTGGCCCATTATTTCCTGGTCATGAGCCACGGGAATGGTTCCTTCTCCACGAGCAAAGATTATGGCCCTAAAGCACCAAATCCGCTCCCAATCGATGAGATGCTGCAATATCTTATGAACGGTCCATTTACCTTCTTCATAGGTTTTCAACCCAATCCTCTTCAACTGGGCGACATTAAGGTCATTGATTGCTTTCAAACTCAATTGGAGTGCCTCCCTGAGTTCAGTGCCCTCATTTAGCAGATA
>CAJXPD010000250.1 GCA_913057785.1 uncultured Lewinella sp. | reverse complement strand
TTTGGGCTCCAAAGAATGAATCGCAACTTGCATGAATTAGGGCGGTACCTTCTCCAGTCTAATTACCGTTTAGCTGTTACAGCTAGTAAAGTAATTCCAAGCTAAGCTTTTCTTATCAGGGCCTAAAGCCTCATTTCCACACAAGCGTGAGAAGCATTTTGCCGTTTGCTAAATAGCTGATTTCAGCTAAGCTCCCGCCGGCCAATTTATGGGATAACATGATCCGCACTATTGGAAATCCATTGATCCTTAGATGTCGCTAGGAGGGACAATGATTTACCCCATGATACCTACGACCTTAGGACAGGTTCTTTGTAATATCTAGAAACATCAAACGTTTATCTTTTCAAAGCTAGAAGTCTGATTGGGCAAAGAGGAAGCTCAATTGTAACATGATATAAAGGGCTAGTAAATGCTTTGAAATGGTGGAAAAAGTTCCTGCTTTACTTCTACCTGAGGAATGCTTATCTTAGGTAATGAAATATAGCCCACAACCTCAAACAACCGAAGTTTAAATGGCAATTTGGATTATAGGACTGGTAGGCGTTTTGGCGATTGCGCTGGTTACGACCAACTGGCGACAAGTAACTTGGGAAATGCCTACGACGCCTTTCCCACCTAAATGGAGAGCTATCCTGGTAAAGGAAATTGACTTTTACAGTGGATTGACACCTTCCGAGAAGCAGAGTTTTGAATTCAAAGTGCAAGAATTCCTCTTGAATTGCCGAATTACTGGCATTGAAACGACGGTTGACCTTACCGATCGCTTGATGGTGGCCTCCAGCGCTGTAATCCCCATTCTTAAGTTTCCTAAATGGCACTATACCAATCTCTTTGAGGTGCTGCTGTATCCGAAATCCTTTAATGAGGACTTTGAAACATCTGGGCAGGATCGGAGGATCTTGGGCATGGTAGGTAGCGGTTTTATGAATGGGAAAATGATCCTCTCCAAGCAAGCCCTGCATCATGGATTTGACAATCGGTCCGACAAGAAAAATACAGCCATTCACGAATTTGTACACCTAATTGATAAACTCGATGGCAATATAGATGGGGTGCCAAGTTTGCTACTCGAGCAGCCCTGTGTTATCCCTTGGATAGATCTGATGAGTCAGAAGATCGAGGAGATTCAAGATAATGAATCGGATATAAATCCCTATGGGGGTACAAGTAAGGTAGAATTCTTTGCAGTAGTGAGTGAATATTTTTTTGAGCGCCCAAAGCTGTTGGCGAAAAAGCATCCCAAACTGTATGATATGCTGGAAGAAATCTTTGATCATGATATGGAAAAGCGACCCTTGAACCGAAAAAAGCAAAGTTTGGGCAGAAACAGTCCTTGCCCTTGTGGAAGCGGTAAAAAATTCAAACATTGTTGCGGTAAACAACATTATTAATAGAGAATGCATCATTGAAGATAGGAGATTAACCGTCCCAAAACAGCTGGTCAGCTCATTTGCCTATGTTTCTCAGAAACGTAATGTTCAAGTCGGGTATTCTTAGGTTTACTACTGAGCGCGTAACGCGTAGGTATATGGCTCGGGACATCAGTAGCTTACTCATTGCGGCAGAACAGGCCCCCGACTTTTTACAACGAAAGGCGATCAAATATTTAGGAGAAATAGGAAACCTGAGAGCCTACCAACGGCTAGTCGAAATGCTGAAAAGGGGTAGCGCTCATCCAGAGATTCTCTACGTAGCCATCCTCACCATTGTACACGATAAACAGCTGTGGCTATCTGAAGCGGAAAAGCGATTTCTATACTCACGAGAGTATCTATTGGATGAGTTAGTAGTTCCAGATGAGAAGCTGCCACCGCCCAAACCTCGCCGCATTAAACCCATGAAGTTTGGAAAGCCAGGCCTGCGCCTCATGCGCGATTTGCAGAGAAGCCGAAAAGGGTAGAGTACATAAACAGAAAGCATTAGTTCAGCTATAAGCTAAGTATGAAAGTAATTAAACAGCTGCTCCCAGGCGTCTTACTCCTTTGTGTCTTGGTTTTGGGGAGTGTGTACTGGTTTCAACGTGATTCCTGCGATTGCCGAAAACGCATCGATTATTCCAATGTCAATTTGCACAAAGATTTGAATCGTGATACATTCCTTAGTCCATTACAAGAGGAGGAGTATCAACACATTCTCAATGACTGGTCTAATTTTGATCTAGGGAGTGATAGTAGTCGTATCCATCAGCGTTTGAAAGTCTCTTCGAATCGAGAATTAATCGTCATGTCTCACGATAAGGCAGGGCAAAAGCACTACGGAGCTATATATCTCCCACAACAATTCGATAGTACTCAACAATATCCGCTCTTGCTTTGGGCGAATGGCTTAAACCAGAAAGATCCGAGTGTTTATTTGACTAAGAATCGATTGATCGAAAAGCTTCTAGAAGGCTTACCCGATTACTTCATAGTTGTCCCATCCTACCGTGGCCAGGCCTTACAAACTTACTATACACGCTATTGCTCAGATGGCTTTTTTGGTGATGCCTTTGATGGCGCGACGGATGATGCTTTACGCTTGCTGCACTGGACAAGAGAAAATTTCCCGGCTGTAGATACTCAACGCTTAGCTCTTTTTGGAGTGAGTAGGGGAGGAACGGTAGGTTTACTAGCAGCTGCGCGTTACCCCAGTCTCAATTGTGTGGTAGCACAAAGTGGCCCCACCAACTTCCTACTACCCATCGTGTCCAGACGATATGGCAAACAGTATCGCTATCAATTCCTGAGCAAGGAAGCTCCCCTGTCAATTCTCCGGGAGAAGATCATCAAAAGCTCACCGCTATTTTTTGTGGACCACTATCCAGGGGACTTATTATTAATCTATGGAAAGAAAGATTGGGTGGTGCCGATTAGCAATGGAGAGAATCTGGTGGAAAAGCTAAGTGATAAGCCTAATCTGGAATTTGTGCAATTAGAAGGGGGGCATTCTGCTGGCTACACCCAGCAGTCTATCCGTTGGATTCAGGAACACAATCGCAAATCTTTCTAGAGAAAAGAATTCATAGAGGAAGGCCTACCTGTTGAGGAAGGTACTCACTTATTTTCCAGTGCCTGCTTCTTGCGCAGGACTTTGGCCCGTCTATCCTCCCCATCATGGCTCCAGCCTGGCGCATAAAAGATATACTTGAGCTTATCCGACCAGTTCGGTGCTCGCCTTACGTCTCGCCAGATGGATTGGTACTCGTGAGAAGCAACGTATAATGGATTGTAAGAGGAGATATTCTTAGTCAAACCGTAAATCGGCTGATCAAAGTCTTTTTCTTCAGAAAAGGTACCAAAGATTTTATCCCAACTGATCAAAACGCCGGCATGATTGCAGTCCAGGTATCGAATGTTCGAAGCATGATGTACTCGATGGTGAGATGGAGTGTTGAAAATTGCTTCGAACCAAGCCGGTAGCCTATTGACCAACTCCGTATGCACCCAGAATTGATAGAATAGATTGATACTGATCATAGTGAATATCATTAGGGGATCAAACCCTAACAAAGGCAGCCATAGCCAAAAGAGGTACTTATGCAGGCGCTCCCCAACACCTTGCCGCAAGGCCGTTCCAAAGTTGAGATACTCCGAGGAATGATGGACTACATGCCCGGCCCACAATAGTCTTACTTCGTGATTCAAACGGTGAAACCAATAATAACTGAAGTCATCCAAGAAGAAGAGTAAAATCCAGGCCCACCATTGGCGCTGTACAATATCTGCAAGGGGAGAGATCTCATGTAAAAAAACGAAGGCAACGAAGGCTAGCAACTTCGGGAAAAATTCGACGATTACTGCAAACACCAGCATGCTGAGAGAAACCAATGTGTCTTTCCCTTTGTACAACTGCTTCTGCTCCTGCCTGGCCAGGTACACCTCAATAATGATGGCCAGAATAAATATGGGTAGGACAACAATCCCCAGTTTGTCCTTCGAAAGTTCCGTCAAGTAGGCTTGCCAATCCATAATTTGCTGTAAAAGATCAAAACTAATTCTTGTGCTTCAAGATAGGAAAAAAAGTAAGCCTACGCGGACCAGGAGCATTGGCTAGCACTTTTTGAAAAAAAATAGCTCATTCGGGAATTATTTCTAACCGAACACTGTTTGTGTTGGCGGTAAGAATCACAAACGACGCATTTTTTTACCTAAAATCTCTAAAATGGAAAGTACCGCTTTGTACTACCAGGAATCTGGTAAGACAAACCCTTTGGGCATATCTCTAGCCCTAATGGCTGGCTTGGCAGCCGCTTCTGTTCTCGGATTTGTTTATGCTTACGCTACCTTTTACATTCCCATTATCTATTTTAATTTCCTGCTCACTTATTTTTTTGGTTTCAGCATCGGATATGCCGTCGGCAAAGTTGGATCGCTGGGCAAAGTTCGGAATGGCCGCATGTTATTGCTCACTGCTATCGGCCTGGGTGTAATAGGTGTTTACTTCGCTTGGGTATTTTGGATTGCTGCTGCTTCTGAAGGAGGACTTTGGTCCTTCAATTTGAGTACAGTCTGGCTGTTTGTTCAGCTGATCGCCATGGAAGGAGCCTGGAGTATCTTTGGCTTTACGCCCACTGGAGGGACCCTGTACTTGGTTTGGCTTGCCGAAGCTGCCATTATTTTATTCGGTGTGGTAACGGCTGTCAGTGCTGGCAGAGGAAGCAAGCCTTATTGTGAATCCTGCGACCAGTGGCTAAGTGCTAAACATCTTACCGAGCGAGTAAAGGGAATTGCCAATCCGATTGGATTTCGAAAGGAAATGGAAAGTAAGAACTATGAGGCCTTAAAAAACCTACCGGAAGCAGATCCTGCAGCTCGCAATCGAACCAGTGTGCAATTGATGTCTTGCTCGGGCTGCAACAATCAACACTATCTCACCATTGACAAGATCGAGCGTTCAGTAGATAGTGACGGGAAGGTGAAAGAGGAAACGACGCGCGTGCTGGAAAACCTAAAACTAGATCGACTCGCCTACCAAGATATCCTGGACTGGGGCAAAAAGTTCTAAGGTGTCAAGACATAGATTAAATTGAATATAAAGATGGCCAGTATATGTAGTACTGGCCATCTTCATTATGTGCTTAAGGTATTTATCTGTAAAAGTTCATTGCTAGTCTAGGAGATTTGAGGTTTGCCTTGATCTTTCCTAAATTGAGACAGTATTATGAACGAAGACTAGTATGAAAAACATTAACTGGCTCAATCACTTCGTTGAATTCGTGGTGGTTATTCTGGGAATTCTCATCGCCTTTCAAATGAGTACTTGTGCAGAAAAGAAGATGCAAAAAGGGTTGATCAATGAGCACCTGGAGAATATTAAAGCCGAAACTGCTTTCAATCAGCGAAACATTAAGGCGGCCCTAGAGTTGGCTGTATCCAGCAAGGCTAAATTGGATTCTCTATTCATTATACTGCCAGAAGACACGGCCCTTCAAACCATCAATAACTTTAGTTTAGCCTTGCTAAATATTGGTGGTGTCTATATTAAGAAAAACGCTTATCGCTCTCTAACTGAATCAGGCGATATTAGATATATCCATGACTTTAAATTGAAAAATGAGATCGTAAACTTATATGAGTATTACGAGTGGGTAAAAGGTATAGATCAGCTACATGTCAACACCTACGATAAATCCTATTTCCCGTACATTCTGAAAAACCTGGACTTAGTAGATGGTAAGGTACAAGCTGCCGATGTGTATCGCTCAAAAGATTTCAAAAATATCTTGTCTTCCTATCGCTTCTTTTTGGTCAATAGAATTCAGAAATATTCGGATTGTCAGCAGGAGATGGCTGATTTTCTGGAACATTTAGAATCTGAAAAATAAGCAGCAGATTTGTTCTGCCATATTGCTCAATTATTGGAAAGTTGGTCGACGCTCACGTTGACTAGTAAACTATTTATTATGGTGCTCTCTTCAGGGAAAATACCCGGCCATTCCGGGACAGAATTTAAACACAAAAAGGCCTTCCAAGGCCGCTCCCTTTTTAGCGAAAAAGGATTACCCAATCCTAAACCCTCTGGTAACAAGCCGCTCTCAGAGCGGAGGTTCCGTCCTAGAGGTACGCTCTGGTGGGGAATAAAACTCATCCTAGTTTCGACCTTCCTAGCCTCGATTCTTACTGTCTCGTATTTTCTAGGGGATTCTTACAAACAAGCCTCTCAATATGCGCAAAGGATTTACCTCCAGGAGCAGCAACGGCGGGCCATAGAGCAGGCGGAAAGCTATCGCTATTTTCTAGAAAGAGGAGAAGGCTTAAGGCGAATCGGCCAATGGGATATAGCGCAAGAGAATTATCGCCTTGCGTTAAAAGCGCTACCGGACGGAGTCGAGGCACTGAGGGGGATGACACTTACCCTCTTGGCAAAGTGTTATCTTCATGAAACCGATTGCCAGGAGGCAGAGATCTACATACGTACCTTACCGGTAGACATACAAGCGGAGTTAGAAGAGGCGCTGAAACTGGAAGAGATTTTGGGTGGGGAAAAGGATGGAGCAGGAGATGACCTAATCCTTAAGCCCTAAGTGCTCGCTGTACTAGTTCTCCTAGAAAATGACCTTAAATCGCTGCTCAATGAAAGCTAAATTCAGAGAAATTGAAAAACAGATTAAGCGCACCCATCATTTCGCTTGGTCTCCTAAGCATATCGAAAAAATAAAGACTGACCTCAAACCCCGTTTGGCCATCCATCTCGCCGAGCAGGTATTCGCTCAATTGGAATGGGAATTTGTATTTCGTTCGGGTTCGGCAGCTGAAGCCTTTTACCTGGATCGGTTTGATTCTCGTCGAGAGAAAATTTATGTGAGCGTTACTAGTTATGGGGAGCTAGAGGTGAAAAGTGAATCCACTGGAGGTGGATTTTGGGATCAGGGGCGCAATTCGAAGCGGGTTCGCTTATTTTTGCATGTTTTCCAGGAGCTGGCCAGCCAACAGGACAGCAACAGTCTGAAAGCTATGACTGCTGATATTGAACGGATGGAAAAGTGGCAGGATTATGAAGAACCAGAAGATTTTCCTCAACCTCCAGACATCCAACAAAACACCTCCATTTGGGCCATTATCTATGGAGGGATTACTGCTATTTTGCTAAGTGTATCATGGGCTTTTGCAACGGTCCATGGCTTATATGTTCTCTTATTGTTTGAAGTGCTCATTGCCTTAGGTTTAAGCAAAGCGCTATCAATGGGCTTCAGTAAAGGAAATTTCACTTACTTCACCGGGATGGAGTGGATATTGGCAGGTAGTGTTATGCTTACCGCTGCGTCATATCACTATTTCCAGTACCTCTTAATCGTCAATACCGGAGACTTCCTAGCGCTAAGTCTATGGGAGCTCTATGAACAAAGACTTGAGGAGGGACTGATCGTTGAAGGAGTGAATCTTGGAGCCCCAGGATGGATGATCCTACTGGCTACACAACCTGTTTTAATATATATTATCGCCATCACCTTTATCAGCCGTTCGCATATAAAATTTATAATTCAACGAGTACCCATGGTGGTAGTAGATCATGCCTTTTACCACTTCTTACAGGGGAAAGGTGAAACCCAAGTGCGGGGAGAACTTAGCAAAAAAGGATGGAAAGGCAGAGAAGTACAGAATATGGTCTTTGCGGCCATGCATGCTATCCGTAAGTCCATAGAGATGAACAGAAGGGAGACTTGATTTTATCCCTAATTTTAATGATTTTGGCACCATAAGTACCCAAGAAGACTTACAAGGTTTTAGTTTATTACAACGCGCTCCATATGAAAACTTCAGAAATTTTATTCTGCCTATTGTTGCTGTTTATCAGCTCCCTTTCCTACGGACAAGATGAAGGTGTCCGCAAATTGGCCATCAGTGGATTTTATGAATCTGAGGACTTACTGTCATCAGGGAAGGAGTATCACGAAAAACTGTTTCGAGATGTCCATCCTTACGACCCCGAGGGTTATCTGACAAGAGCGGTTGAGAAGTTTGAGGAAGGATTTATTGATGAATCTTTGTTGGATATCAAGGAAGCCATTGAACTTTATCCTGAATACGGGGGAGCCTACTACATTCAGGAGCTTGCCTATGTTGAAATTGATTCTATTGAATTGGCAAAGGAGAGCTACCGTCGGGCTTTAGATTATGCTCCCCTATTGTCGGAAGCTAGTGCAAACCTAGCCCTATTATTAGCAGAAGATAATGAGTTGGATGCTGCTAGAGATGTTCTTGAGACAGCAATTGCCAGAAGCCCAGCTCATGGATACCTCCATTACACGCTTGGTATTGTCGAACTGTATGATAATCATCCCGCTAAAGCGGTGAAGAGAATTCAGGAGGCAATAGCAAGAGATTCCTGTAATATTGATGCCCACGCGCTTGCTATGGTTGTTCAAATAGAACGTGGAAATCTAAAACAGGCCCTATTGCAGGTAGAAAAGGCTATTCCTTGTGATCAGAATTCACAAAAATTCTATGTCTTGAAGGGCTTGATCCAGATTTTTCGAGGAAAGTTTAGCCAAGCTCTAGAGGAATTGAATGTTGCCATTGAAAATCAAAGTGAATCGCGCTACGCCAAATACCTGAGGAGTTTAGTCTTGATCAAGAAGAGCGAGTATAGAGCAGCAGTTCAAGATATACAGGCCCTATTACAAGGTCAATATGCTGAACGGGATTCCTTGACCATGGGTAGTCTAGCCCAGAATTTTGCAGTAGCTCTCCAGTATTATCAAAGAGAAAAAGACAATCTATCAGAAAAGGTACGGAGGCGGCTTGAAAAAGGCATATGCGACTTTTATATGGAATCCTACCAGGGCGCTAATTCGCATTTTGAAAATGCTTCAGTATCCACTACTGTTCCTTGCATGTCTTGTCATTATTTCTTGGGGATGAGCATGGAAAAGAACTATCAGCGGGAAGCCGCACAAGAGCACTACTCCCTAGCTTTGGAAATGGAGCCAGAAGTATTTGAGTTATATGCTCGTAGAGCCCGTCTCTTGGATCAGTTGGGTAAATGGAAACTGGCGGTTGCTGATTATTCAAAAGCACTGAAACTGAGGCCGGAAGAATACCACTTGCACAAAGACAGAGGTAGAATCCATATGCAGCTCGGTATGTTTAATATAGCAGTCTTGGACTACAACCTATTGCTGGAGCAACAGGACTCAGTAGATATGGAAGTCTTGTTCAATCGGGCTATTTGCAACAAAGAACTGCAGTATTATGATAATGCCATTAAAGATCTTTCTGAACTACTAGAAAAGGGACAAAAGGATATACAAGCATACTATGAAAGGGCGTATTGCTATTACATGAACAAGGCTCCTGAAAAAAGTAAGGTGGATCTTGATTCTGTTTTATTGACCAATTCATATTATCCTACTGCCCATAATCTTCGGGGTCTGATCCTCTTAGAGGAAGGAGCTTATGATGGAGCACTCTACCACTTTTCACAGGCTATCTCGCAAAGAAGGGGATATCAGGAAGCTTGCTTCAATAAGTACCTTGCTTACCGAGGGCTGGAAAACTACGAGGGGGCCTTGCATTGCATGAATGAACTCATTGAGATGGATTCGGAAAATGGCTTGTATTATTTCCATAGAGGCTATGTCAAGAAACAGCTCGGTAATACCACTGCATGTGATGATGTGGACAGAGCTGTCGCCTTGGGTTTGACGATTGAGCAGGAGGCTAAGGAGTTGATTTGCTCAAAGTAGGAGCGTAGAGGTACTACCCCCGTTTTTTAATTTTTAAGGTGAATCTCGGTAACGTTTGTTACCAATCTTGTATTGATATAAGAAAGAGTCGTTCATCTTAAGTAGTGTGACAAGAGTAGTCGTGAAATTTTAGGTGGTGAATTTCGAGGCCAAGAGAGGCAGTAAAATCGAGCATAGCCGTAGGCTACGTGAGAATTTTACTAACGAAGCATGGTCCCGAAAGGCGCAGTTAAAAATTAGGAATATCTATTGTCACAATACTTAAGTTCCCTACAAAGGTAGAGGCAGAAGGAGTCAGGGGGTGAGGAGCTATATCACGGATATGATGTGATCTAGATCACTTCGTGAAAGGAATGGGAAGAGTTAAGAGTGGAGTTATTCTCCGAGTCGACTGAGGGTCTCTCTAGATACGCCAAGGTAGGCAGCAATCAACTTTTTCGGAACTCGTTGGAAGAGCTGAGGATATTGCGCTAATAGTAAGTCGTAACGTTCTTTGGCTGAATTCTTGAGGAGGGAGAGGATGCGATTTTGGAGCGCGATGCGGCCGTATTTGCTTTTCTTTGCCCAAAAGCGCTCCATCTTATGGAGCTGAGTGGTTAGCTTTTCTCGATCATCATGGGTGATGTATAGTAGCTCACAATCTTCCAGACAATCGATAAATATATTGGAGGGAGTGCGTTTAACAAAAGATTCATAGTCGGTAATCCACCAGTTCTCTAAGCCAAACTGCAGGATATGTTCTTTGCCATTGTGATCAAAGAAATAGCTTTTTAGGCAACCTTTGATGACCCAGAATTCTTTGCTAACTACTTCTCCCTCCTGTACAATGTATTGATGTTTCCGTTTTTTTATGTGGTGGAAGTGCCCGAATATATATTCAAACTCTTCATCAGTAAGCGAAATTATTTCTTCAATATGTTGCCGTAGCGGATGCATTACTTAGGAAAGGCTACTTTCAAGACATCTTGGAAATAATCCGCGAAATGCACAGTGATACCTTCCTTAATGTAGTCTGGCAACTGCTCGAAATCACGGCGATTATCTTCTGGAAATATCAATTCGTTGATCCCAAATCTCCTTGCCCCAATCGTCTTCTCTTTTACGCCTCCGATAGGTAGCACTTTCCCGGTAAGGGTAATCTCTCCAGTCATGGCAATTCCCTCTTTAATGGGTTGACCAGTGGCTAGAGAATACAAAGACAAACTCATCGTGATACCAGCAGAAGGGCCATCTTTTGGCGTGGCTCCAGCAGGCACATGCAGGTGCACCAAATGCTCATCAAAGAAATTGGCATACTTTTCATCCTCGGCGAGCAATGATCGGACATAGCTGTAGGCGATCTCAGATGATTCTCGCATCACATCTCCTAATTGCCCAGTCTGCTTCAAACCAGCAGCCTTGCTACGGATAGCCGTGGCTTCGATATATAGTGTGGCACCTCCCATAGAGGTATAAGCCAGGCCGAGGACTACTCCGGGAATGGGCTTGTCATATAATCTTTCCGTGGTAAAAATTGGCTTACCAAGGAGATCTTGGATATCATCGGCTTGCACTTCAAAATTCATCTCTTCCTCTTCCGCCAGCTTCAAGGTACTTTTGCGTATGATTTTTCGAATCTGTTTTTCCAGGTTACGCACCCCAGCTTCACGAGCGTATTTATCCACAATAATGCGCAGGGCATCTTCGGTAAATTTGATTTCATCCTCCTCAAACCCATGCTCGCGCAGCTGCTTAGGCACTAGATAGCGGCGAGCGATCTGCACTTTTTCTTCCAAAATGTACCCAGACAATTGGATGATTTCCATTCTGTCCAGGAGCGGACCTGGAATGGTATCCAATTGGTTGGCGGTAGTGACAAAAAGGACATTAGAAAGATCAAAAGGAATATCTAAATAATGATCCAGGAAACTTGGATTTTGCTCCGGATCTAATACCTCGAGTAGGGCAGAGGCTGGATCTCCTCGAAAGCTGGTACCAATTTTATCAATTTCGTCCAGCATGATCACCGGATTGGAAGTACCCACCCGCTTTAGTGCTTGGATTAACTTACCTGGCATGGCACCGATATAGGTCCTTCGGTGTCCTTTGATTTCTGCCTCGTCTCGCATTCCCCCTACAGAGAAGCGGAAGAACTCCCGATTCAAAGCATGAGCAATGGATTTTCCAATGGATGTTTTTCCGACTCCCGGAGGGCCAACTAAACAAATGATCGAACCGGCCACTTTGCCGCGCTTGATCACACTACTGAGGAACTCTAGTATGCGATCTTTCACCTCTTCCAAGCCATAATGATCTTCGTCTAGTACGTTTCTGGCTGTTTTGATTTCTTGGTTGTCCTCGGAGAAGATACCCCAAGGAAGTTCTGCAATATTTTCCAGGTAATTCCGAGTGACATTGAATTCTGGAGATTGCATATTCAAGGTGCGCAGTTTATCTAGCTCTTGGCGAACCACCTTATCTGCTTCTTCCGACAAAGTCTTTTCAGCCAGTTTCTTCTCGAGTTTTTCTACTTCGGTCTCATTGTCCTCCTTCTCAATCCCCAACTCTTTCTTGATAGCTTTGAGCTGTTCTCTTAGAAAGAATTCCTTTTGCTGTTTGTTGACTTTATCGTCTACCTGCTGCTTGATTCGTTGTTGGATCTTCGAGATTTCAAGTTCTTCCTTCACTAGGCCCAATAACATTTTGGCCCGCTCCATCAAGTCGAATTGCTCCAAGAGCTCCTGCAACACCTCTGACTCCGCCGACAAGAGGTTGCTAATTACATCCATGGTTTGCCCAGGTGCCTCATAATTCAATTGAGCAACCACTAGGTTAACCTGCTCTTGAAACAGCGGATTATGCTTTAGCAATTCTTTGATTTCAGAACTAACGGCCATCATATAGGCCTTCAGGTCTGTAGACGGCTTATCCTTGGAATCCTGTACATACTCGACCTCCCATCTTACATTGGGCTTTACCAAGATGACCTTTCGCTTCTTAAAGCGGCAGATTCCGCGGCCGAGCACTTGGATGGTATTGGCCGCAATCGGCATGATTCGCATCACCTGAAAAACTACCCCTACGTCGTAGAATTCAGATTCTGTATAATCTTCCTGATTAAAGGTTTGAGCTAGGACGAGCCCAATATGTTGATCTTCGCTTTCATATACTTTTTGGATCAGCTCAATTTCTTCCTTACCACTAAAGGTTATGGGAATCGGGATCCCCGGGAAGATCGGTCGCTGACTTAAGGGCAAGATCGGTAGGCTGGAAGGTAAGACATTCTCAAGAACCTGAAGTTTACCTTCTTCAAAAATGATTTCTTCTGCGTCGGTTTCGTGAATAATGGAATCTTCTTGCATTCTCCTGATTAGTTTTTTGGAAATAGCCTGGTATGAGGGAGGTGCTTATGTACTCTCCCAGTGTAGTCTCTAAGATGAGACAGATAACTATTTTAATGTCTTGAAGCGGAGATTTGTTTAGCGGGATTGAGTTAGTAGCCGAGAAAATCTTCGCGTAGGCAAGAATATACGAATATTTGGAGAGCTACTTGTGATTCAGTTTGGTTAGCACTAGAGCGCAAAGTTACTTCCCGTCTAATGCCCTCCAACAGAAGACATTAGACGGGAGCTTGATTGGTTTAGAAATTGGGGCAACGCATTTGCTGCTTGCGATTGGCAGGTTGAGTATAAATCAATGATACTTCCATTCCACCTCTGGCATTATTGGCCTCGGTCAGTTTTGAGGTAGTAATATCGTAGCTGAAACCAACATTCAAGGTTTCTAATTCTAGAATAGCGGTCACAATCACTGCTTCAAAGCCGATTTGACTCTCCAACTGATTGGATAGGTGTCCCCACAGACCAGCGCGGATAGCTAATTCGTTGCGTTCACCATTACTGTAGCGGAAGTTGGCGCCAACGGTGGAACTCATGGACGGACCCTGTATCATACCTACTATAGCCGGTAAAATACTCAGCTGTTCTGTGAAAGGGATTTCACCTCCGGCATGAACGACATATCTAGAGTCCAGCTTTTCAATGGCACTTTCCATAAAAGCCACATTTGGGGTAGTCAAATGATTAATGGATCCCCCAAAATAGATACTCATGTTGTCATCAAAGAGGGCATACCAGAGCAAACCCGCGTTAAAATCTAAATAGGTATTAGAATTCTGTTCTCCCAAGGACTCACCAGGGTCAGCATCCATATTGATGAAAGGAAGGGATGGGTTACTGTTGTCAAATTGCCGGCTAAACCAAAGACCTGACCAGTCAAAACTGTGTTGACCCAAGCCTACTTGAGCACCAACAATCAGGTATTTATTGTTATTTCGATAACGACTACCATCGAGTTGCTTCATAAAAGAACCACCAATATGTCCTCGGGTACGTGTAAACTTGGACATGCCGGCTTGATCTCGCTGCAAACTCACGGAAAAGGCCGCGAAATCTCCTCGATTTACATTTTTACGGAATTCGATGCCAGTCGCATAGCTAGTGTAAGCATTGGACTTCAGCAACGAGCTATACTGTTGTTTGTAATTGGCGGTGAAGCGGAAGCTTCCGTCAAATACACCGTTCATGGCTGGATTAAGTTGCAGCGGATTGGCATAAAATTGCGAATAGCGAGCATCTTGAGCACTCAACAGTACAGAAAAACACAAGAAAAATAGCGTAAGACGTGTATAGGTATTGAACATTGACTTCGATTTTGAAAGGGATGGATAATTGAGGTTAATCCTGGCGGCAGGATCGAGCATCCTACCGCCAAGCTTAGAGGTCTAGTTGACCTAGCGAATCAGGGTGGTTTGTCCCCATTTCGTTTCCTCGGCATCATCAAACGGATAAACCACTTCTAAGTACCAAATGTAAACTCCGCTAGCCATGGGCTTATTCCTAAAGGTGCCGTCCCAGCCGATACCTTCATTCACGGAGAAGTCACTTCTTTCATAGAGCAATTCCCCCCATTGATCAAATACGCGGAATACTTTGACAATGGTCTCATCTCGCCCATGTACTTGCAGGATGTCGTTCTTTGAGTCGTTGTTCGGTGTAAAACCAGTCGGAACTACAGCCAATCGGGGCTTTTCGACAAATACCGTAATCCTAGCATCTGCTTCACAACCGTTTTCATCGATGGCAAGTACATCGTAAGTGATGGTATTGATGGGGTAGGCAAGCGGGTTGGTACATTCGTTACAGCTAAGTGTACCTTCATAAGGAGCTCCCCAGATCAACTCAATTTCTTTAGCAATCCCGGCCTGGTTGACAGGCTTAGCCGTAAGGTTAATCGTATCGCCTAAAACGATCGTAATATCTTCCCCCGGATCGATAAAGAACTCCAAGGGACTACCTACCTCTCCTTGACTCGTCATGGCACATCCATTGGCATCCAAGACATACACATTGTATTCTCCTTGCTCGAGTCCAATCAACTTGCTTGAGCCGGTAAAGTTCTTATTGTCCAAACTATATTGGAAGGGTCCTGTACCACCTGCTACTGCTACCTCAATGCTTCCATCTCGTCCACCAAAGCAGCTTACGTCCTGTCCAATAATACTGATATCCAGTGGATCTGGCTGATTGACCATGGCTGCGGTGATGGATTCACATCCGTTTTGATCCGTTATGGTTAGGGTGTAGGAGCCGGCGATCAGGTTGGTCAGTGTGTTGGTAGTGCCAGCGTTAGACCAACTGTATTGGTAGCCTGGGCTTCCTCCTACAACTATGGCTTCAATCTCACCATTTTGATCTCCGAAGCATTCGTTATCCTGAGTCTGATAACTAACTTCAATTCTAGGTGGCTGGTTTAGCGTGACCAAATCTGAGGCAAAGCAGCCCTCTTCATTGGTTACTGTCACGCCGTAGCTTCCAGCCAACAGGTCATTGGCTTGGTTACCAGTTTGACTTCCTGTATTCGCATCCCAATTGATCGTAAAGGTATTGCCTTCTCCCTGGATATTGGTAACCAGTGCTGCTCCATCATTTGAGCCGAAACAAAGTGCATTCTGAACTTGTGCGTCAAATGTGATGGAGACGGGATCGATCAGGAAGTTACTACCCGTACCCGTACAGCCCTGGTTGTCTGTAACGGTTACCTGGTAATCCTGCCCACCAAGTAAACCTTGGATGGTCAAATCCGTAGAGTTGTTACTCCATCTAATAGTGTAGTTATCAATTATCCCTTGTCCAGCACCACCGGAGATCTGATTGATTCCCATCTCTCCATCTGAAAAACCGGAACAACTTGGAGGGCTATCAATGATATTAAGCTGAATCGGGTTAAGGTCCCTAAGTTTTATGGTTCCTTCTGCCGTGCAGCCATTACCATCAGTAGCAATTACAGTATAGAGAACAGAATCCAAATTCGTTGCGGTCGGAGAAGTCTGCTGCAGGGCATCATTCCAAGCGTAGGTAAACACTGGATTGCTACCACCCGAAGCATTAACGGTAGCAGCGTTAGCTGCCGTTCCAAAACAACCCATAAAGGTCTGGGTAAGATCTACACTAATGCCGGTTGCCGGTTGCCCCACATCAGCAAAAGCTTCGGTTTCGCAGCCGTTGCTATCTGTTACAGTAACAACATAACTGCCTGCTTCTAAGCCAATATTCAAAGAATCCGATACACCCGTGTCCCAGGCATAGGTATAAGGCCCAGTACCGCCAGTAGGTTCGGCCAGTACCGTTCCGTCTTTTCCTTCGAAGCAGCCTGCATCTGTCACTTTGGTAGTAACCAGGAGCGGAGTGGGTTCTCCCACTTCAATATCTGTTGCTATTAAGCATCCCGCCTCATCTGAAATCTCAACTTGATAGGTTCCTGCACGTAAGAATACGGCTTGATTGGATATCTGTGACAATGAATCATTCCAGGAATAGCTCAATTCACCAGTACCTCCAGTGGCAATGACGGTGGCTGATCCATTAGAACCTCCAAAGCAACTCACCGGATCCGAGGAAGTAGATTCAACTAAAATGGCTACTGGAGCCGAAAGGCTCGTGCAGGCCACTTTTTGGCAACCACTATCATCTGTTACAGTAACACAATAGTCGCCTGCTCCAAGGTTGGAAATAATTCCATTCCTAGTACCACTGTCCCAAAGGAAGGCATAATTGCCATCTCCACCAGTTACTACCGCTTCAATTTCCCCGTCACTTTCTCCAGAGCAGCTAATGGCACTAACTTGCAGTTGTATATCTAGAGAGTCAGGTTGTGTCAAGGAAATGGTATCCCCGGCAATACACCCTGCTCCATCTATTGCTTCAATACGATACTCTCCAGCCCCTAGCCCGGTTCGACTTGCATTGTCAGCTGTAGATGATTCATTCCAGAAGTACTCTGTGGTACCCGCCCCCCCTGTCAAAGTAGCAGAGATACCCCCCGATTCTTCTCCAAAACAGTCTATAGTATTGTCAATAGCCAGCTCAACAGTAAAAGGTGCTGCATTGGCAATGGAAAAGGTCACCGAATCTAGACACTGTTGGGCATCTTCGACGACTACGGTATAGGTTCCAACGGCGAGGCTGGTAAAAATATTTGAAGTTTGTATCGGGCTGCCATCCAGCGAATAGTTGAAGGGAGCAATACCTTTATCTACTCCAATTTCTGCTGTTCCATCTGAGTAGTTGAAGCAGCTTACGTCAATAATACTGGATGTAGTAGCGGTCAAAAAACAGGCGTCGTACAAACAGGAAGCACTTCCTATGGGCGGTTCACAGTTGATGGGACTCGCTCCTGGGGCTACCCTTACCTGCAACTCGACCACATCATTTAAGTTCAAACCCTCTACCTGGTAGGTTAAGGCATTTACCGGTCCTGTCCAGCCACTTTCCACGCCATTGATAATCGGATTAACTTCATAATTGTCAAAAGCGCTTACCTGCGACCAGCTGAAGGTGATTTGACCGAGATCAGTTACTTCACAACGAACGATAGGCGCGGTAATATCATCAAGAAGCACAACCGAGATCGTATCAGTAGCGCTACAGCCATACTCGTCATTAGCCGTCAAGATATAAGTTGTACTCCCCCCTGGATTTGCCGTTGGATTAGGACAATCGGTGCAGCTTAAACCGGTGGGAGGTGTCCAGGAATAGGTCACTGCATTGACAGATTCAAAAGTGATGGACCAACTATTAAGTCGCCCTACCTGCAAAGGACCAAAGG
>CAJXPD010000249.1 GCA_913057785.1 uncultured Lewinella sp. | reverse complement strand
TACTCCCTAGAGTATTTGAGGGAACTCACTTACATGGGCAAGCAAGGTGTTTCCTTGCTTGGAATCAGTGATGCAGCGGAGCATATTGGTATCCAGTCGCTTGCTGTCAAAACAACCTTCGATAGACTAAGTCGGGATATTCCAATGCCTTGCATCGCCCACTGGCGACAGGAGCATTTCGTGGTAGTATATAAAGCTAATCACAAATTCGTTTGGATAGCCGATCCCGCAGCCGGAAAGTTCAAATTAACGAAGGAAGAGTTTTTGGAGAACTGGCTGAGTGATCAAGAAGAAGGGGAGGAGCTGGGCGTTTTGCTACTCATGGAAACAACTCCTGAGTTTTATGAGCGCGATGGCGATAAGATCGATAAATCTGGCTTCAAGTACGTATTCTCATATTTCCGGAAGTTTAAAGGACTGATCTTCCAATTGGTGGTGGGGTTGATTTTGGGGAGTGTCCTGCAGGTGATTGCTCCTTTCTTGATCAAGTCCATTGTCGATATTGGTATTGGCAACATAGATCTGACTTTCATTTGGCTAATTGTCATCGCGCAATTGGTGCTGTTTATCACCAATGGGGCAGTAGAGTTGTTCCGGTCCTGGATCTTTCTTCATGTCGGGGTACGGGTCAATATTAGCTTGATCTCGGATTTCTTGATTAAACTAACTCGATTGCCGTTACGCTTTTTCGATGCCAAGATGACGGGTGATTTGATGCAACGCATCACTGACCACGAAAGGGTGCAACGATTTTTGACCTCTACCACCTTGGAGTCTATATTCTCCTTGTTCACCTTCGTGGTGTTTTCCTTTATCCTGTTTTCCTGGAATACTGAGGTGTTCTTGCTATTCTTGGTGGGAACAATGGCGAATTTGGCCTGGGTATTCTTCTTCCAGAAACGGCGAAGAGAATTAGATTACAAGCGTTTTGATCAGTCTGCCGAAAACCAAGGTAATCTGATTGAGATGATCAGCGGTATGCAGGAGATTAAGTTGCACAATGCTGAGAAGCAAAAGCGTTGGGCGTGGGAGCGTATACAGGCGAGATTGTTCCGTACGAGTATGAGTGCGTTGAGAATTGAGCAGTTACAACGTTCGGGGGCTTCCTTTATCAATGAGACCAAAAACATCTTCATCATATTCGTAGTTGCTAAAGCGGTATTGGATGGTATTATGACCCTGGGAATGCTGGTTGCGATCCAGTATATTATTGGACAATTGAATGCGCCGCTGAATCGATTTATTGAATTCATTCGATCGTTGCAAGATGCCAAGATTAGTTTGGAGCGGATGAATGAAATTCACTCCAAAGAAGATGAGGAGGACATTGACGACAAGATTACCTTGTTGCCCGAATTTGGAGATTTGACGATGGAAAAGGTACATTTCCAATACAGCGGTCCCCATTCTCCAATGATTTTGAAGAATGTAAGTTTGCGTATTCCTAAAGGCAAAACCACAGCAATCGTAGGTACCAGTGGTAGTGGTAAAACCACCATTCTGAAACTCCTACTTAATTTCTACAACCCAACTGATGGAACGATCAGATTGGGTGATGTGAATTTGAAGAATTTACACAACCGCCTGTGGAGAAGTAAGTGTGGCGTAGTGCGTCAGGACGGCTACATCTTCAATGATTCAATTGCCAAGAACATCGCATTAGGCGATGAGATCGTGAATAAACAAAAGCTGCTTAACGCAGTAAAAGTGGCCAATATCCAGAACTTCATTGAGTCCTTACCACTTGGGTATAATACCAAGATTGGGCGAGAAGGGCTGGGGCTAAGCCAGGGCCAGCGCCAGCGATTGCTAATCGCCCGGGCTGTCTATAAAGATCCAGACTACATCTTCTTTGATGAGGCCACTACGGCTTTGGATTCTTACAATGAAATGGTGATTATGGAGAACTTGGAAGATTTCTTCCGAGGTAAAACGGTGGTGATTGTGGCACACCGTTTAAGCACGGTGATGAATGCGGATAACATAATTGTAATCGAAAGCGGAGAGATCGTAGAACAAGGAACACACGAAGAACTTACCTATATCAGAGGCGCTTACTATCAGTTGGTACGAAATCAGTTGGAGTTGGGTGCTTAACCTAATGAAGTTATAATTTCTAGTCTTTATGCCATCTGCAAGAGATAACATTGAAATCCGGAGTGAAGAGGTCCAGGAGATATTAGGTACTCCACCTAGTTGGTTGGTACGATACGGGACCACCATTGCCTTAGTGACCATAGTGATCATTGGCTGGATGTCCTACTTCGTGAAGTATCCTGATACAGTAGAGGCGGAGATCAATGTAAGCTCGGTGGAACCTCCGCGACCTATTGTGGCCGATGCAGGGTCTTTTATTTCTGATATCCTGGTTGCCAATGAAGATACTGTGGAAGCGGGTCAAACGCTAATGGCCTTTCAAAGTAAAGCCAAGTACACGGACATTCATATTCTGGAAGATGAAATTGTTGCGATCAAAGATCTCAATATAGCCACTGTCGAACGCTTTGATCCACCCAAGGACCTGATCCTGGGAGAAATTCAAGACGCCTTGTACGATTTCTTTGAAAAGAAGGAAGCCTATGAGGTCGGAGCATCTGGTAAACTCCAAAAGCTGAGTATCAGTCAGCTCAACCAACAAATTCGAAGAGCAAGGAATACCATTCAATACGAAAGGCGGAAGAAAGAAACCCTGGAAAAAGAACTGGCCTTAGCTAATGAAAGATTTATCCGGGAGCAGAACTTGTATCAAAGCGGTAGATCGACGCTTAGTAAAGTCAGACAAGCGCAAGAAGAACAACTGACTAAAGAACGTCTCCTGCAAGGAACCGAATCCAATATCAAAAATAAAGAATTTGAAATCGGTGCCATTCGCAAAGAGATCGATGGTTTCGAAGAAGGATCCAAGCAGAGTAAAAGCAGTCTAGCCAATCAGCTCAAGGAGAGTTTTATTGAATTGCGGAATCGCTTGGACGCATGGAAAAAGGAGTATCTCGTCATTGCGCCCATTAATGGATTGGCTGCGATTCCGATGGGGATAAATGAGAAAATATTTGTCAAGCAAGGCGAGAATTTACTAGTCATTATTCCAGCGGGGAACTCGGGCTTATTGGGACGTATGGACCTACCCATTCAAGGATCGGGAAAAGTGCGATCGGGGCAACGGGTAATCGTGAAATTTGCTAGTTATCCTTTTCAGGAATTTGGTGCTGTCCAGGGGGAAGTGGCTCGAAAAGGTAAAATTCCAAACAACAACCGAATACAGATTGAGGTCAAATTTCCAGAAGGTTTGGAGACAACCACTGGTAAGATTATTGAACCTTCTCAGATTATGCTCGGAGACGCGCAAATCATCACAGAAGAAAAGCGTTTTATTGAATGGGTGTTTGAGCGAGTCAGATGGTCCATTAGTTAAATATACAACAGCCGCCAAATAAGAAGCCCGATGGTTAACAAGTGTAACCATCGGGCTTTGTTATTTATTCGAAATCACCTACTTAGAGGTGAATTACTTCATCGTATGCGGCTGCGGTAGCCTCCATGATGGCTTCACTCATAGTTGGGTGAGGGTGTACAGATTTGATAATTTCATGTCCAGTAGTTTCTAGTTTTCTTGCTGCAACTACTTCTGCTACCAATTCTGTGACATTGTATCCAATCATGTGTGCCCCTAACCACTCTCCGTACTTAGCATCGAAGATCACTTTGACAAAACCACCAGATGCTCCGGCAGCTTTGGCTTTTCCAGAAGCGGAGAATGGGAATTTTCCTACCTTGATTTCGTAGCCAGCTTCTTTGGCGGCCTTTTCCGTATAACCTACTGAGGCAACTTCTGGTACACAATAGGTACAGCCAGGGATGTTGTTGTAGTCGATCGGTTCTGGGCTATGTCCAGCAATTTTCTCTACACAGGTAATCCCCTCTGCACTGGCAACATGCGCCAAAGCCGGACCAGGTATTACATCTCCAATGGCATAGATTCCAGGGACGTTAGTCTGGTAGTATTCATCCACCAAAATTAAACCCCGATCCGTCTTAACCCCTAGTGTTTCAAGGCCAATGTTCTCTGTATTTGGTGCAACACCAGCAGCTGATAGAACCACATCACAGGAAATCTCCTCCACTGCTCCGGTCTTGCGGTTTTTCACCGTCACCTTACAACCACGTCCCTTCGTATTTACAGTTTCCACTGCTGTATTTCCTAGTACCTTGATTCCTTTCTTTTTATAGGTGCGACCCAATTCCTTAGAAATATCAGGATCCTCTCTTGGAACCAAGCCTTGTTCCATAAATTCAACAACGGTTACCTCTGTACCGATAGAATGGTAGAAGTAAGCAAACTCAACACCGATAGCCCCAGCTCCAACAACAACCATCTTTTTTGGCTGCTTTGGCAAAGACATAGCTTTGCGGTATTCGATAATCTTTTTCCCGTCGATTGGAATATTAGGTAGTTCCTTAGCACGTCCTCCCGTTGCCACAATGATATGGTTGGCAGTGTAGCTCGTCTTCTTGCCCTCTGCGTCAGTCACTTCCACGCTTTTACCACGAGCTAATTTTCCGGTACCATTCAAGACCGTGATTTTGTTTTTGCGGAAAAGGAAATTGATTCCCTTGCTCATTCCATCAGCAACACCTCTACTCCGCTTAATCATCCCTTCGAAATCAGCTTCAGCTTTCTCTACTTTGATGCCATAATCTTCTGCATGCTGAATGTATTCGAAAACTTGCGCGCTTTTCAATAGCGCTTTGGTGGGAATGCATCCCCAGTTGAGGCAAATTCCACCAAGGCTTTCTCGCTCAACTACAGCCACTTTCATACCCAATTGTGAGGCTCTAATGGCAGCTACATATCCACCTGGCCCGCTTCCGATTACGATAAGATCAAAATTCATATGGTCAATTTTTCTTTGTAAGATCAAAAATTGTAGGTGTCAATCTTCATTGGGAACAACACAAGAGTGGCTAGGGTTTTGCTACAGTCAGGCCATCCCTTGATTTTGTGGTGCCCAAAATCCCCGCAAATATACTTATAGAAAAGAAAGGAACAAATAGAGTGACCGAATTCGGCAGCTGTGACTCCTTAGGAGAAGCTTTAATCAACACGAAATATGGGGGTCCGCCGACAGACAAAACTAAAAAACCCCACCGCACATAAAAGCGCAGCGGGGCTCATCTAACTTACTGATACTAATATCTTATGATAATTTTCTTCAAGTGTTGATTAGAGACCAGGAAAGGATAGGAGGAAATGTGAATTCAAAACGGCATGCTCTGGAAAACACGGTCTCTACAAAGTGATGTTGCTTGCCCTAGTCTTGAATTTATCCTTTGTGTCAAGTTCTTTGTCTGAACTGCTCTGTAAAAGTAGAAAAATTGAATGTCCCGGGCAAAAAAAAAGCGCAAAATTTTATTCGGAAATCCAAAATCGGATTTTATAATCCTTTTGGTTAAACTATTGATTTGTAGATATTAACGTAATGAAAAAAAATTAAAGTAAGTTTTGTAGAGGTTTGAAACTAACTGACTAACAAAGCAATATAAATATTTGGTATCTCGACCCTCTACCTATGGTTTTTCTGAAAGTGTAAGCAGCAGGATGGCAGCACCTCTGGAATTTTGACGACTTACCTTTGCATAGTAACCTTCGGCAAGCATGACCGTTTTGTCGAGTTCGAAAGACCTAACTTTTCCTTCCATAGCCTTGGCCCATTGCCGGTAGCTGATGTACTCAGGGCCCATCTCACTTACCCGGTGGAGCAAGTCGATACTTTCTTCAAACCAAAATGCAATGCTTTTTTGACGGTCGAAACTAGGAGAGGCCAGTTCAAATTCTTGTTTTAGATAATCACAGCCGGATTGCCGTAAACGGAGGCTGGTCCCATCTGTAAATTCCAAAGCTTCCTCCCCAATCATTTTATCTAAGTAAAAGGAGTGCTGCTCTACATCAGGTAGGTTATTGGAAAAAATACTTTCGGGGGCACTGTAGCGACAGTCAATGAAAAGATCGTCGGAGCTATCGCTACTGCAGGCCCAAGCAAAAGATATTAAAACTAGGAGAGGCCATCGGGTATCCATTTGAAACGGATTTGTGTATTATTCAGTAGTTTTTTTAAACCAAATCGTGTCAGTCTCTGTTATTTAGCCTGGATGCCATCAACAAACTGTTCCGCTAAAGGGGAACCAAAAATAGTACATTTCTTCCTAAAGCACTCATATATATCATAATAACATCTTTTATAACATTATACTTTCATTGAATTGAATAAGTTGCTTTTTATCAGCAAAATATGAAAGGCCAGCTGGTTCAATAAACTTCAATTTGTAACCATGATTCTAGAAGATAGACTAAATGGGAATGGTAATTCTCAGCCTACATTAGAAGGAAGAGGACAGTCTGATTTTGACTTCGACTTAGGTGACCAACATATAGGAACTTCACTTCATACCCCTATGAAGCCGGATGCCTTTGCTATTTCTGATGAGGAGAAAATGAATAAGATTAGCAATCACTTTGCGGAGATCATGGACATCCTTGGTCTTGATCTAGAGGATGATTCATTAGGGGGAACCCCTCGTAGGGTGGCAAAGATGTTTGTGAAAGAAATTTTCTATGGTTTGGATCCGAAAAATAAACCTAAAGTTTCACTCTTTGAAAATAAGTTTGGCTATCGTCAAATGCTAGTGGAAAAGGATATCACAGTTAAGTCTTTCTGCGAACATCACTTCCTTCCCATCACGGGTAGGGCTCATGTTGCCTATATCGCCAATGGAAAGGTGATAGGACTATCTAAATTAAATCGAATAGTCGATTATTATGCAAGACGTCCACAGGTACAAGAACGTTTGACCATGCAGATTGCCCAAGAGCTGAAAACGACTCTGAACACTGAAGATGTAGCCGTATACATTGATGCCAAGCACATGTGTGTTCAAGCACGTGGAATCGAAGATGAGCATAGTAGTACTGTGACTACGGAGTATGGCGGTAAATTTTTAAATGAGAATTTGCGAGCAGAATTCCTTCAGGCTATTCGGTAATTGAACTTAAAAATATTGGATGCTGGAATGACCTTACATCATTTCAGCATTCAAACTGATCTTGAAATCTGCATCAAGTCTATCCTTCAGGAGCTCTACTAATTCACCTTTATGATATTCGCGGTCTAACCGCAGTATATTATCCTTGATATGCGAAGGACTTACGGTGCGTCGAATATTTGCTTTTCGGTAGTGATCCTGCCGGTGGATTTTATCCGGGGTACTATTGGCCTTCTGATGAGCACTGACTAGATATATGTCCTCCTCACCAGGTCTTGAAAACCATTTTTGGGCCCCTAGTTCTCCCTCGAGATAAAGGTAAGCAGAAGCCCCACTGACGACAATTTCGAATCCATATAATTGATCCCCCTCTTTTTCTGGGATCGGATCTTCCAATTTCTCATCAGGTAAGTAATCTAACTTAATGTAGCCGCAGCGTTTCTTCTTTACCCGCTGATTATTCTGCTCCATCCAAATCTCTTCATTGTAGTAAGATTCACGGAACCAGATGGATTTTATATCCAACGTAAAATTGTTGAGTTCGAAGAGGGCATGATAAAACTTAAAGATTGGCATGGGTCGCCCTCCATAAATATTAAAATGACAGGTATTCTGCTTGGGATTCAAGAGCCCGTATATTTCCTTTCTTGCCTGAAAGAAGGATTGTTCAAACTCCTTAAGATCGTCTACCTTGCTAGGTTGATATGGGCCAAGATTTAGCGAAGCTAAGCTAAGCTCAAATTCGTAATGCTGAATCGTCTGTTCCAATCCATGTACCTGATGTACGATTTGCGAATAATTGTGGAACTTCTTGACCTCATGTACTTTGCTCCAAAATTGTTCCTTGTCCTTTTCCTTCGCCTGCGTCAATCTCTCCAACTCATTCTGGATCTGAATAAAGTAATGCCCTTCTTTAAATAGATTGATATCCAAGCGGAGTTTACTGGCATAATCGGCATAGCTATCCTTTTCCAATTCCTCTATCAGTAGATCCAATCCAAGTGGATCCAGCTCAATCTTGAAGTGAATTTTATCTTTTCTCAGGCCAACATTGACGATAATTTGTTCGTCATAGTCCTGTTGATTGAGTTGGCGAGACAAGGGGATGACCAATTGATCTAAGATACAGCGCTGTAATTGCCTTGCACCGTATTTCGGATGATAGCCTTCTTTAGCTAGATACTTAAGAACTTTATCGTCAATAAAGAGATCCATTCTTCGATACTTGATCCCTTCCCGCTGCTTAAACAGCTCAATCTCTCGCTGTACAACCTCTCGAACGATCTTTTGCGTGAGCATCCCGAAAGGAATCACCCGATCGATTCGGTTAAAGAGTTCAGGGCGAAAATAATTTTCAATAGCACTGATATATAATGATGCAGGATCTTCTTCATCCTTTGCCCATCCAATACTTCCCCTTTGCAACTTTTCAGCACCAATATTAGAAGTCATGATGATGATGGTGCTGCAGAAATTCACCGTCTTACCCCGATTATCAGACAATCGTCCTTCACTAAGAACCTGTAGCAATAGATCGAAGAAGGTTGGGTGCGCCTTTTCAATCTCATCGAATAATAGAACGCAGAAAGGCGATTTTCTAACCGCGGAAGTTAGCAAACCTTCGGTGAAGTAATCTTGGCCGATCAAGCGTAAGGTCGCATAGTAGTTGGAATACTCACTCATGTCAAACCGCACTAGGTTTCCTTTATTTCCAAACATGAAGTTGGCCAAGACCTTGGCTAATTCTGTTTTACCTACCCCAGTAGGCCCAACGAAGAGCAAAGAAGCAATAGGTTGTCCCTTTCTAGCCAATGCGGTCTTCACAGCAGCAAGGATTTCAACCAAGCCATTCACAGCCTGTTCTTGGCCATAAATCTTCTTATTAAAGTCTTGGCGGATTTGCTCTGTATCCATGGGAAGAGAAGGATCTACCATAAACAAAGGCATGCCCGAGTCTTCGCAAAAGTATCTGATCACTTCCTTTTTTGAAATCCGAATACTTGCATTCCCACTGCGATCTGCGGCTTGTTTCTTATTGATTAGAATACTTTCCAAAAAATGGATTGGCTTGCCTGGCATCCCGGAATAGGGATTGAAACGAAGATTTAGACGAATCACTTCTCGGATGGCTTCTTCATCAATCTGAACCCGTTTATTGGCTGCTATATCTTTTACCTTTTGGACGATGATCTTTTCTAGCGCTTCCCCTTCTGGAGCTTGCAAACGAATTACTTGGAAAAAGGACAAGTAATTTGGACTCTTGAGCTCTATGTTGGCCATCTCTTCTTCGGTGCACTCAGCAATGATATTCAATTCTCCACGGCTGATGGGTGTTCTCAGGTACTGCGCCATGGATACCTGATTGCCTTCTGATTTACCGACTTCGAAGAGCTCCATGAGATTTCGGATATAAAGAAAATCCTCCGAGCCGGCCATTTCAGTGCAGAGTTTCGATAGGTTATCCTGCCAACCGGTATCTCCCATCAGTTCCTTGATCATCGTAGAAGCTGTTGTCTCCCAAATTCTTCCCTTGAGCTTTTTGCGTCTTCTTTGATAAGCTAGTTGCCAAACTAAGGTAGTTTTACCCACCCCATGAGCACCGACAACCAGTACGTTTTTGTTAAACTTCCCTTGCAGGGCTTGCGATAATTGTTCTAGTTCCTTTTCGAAACCATATAACACTTTCTTGCGGATCTGAAGGTGGGTAGCCACGCGCTCCAATATCCTTTCTTTGATGTCATTGGATTGATCACTCAGGTCTCGAAGAGAAGGCACCTGCAGTTCTAGCGTCCCGCTCTCCAATTCAGTTTCTTCAAACCACATGGTGCTGAGAATATGTTGTACAGCGCTGAGTTTACGTTTACGTGCAAAATCAAGTTTAACGGTCTCCTGCAAGGTCATCTTGAGGCTCAAGAGATCCTCTCCAAACCCCTCTAAACCGAGAACTGGAATTATACCTGCCAACCCTCCTGGAACATGCTCGTAGTAGAAATCAAATATCAGGCTAAAGGAGGGATAACTCATGTTATCCTTAGCTTTAGGAAAGCTTACCTCGATATCATCGAATAGGTATTCTCCATCTCTCATTTCGTCCATGATGAGATCCAGCTGTCCATGCTTAACGATCTTACGATGCAAACTTTCTCCGTATTTTCCCATTAAGTTTTCCAGGGAGGTTCCTACACGAAGACTTTGCTGATCAGTCAAGGGAATAGAAAAAACCTGATCACCTATACGTAACTGGAAAGCATGAAAAGGGAGTGAGAGCTTATAGGACATAGATGGCTGTAGCTGTTGATGGCAGCCAAATTTATCAAATCTTGTCAGGATCAAACAGCCTTGTTCGAATTTTTTCTTCTAAATCCTGCCAATCGGATTGATTATCGTGGTCTTGTGTCCAGATGATGTGGGCTTGTTCATAGAAATGAGTTCTGGAGGCTACCTTGTCCTCAATGAATTGAATCAACTCTGTTGTATTCAGATGAGCCAACAAAGGTCGATGAGCCATTTCACTTTGTAGGCGATCGGCGAGTAGGGTAGGACTGGCCTGGAGGTATATCGTCAGCCCCTGCTGATTCATCCATTCCATGTTATCAAAGAAGCAAGGGGCTCCGCCGCCAGTACTAACAATTGTTTTCTTGCGGGTCTCTGTTTCTTGTAACACAGCCTGTTCCAGCTTTCTAAAGTGATCTTCCCCAAAACGTTCAAAAATTTGGCTGATCGTCATTCCTGCCTTCTGCTCAATCTGTTGGTCCAGATCCATGAACTCAAACCCTAATGACATGGCTAGTTGGCGCCCAAGGAAGGATTTGCCAGATCCCATAAAACCGATCAAATATACCTTCATCATTAAAAATAGATCGGTTGATCCAGTTTTTTACTAATGGCAAATGCAGCGTTAATCAAGCCAACGTGACTGTAAGTCTGCGGGAAATTACCCCATTGGCTACCTGAAGCCTCGTGTACATCCTCACTTAATAATCCCAGGTGATTAGCGTGTTTAGTGAGTCGATCAAAGATCTTGATGGCCTCCTTTAGGCGGCCCATGCGCGCCAAGGATTCTACGTACCAAAAAGCGCAAATGAGGAAAGTGGATTCCGGGGCTCCAAAGTCATCTACATGCTTGTATCGATAAAAGAGCCCTGAAGGTGTTCTCAATTCGTCTTCCAACACTTTGAGATGCTGTTTTGCCTTAGCACTTCTAGGATTCAAGTATCCCATGTTGATCAATTGCAGTAGGCTAGCATCAAGGTTAGGTGAGCCAACGGCTTGGGTATAGACCCCTCTTTTCTCATCATAGCAGCGTTCTATCTGCGCAGTAGCGTCTTTCACCTGCTTTCTGGCGTGACTGAGCATCTTCTTGTCTCCCAGGGCCTGTGCTATCTTCTGCCCGGCATGTCCTCCAGCCCAGTGGAATAGGAAGGTATAGCTGTGTAACTGGCTCGTTCCTCTAAATTCCCATAAGCCATTGTCCGGTTCATCCATGGTCTTTTCGATCATGTGCAGGCAGTGCTTAACCAGATTGATTAGGGATGTGCTGCTGTTATTGTCACCCAGTCTCTTGTCCGTAAAAAAGGGTAGGAGTGTCACAAGTACTTGCCCGTACACATCATTTTGAATATGCTCATAGGCCTGATTGCCGATCCTGACTGGTTTTTCCCCTCTGTACCCTTCTAAGGGCAAAATCTTTTCTTCAGGAATCCGATCGATCGTGATCGGGTAGAGCGGATGATAGCGTTGGTTTTCGTTTAAAACGATATTCTCTACAAAGCGGGCATAATCACGAAGAATATTGAAGTGACTGAGGTCATTTAAGGCCTTCAAGGTATAGTGAGCATCTCTAAACCAACAAAAGCGATAATCCCAATTTCGAGTACTTCCCGGGAATTCAGGTAAACTGGTGGTAGCTCCAGCGATGATCGCTCCGGTATCTTGATATTGGTGCAATTTCAAGGTCAAAGCGGATCTAATGACTGCCTCTTGCCGAAAATGTTCGGTGGAGGTATTTTGGACCCAAAGATTCCAATAGGCCTTCGTCTTTGCTAAGAAGGTTTCTGCTGTACTTGCTAACGGACCTTCCAAAGGCACGCCCCATGACAGCACCAAATATTTAGTTTCATTGAGTACAAAAGCTTGCTCCTCATCAACAAAAGTCAAGGGGATGTCTGTGGTTAGCCTAAGGTGATCGGCCAGTCCCTCGTAGCGGATGTGACTGCTGCCAAAGGTTTTACTTGGGATGAATTCACCATATTCACCCCTGGGCTGACAGGAAACTCTAATTCTCGGCCGTCCTTCCGTGGGTACGATCTTGCGGAAAAGCATCAAGGGTTTGTAGGATCTTTCATTTTGAAAGAAACGTGGAGCAAAATCGACTACTTTAAAGGAACCATCAGCACAAGTGAAATGGGTTTCCAGAATATTGGTATTCCGAACATACTGCTGAGCGTTTTCTATGATCTCCTTTTCGGGAGTGACAGAAAACCCTCCGCCTTTCTTGGTATCCAGTAGCGTTCCAAATACAAAACTACTATCAAATCTTGGCCAACACATCCATCCAATATTGGCATGACTATCCACTAAAGCTAAGAAGGCGCAGTTGCCGATGATACCGTAATTATACTTATGCTTCTCCATGCCGGCGAATATACTTGGGGGACTTGAATTTTTCTGTTTTTTTACCCACAAAATGAAAAGTGCTCGATTTAACCAAAGGACAATCTTTTTTCCTTCGGGATAGCGGAATTTAATTCGTAATTCGCTACCCAAGCTAGGGTTAGTTTTGAATGGCTAGGCGTCAGGACTTGGAAATCTTTCTTACCTTTACGCAAAAGTCTTTTATTATCCTATGACAAGAAACACTTTGGTCCTGCTAGTACTAATCCTAGCGGGGATAGCTTGCCAGAATCAACCTCGTGTAAATTCTGAGAAGTCTGTAGAAGAAATCACCAGCGCCGACGCCATCTCGAACTCTGATATTGTACGTAATCCCATTTCGGCCCAGAAACCGCAAGATACCGTCAATATCGCCAAGTTGGTTTTCGAAGAAGAGATCTTTGATTTTGGCGAGGTAGAGGAAGGTGCAGTGGTAAAGCACACCTACCACTTTACCAATACGGGAAAAATGCCCTTAATCATTAGCAATGCAAGGTCTACCTGTGGGTGTACTGTTCCTAGCTGGCCAGAAGAACCGATTGCGCCTGGAGAAAAAGGGAAAATTGATGTGGAGTTTAATACCAAAGGCAAGATTGAGAACCAAAGTAAACCGATTACTATAACGGCTAATACCTATCCCGCTTCCACGAGGGTTTTCTTGAAAGGATATGTGAAGTCGGATAAGGACAAGCCCAATTCATGATACAAAACTAAACACATGTTTCAAGACGTCTTACTACTGCAAGGAAGTGCAGGGACCTTTAATCTGCTCTTTTTCGGAGCTATGTTCCTGATTATTTACCTTTTTATGATTAGACCACAGAGCAAACGGCAAAATGAGCAAAAGAAATTTATGGCTGCCTTGGAAAAAGGAGACGACGTAGTGACCTCTAGTGGGATTTTAGGAAAGATCAATAAGGTCGAGGATGAGATCATCACTCTGGAAGTAGGGAGCAAAACTTACATTAGAGTTACTCGGAATGCCATTTCCAAGGAGATGACGGATTCTCTCTATGCAGATCAATGATATCATTAAGAAAATAGCTTCCTTTAAGCTACAAGAAGACAGGGCTATGCTAATCACTTGTATTGGCATAGCCTTTGTCTTTTGGGTACTGGTTAAACTGTCGCAAACCTATCCTACTGTAAAACCGGTTATGCTCAATATTGAGATGCCGGAGGATAAATGTCTTTTAGAAATGCCTCCTGCAGACGTAGAGGCAGAACTCCGTGGAACTGGTTGGGATTTGATGTTAGAACATTTCTACCATTCTCGTATTCCGGTTTTCATCTCTATGTTAGACAATACCAATTTATACTTGAATCAAAACAGAATGCGAACGGAAATACGTGGAAGTTTGCGATTCTCAGCTATCGAGGTGCTGTCAGTTAATTATGAAAATCTTGAGATCGAATTGGATCAGAAGGTCAGTAAGCGAGTTCCAGTTGTGTTGGAACAGGATCTACAGTTCTCCCCAGGAAACCAACTCAAACAAGTACCAACCGTTACTCCAGATAGTGTTACCATTACTGGTCCAGCTAAAACCTTGGATAGCTTGTTTGTGTGGCCGACTACATTAATGGCGCTGACTGATATTAAATCTTCTACTAGTGTACCGCTTCCCCTGGAGCCTCCTGCTCCCGCTCTGCAACTGGATATAAAGCAGGTCAACGTGGATCTTGATGTTGAGCAGTTTACGGAAAAGACGCTTTACATTCCAGTCAGTCTTAATCATGTAGAAGAAGGAGATAGTTTGAAGGTGTTTCCGGATAAGATTCTGTTAACCTGTCAGGTCGGTTTAAGCCGATACAATGAGGTTTTATATCAGGATTTTGAAATTGAAGCAGACCTGAAAGACGTGCCACTGCAAGAAGGGAAAAACACCGTTCCCGTGCGTCTAACAAAATTTCCACTTTATGTGAAAGGCGTAAAATTAGAAAGACAATCTGTAGAGTTCTTTATCGTAAAGTAGGGGCAAAAAAAAGGTCCCACCTTTGGAAGGCGGGACTACTTAAAAACGCGCTCTCTAAAATTGGAAAGTAATCTTAAATATCTTTAGATCTAGGTGATTTCAGCTGCTAAAATAAGAAAAGTGTAGTTAATTCGCTAACTTTTCTTTGTTTAATTAAAACTACCCCGGAAGCTTGAATGTCCCGGGGCAGCCCACACACTATGAGAACACCCATTTTTTCTTGAAGTGTCATTGTGTTTGACCTTCAGTATAATAGACGTTTTTTTACGCAAAAAAGTTATGTCACGAAATGTTATTGTTTTTAACAGTATCTGAGTTGTGATATACAAGTGTTTGATTGTTAGTTTTTTACCTTGTTAAAATTGGATAATCTCAAGGAACGGCAGCTTTAGTTAAAAATTTTAATTGTCCGCCTTTTTACTTAATTTTCCAGACCAAATTCAAGTCTATAAACTTTGATAACCAATAAATCGGTACAGGAGATCACGGAAGTAGCTAAAGTGGAGGAGGTTATTCAAGACTTCGTCAGCTTGAAGCGCCGTGGGGCTAACATGATGGGGCTTTGTCCTTTTCATAATGAGAAAACGCCTTCTTTTGTCGTCTCACCAGCCAAGAATATTTACAAGTGCTTTGGCTGTGGAAGAGCGGGTGGACCTGTGCAGTTTTTGATGGAGCATGAAAGTTTCACTTTCCCAGAAGCCTTGCGCTACATAGCCAAGAAGTACGGAATCGAAGTGGAGGAGACACAAGCCTCACAGGCAGAGATTGCAGCTAGACAACACTTGGATAGCTTGTACTTGGTTAATCAATTTGCACAGGAATATTTTCAGCAGCAACTCTTTGACACCGATCTAGGGAAAAGTGTGGGTTTGAGTTATTTCAAGCGACGAGGGTTTAGAGAAGAGACCATTAAGAAGTTTGGTCTTGGGTTCACCACTGATCAGAGATCAGGCTTCACGGATGTGGCTACGAAGAAGGGGTACTCCTTGGAATCCCTCAAGAAGTTAGGCTTGACCACCCAATATGATCGCGACTTCTTCAGGAACCGCGTGATGTTCACCATCCATAACTTGTCCGGCAAACCGATTGCCTTTGCTGGCCGAATTATGGCAAAGGATGTCAAGGCTCCTAAGTACATCAACTCTCCTGAAACAGAGATTTACCACAAGAGTAAGGTCTTATATGGAGCTAACTTTGCTAAGGCGCCGATTCGTAAAGAGGACGAGTGTATACTAGTTGAGGGATATACGGATGTGATTTCCTTGCATCAAGCGGGAATAGAAAATGTAGTCGCCGCTTCAGGTACATCCTTAACCACCGAACAAATTAGGTTGATCAAGCGATATACTCCCAATGTGAAGATCCTTTTTGATGGAGATTTCGCTGGATTGAAAGCGGCACTTCGGGGTATAGACCTGATCTTGGCCCAAGACCTTAATGTGAAGGTTGTCATGTTGCCAGATGGAGAAGATCCAGATTCCTATCTGCAATCCGTTGGTACCAGCGCTTTCAAGACCTTTCTGGAGGAGAAAGCCCAGGATTTCATTTTCTTTAAAACTAATTTACTACTCAATCAAGTTGGAAATGATCCGGTCAAGAAGACTGAACTGATTAAGGATGTGGTAGGAAGCATAAGCAAGATTCCTGATCCAATCAAGCGGTCTCTATACATTAAGGAGTGTGCCCGATTGGTTAGCGTGGAAGAACAATTATTGATCAATGAGATCAATAAAGTAGTAAGTAAAGAGTTGACAAAGCATCGGGCGAGCAATGACCGGGGAAATTTACAGAAGGTTCAACGACATGAGGCCCAACTATTGTCGGATTCCTTGGAGCAACCTGTTCCGCAACAAAAGGAAAGCCGGGTAGGGGATGAATTTCAGGAAAAGGACATTGTTCGTATACTGGTTGCTGGCGGGGATGCTATTTTTGACAAAGAAGAAAACGTCACTGTCGCCGCTTTTATCATCAGTAATATTGAAGACGTCATTGAAGATTTTGATAATCAAACCTATCAACAAATAGCCAAGTTGGCTCAAGAAAGACTTGCAAGTGGTCAAACTTTGACTACCGATTTCTTTACACAGCATCCAGATTCGGCGGTACAGCAGATGGCCATCAACCTCATCACCTCCCCATATGAATTGAGCGAAAACTGGGAAAAACGCTACGAAATCACCCTCCAGACGCAGAAGAGTCCCGAACTCAACTTCTCGGAGGATAGCATTCAAGCGCTAAAACGATTTAGGTTACGCAAAATTTCCAGAATGTGTCAGAAGAACCAGGAGGAGATCAAGCAGCTAAGTGCGAGTGGAGATATGGACAAGCTTATGGTCCATATGAAAGTTCAGCAAAAGCTCTTAAGCATTCGAAATGAACTAGCCAAAGAATTGGGTACTGTAGTGTTGTCGTAGTTTACATTTTATCTCTCAAGGAGTTTCCACCTATCCATCTAAAGTAGTTTAAGAATCCCTATCTAATCCCCGGGAGATCGATTACCAATACCATTCACGTATATGAAAAAAGGACAAGTAATCCTCTTTTCACTGATGCTTACGTTGAGTGTAGGATATGCTCAATTTCCAAGCAGCAGGGTGGCCAGTCAATGGCCGTTTGCCCAGAATTCTATCTGGAATATGCCCATTGGCTCGAATGCCGTCTATGTTCCAGCTGGTATCGGAGCACCCGAAGCCTGGTCAGTAACGGTTGATGAAGATATTCTTATTCTCACTCCAGCGGCATCACCACAAGACGTTATTAAACATGATGCAGGTTGGAGTGATCGCCTACGCTGTGAAAGTGCTCTTGAACCTAAGGAGGTTTTAATTGCGGATGTCCCGATTCCTGCAGATTTCAGTACAGATCCTGGATACAATGGCCTACGACCCAATCATTCGGCAGCGCTGTTGCGTGCTGATGGCAAGACCATTGTACAAACTCAGCCCTTTCATATTTGTGGGGAAGGGGGGGCTGCTGTTAGTCAATTCAGGCCACCCGATGGAGACCTTTATTTGGGTGACGGGATTAGAGGAGCACATGGTGGCAGTGGAATGTCAAGTATTGGTGGTACGTTACGTATGGGAGATTTAATACCGAATGGCGTGATCAGGCATGCACTGAAGGTAAACCTCTACGCACAAAAGTACCTTGCCTTCAATACGGACGAGACACCCGGATATCGTTGGCCTGCA
>CAJXPD010000248.1 GCA_913057785.1 uncultured Lewinella sp. | reverse complement strand
ATAATTTGATCTATGTTTTGGTTAATGGATTAGGTATTCTCCTCCTCAAGAAGGGAAGCTGTAATTCTATTTAATTCCTTTACCTTATGGGCAAAATCACCCCCTAAACGATCTCGAATCTCTTTCAGGTTTTCCAAAAGGTCAGAAGTATCTTCCGGAAGCACCTCCTCCAATAATTGTCGAAAGCGTTTGGCGAAAGTTGGAGACTGTCCATTGGTGGATACTGCTACTTTCAAGAAGCCCTTGGTTACAATTGAACCCAAGTAAAAGTCGCAAAGTGCTGGTGTATCTGCCACATTCACCAACTTTTGTTTTGCCTTTGCGACTTTTTGGACTTGCTGGTTTAACAACTCGATGTTCGTGGCGGCAATCACTAAGTCGGGCCATTCTACATCACTTTCTTCAAAAGGACGTCGGATGATTTCTACATCATGTTCTTCTTTACCAGCCAGCAGTGTTTCGATCTCCGGAGAGACCCAAGGAGCCACCATGCGCACTTTTGCGCGGGGACTACTTTTCAGGATAAAGGATAATTTTTCATATCCCACCTCTCCGGCTCCAACAATCAGTAATTTGAGCTGATGGAGCTTGAGGAAAACGGGATAGAGTTCATTTCTTTCACTCATTTCAGGCAGTTTTGCGTAAGGATCGGTCTTGTTCTTCTGGCAGTAAAGCAGCTACTGCTAAAGAAGGATGCAAATGTACAACCTCTCCCACTACAATTATGCCTGGGCTGCCCAATTTGGCAGCTTGTACCTCGTCTGCGATAGTCGATACGGTACCGATCACGCATTTTTCATTGGGTAAAGATCCATTTTGAATGACCATTACTGGGGTATCTGCTTTCCCCGCTTGCGCAAATAAGTCCATGATCTGGGAGATCTTTCTCATACCCATCAAAATAATTGCCGTAGCACTGGACTTTGCAGCAATAGCTACATCCTCAGATAGGGTTCCATGGCGGGTCGTACCCGTCAATACCCAAAAGCTTTCGTTCATGCCGCGGCGGGTTGGCGGCACCCCTTGCAATTCTGGCAAAGCGATACAACTGGAGATTCCCGGAACGATAGTTACTGGAATATCAAAGCTGTTGGCGTAACTCAACTCTTCATGTCCACGTCCAAACACAAAAGGATCTCCTCCTTTTAGTCGAACCACGTGTCCATAATTATAGGCATACTGTACCAAGAGCAGGTTGATTTCTGCTTGCTTATGGCTATGCTTGCCCGCTCGTTTTCCTACAAAGACGCGCAACGCATGAGCTGGCGCTTCATCAAGGATCTCCTCATTGACCAAAGCATCGTAAAGCACGACGTCGGCCTGCCGTAAAGCTTTGATTCCTTTCATCGTGATCAGGTCTGGATCTCCAGGTCCTGCTCCTACTAAGGTGATGCGTGCTTTTTTTGAATCTGACATGTGATTACTATTTTGACGCTTGAGGTAGGAAGTTCTCTTCGTTTAAAACCTCCCACTTACTGCGATTTACGCTTTATAATAGTGACCGATTACCAATTTGCCGACACCTCCTGCCACTTGCAGTTGTGCTTCGCGAATTGCAAATACTTTATCAAGGAAAGTCTTGGCTTGATCGGAATAATCTCTAGCAAAAGCTTCACTAGGTGGATTCTGGTTGATTTGTAGAACCACCTCATTGAAATCACTGTATAGACTAAGGTCTCCAGTCTCTATGAAATGTGTGTTGAAATCCGAAATAATTCCTCGATGCGTGTTGCACTTCACGTCTTTACTTAACAAAAGCGCCTTAGCTCCGACTACGAAAGTCAGATACGAACCATAGATAGATCTCGCCCATTCTCCGGCCCCCAGCTCCTCCGATCCCTGTTGCCACTTTTCCTTGGCATCCATCAGGATCGTGCCTACCATATCTAATGCTACTCCAGCACACTCTCCTACCCCAATCTCCTGCAGATAAGCATGATCTTGCCCCCAGTCGAATAGTTCTGTTCCTTTCAGCGTCGTGACATCCGCAAGATGCTTCAGCAAATCATAGAAGTAACGGCGGCCTTGGCGTACGACGTACTGATTGTAATACTCCCCTTCCTGCGCCTCATTCTCATAATCAGCAAGAATAGTTCTGAAAGCTTCGGTAATACGTTTGGTAGGCAACTTGATGATCTTCTGCGCAATGAATCCTTCTCCGCTATCGTCCACGCCGCCACCCAAGACAATCTGCATGGCTGGTACTACCAATTCTCCTTTTTTAATGGAACTACCGTGGAAACCGATCTGAGCCGCCATATGCTGACCACAAGCATTCATACAGCCACTGATCTTGATTTTGATATCACTCTCCTCAATCAGCACTGGGTACTCTTCTTGAATTACTTCTTCCAAATGTTTTGCCAAGCCCGTACTGTTGGTCACTCCTAGTGCACAGGTATCCGTTCCAGGGCAAGCTGTAATGTCAGAGATAGAATTGAATCCTGGTTTAGCTAGATTCAGTTCCGTAAGTTGATTAAAGATATAGGGTAAGACTTCTGGGCGTAGAAACTTGATCAGCAAGCCCTGATTTACCGTCACACGGATGTCGTCAGCAGCATATGCTTTCACTAGGCGGGCAAATTTTCTTGCTCTATTGGCATCGATATCTCCAAGCGGAAGGCGGATCTGCACCGCATAAAAACCCTTTTGCTTCTGCTCGAAAACATTGGTGCGTAGCCAGAGATCGTAAGCATCTTGATCGTTTGGCGTTTGGGTAGGCGCGGCTTGATACGGAGCTGGGTCTGGAATCTCCACAGCCTTGGTATCAATGGTAATCTTGTGATTAGGAAGCGCTGTTCTCTCCTGCTCTACCAGGGCCATGAACGTCTCAAATCCTAGCTTCTTGATCAGAAACTTCATCCTGGCCTTCATTCGTTTTTCTCGCTCTCCGTATCGATCAAATACCCGAATGGTCGCTTCCATGAAGGGGATGATCTCGTCTTCTGGTAAGAAGTCGTAGGCATCATGTGCCACCATAGAAACAGCACCAAGTCCACCACCTACTACCACTTTAAAGCCTCGCACCTCTTCGCCATCAATTTCCTTGATGCGAGGAATGAAGCCAAAATCGTGAAAGTAGGTGAAAGCAGAGTCTTTATCGCTAGAAGAGAAAGCAGGCTTGATTTTTCGTCCCATATCTTGGCAAATCGGGTTGCGCAAGAAATACTCGTAAACAGCAAAAACGTAGGGTGAAACATCAAACAACTCATCAGGGTCGATACCCGCATTTGCGGAAGCGGTCAAATTACGTACGGTATTGCCACAAGCTTCCCTGGCGGTTACACCAACTTGTGCCAACTCCGTCCAGATTTTAGGTGAATCATCCAATTTAACGTAGTGCATTTGGATGTTTTGCCTGGTGGTCATATGGAGATTACCCGTGGCATACTTCTCAGATACATCGGCCAATCTGATTAGCTGCTCCGAGGTTATTTTACCAAAGGGAATTTTTGTCCGAAACATTTGCACGCCCAATTGACGCTGCCCATATACTCCTCTTGTGAGACGATAGTGCCGAAAGCGCTCTTCGTCTTCTCGCCCATCTTTAAAGGCTTGGATTCGCCGATCCAGCTCCAAAATATCTTTACGAGCGGCGGCACTAACAGTCGAAAAATCATATGACGAACTCATGTAAAACAGATTTTTAAAGTCAAGCCACAAGGCAAAAAAATTAGCCCTTCCAGCGGATCTCCGGAAGGGCCAATTCATGTATTCTGAAGGTTTTCTTTATACCTGAATATTCAAATCCCAAACACGGAAATCCGCTTGCTTAGTCATGCAACAGCAACAACAGCGGCAACAACAAGCCATCATAGATTCCATGCAGTAATTTGAAGAAAATGCCATTTTTATCAGCTTTTAGGCAACTTATAAAGTGCCGGTAAAAACGAAAGCCCCTCCGGGGATTTCCGGAAGGGCTTTCGTGTATGTTGAATAAACATTATTCTATACACAATGAATCACCTGTCCGGAGTATACTCCAGCTCCATACAACAGCAACAGCATGTCATAAATCGGTGTTTCATACTAATTTTCTTCCGTTTGATGGCACAATAGTATTGACAATATCTCAATGATGCAAACTATAAATATTAAAATTTTCATAATTTTTACATGAAAGAATTGCCATATGTTCATTCAAACAAACGATTATTTAATAGTATTTAAATGAATCATTTCTTGCATTTTTTACACCCAATGCATTACTTAACAATTGATTACACATTTATATTTTATTCAATCAATTTTCAATCCCTAAATATCAATAATTTTCGCAGTCGAATTTGCCTCTTTTTTCTCGGTAGAGTTAAGGCAAAAAAATGTCTCAATCACGACCACTCCAATCCAGACTCAATTTTTGAAAAAACGCAAGTGCTTGACCGGGACATCTCCAAAGTAAATTCGAGCAAAATAAATACCACTGCTTAAGCCCGCTACCGGAAAAGTCAAGAATTCTTCATCTGCCTCCAAAGATCGCTCATCCAATAACATACCCTGAAAATCGTACAGCTCTACCCGAACGTCTTCTCCAAAGGTCTCAAAAAACTCTAAGTTTAGAGCGGCACGCACTGGATTGGGGAAAAGCATGGCAATAGTAGAACCAGCAGAAAAGACCAACTGGTGTACCTCGGAGTACCTTCTTCGTCCCTCTTCGTCCTTCACCATTATTCGAAAATAGTTGCGACCGGGTTTGGGCGCATGATCTTGCCAAGCATATCGGTGATCTGTACCTGTAGAGTCTGGGCCTGTATGGTCCTTTACCGCAAGTGGACGAAAGTGAATACCATCTGGGGAAAATTGAACTTCGTACTGAAGAAGATCCGTGGTTTCTGGACGATCCCAACTGAGTTCAATACGCCGATCCGCCTCATTGACAATATGAGTACGGACATTTAATGGGCTGTTGCAGAGGATCGGATTATTGATCACATTAAAGAAGAATATGCGGCTTGCTAAACATCCGTTTTCTTCCACCTCTAACTTGCCTTGAAAAGATCCAAAGGAACTAAAGGATAAGACCGCCTGTTCGCCAGCCTGGACCGGCTCAGTAGCAGAGCCTCCAAAGGTCCATTGAATCTGAGCTTCTGGTCCAGCACCTAAGGCCATAAAGCTTACCTCCTCCTTTTCACAAATCCTCACCGGAATATCCACCTTGGCTACAGCTTCAGTGCCTACTTCTATCTTCACGATATTAGATTCCACATAGGTTGGGCACTTCTCACGTCTAGCGCAACGTACAAAGTAAGTGGTTTCGTAGAGGATTCCAGGATCATAGGTCGGGGTATTGGAGTCAGGGATCGGTTGCCAGTACTCGCTGCCGATCGGGCCGTTAACTGTACTTTGCATCCACACGTACTCGGTTTCCCCACTACCACCTGTCGGAGAGGCTATATTCAAAATCGGGCCAGGATCATTACCAGACCCACAGAGATAGTTGTTACTAGTACTGATTAAGCCCGGTTCGATGAAGGGGTCACATTCACTAATGCAACCAGCGTCGATATTAAGCATTTGAGCTCTTGGAAGAAGGCTTATCGTATCACTTCTGAAGGTCAAGGGATCTATATCGCTATCCTTTTCGTCATTCATGCCTTCATTAGGCAAGGTCAAAATGAAGCCCTGAGGCAAGGTGAATTCTAGGACGTACCGTCCAGGAGGCACCTCAAAAAGATAAGCACCTGTATGATCCGTCGTGGTGGTAGCGGAATAAGCTTGCATAACTGAATCTACCGCTGTGATCTTTATTAGGACATCCGCAAATCCCTCTTCATCCGGATCCTGGATACCATTTCTGTTTTCGTCTAACCACACAAAGGAACCAAGCGATGCCAGTCCCTGGAGGGTATCTAAACAAGAAGTTGTACATCCATTCGAATCAGTGATGGACACTTCGTAGTTGCCAAAACCTAAACTATCAATCAATGCTGTAGAATCACCATTATTCCACATAATCTGAAAAGGTGCAGTTCCCCCCTCTATCAAGACCTCAAGGGCTCCATCCCCACCGAATGTCACTTCTTGTACCGTTTCGATGCTACAGCTGAGTTCAGGGTTTGCCTCTACAATCAGCGTGTCTATAAGTTGGCAATTGTTCTGGTCTGTCACAGTGATGCTATACGCCCCGGGGCCAATGCCCCCGATCCCCGCCTTTGTATCTCCGGTACTCCAAGCAAACTCATATTCAGGAGCCCCACCTTGTACCTCTACACTAATCTGGCCATCTTCACTATTTCCACAAGGCATCACGCCGATATCGAACTGTAGAGTCATAGAATCTGGTTCCGTTACACTTACTTTTTCCAAGACCTTACAACCATTGGCATCAGTTACTGTCAGTTCATAATCGCCGGCTCCAATTGGCGATAGTACCATCCCAGTACTATCGTTGCTCCAGTCTAACTCGTAGGGCATCGTTCCTCCTTGCACCTCCGCCAAAATCTCACCATCATTGGCCCCAAAGCAGGACACATCTTGGCTCAACAGCTCAACCATAAGAGAGTCTGGGCTATTGATTGAAAACTGCAGGGTATCAAAACATCCAGCCTGATCAGTGAGTGTCAGGCTATATTCACCAGCTGCCAATCCGGCTAGGCTTTCGGCAGTTTCTCCTGTACTCCAGTCAAAAATAAAAGGACTGGTTCCTCCAGAAATTTCTACACTCGCCGTGCCATCGTCCGCACCAAAACAGGTGATATCTTGTTTCTGCAAGCTCAAAAATACGCCTGGTCGTTCCGATAGTTCTACTTCACCACTTATTATACAGCCGCTGGAATCAGTCACGGTAAGGCTATAGACCCCACCACTAATGTCTGTTAGGTATTGACTAGTATCACCTGTACTCCATAAGAATCGATAGGGCAATGCTCCCCCTTGCACCTCTGTATGAATGATGCCGTCCGCATTCCCTTCACAAGGCTCTTTTTCTATTGAAAAAGTCAGTTCAAGCAAAGCAGGCTGTGTAATCTCGACGCTAGCTACCTCGATACAAGCGTTCTGATCTTCGACAATCAGTCCATAGATTCCGACATCCAACTCATTGATAATTGCCGTGGTATCCCCAGTTCCCCAAGAAAAATGATAAGGGGCCACTCCCCCGCTCGGCATGGCATTTGCACTTCCATCTGCCGCTCCCGCACAGCTGATCTGCTGAACCAGGAGGTCTATGTTCAATGCTGGAGGCTCATTGATAATTGTACTGATGGTATCATAGCAGCCATTATCGTCCGTCACCGTTAAGCTGTAAGATCCTGGGCTAAGGTTGGCTATTTTAGTATTCGTATTACCCGTACTCCACTGATAGTTCAATGGCTCCAATCCACCTTCTACCATTGCTTCTAACACTCCATTATTCTGACCAAAACAAAGTACATCTTGTTGTTCCAAACTAAGCGCAATACCAGGCGTCGCGTTCAAAGTAGCACTACCCTCTATGGAGCAACCACTAGCGTCTGTCACTTGAAGCGTGTATGCACCACTAGGGACATCCATCAAAGCCTCAGTTGTATCTCCGTTGGTCCACAGATATCGGTAAGGCGCTACTCCCCCGTGTACAATACTTTGTACCTTACCAGAAGAATTACCTTCACAAGGAATGTTCTCTATGATGAGACTTAGCGTTAAAGGAGGAGGTTCACTAATGGTGATACTAGTCGTGACAATACAGTCCATCGCATCACGAACTACCACCCCATAAATCCCTACTGGAAGATCCTGAATGAGAGAGTCCGTGCCGCCATTCCCCCAAGCGTATTCGTAAGGAGGTACTCCGCCGGAAACGCTCACACTTGCCTTACCATCCGTCTCTCCAAAGCAACTGATATCCATAAAGGAAGGAACGGCACGCAAGGTATCTGGACTTATGATTTCTACCGTATCTGAAGTTCTACAGCCAGCACTATCGGTGATGGTCAAGCTGTAGGTGCCAGGCGCCAGGTTAACGATGGATGATCCAGTAGCGCCTGTATTCCAGGTATAGAAATAGGGACTCAAGCCTCCACTAACTTCAGCCTTAGCAATTCCATTTTCCTGTCCCGCACAAGCGATATCCTGAGTATTGATGCTCAATGAGATGGGCAAACTTCGCCCCACCGTGGCCGAAGCTGAAACCATGCAACCATCTGCATCTGTAACCGTGATATGGTATTCTCCTACGGCAAGGTCATGAATAGCACTATCGGTCTGTCCTGTATTCCACGCATAGGTAAAAGGAGGCGAGCCACCCTGTGCCCAAACGAGAATACTTCCAGTATCCTCATCACTGCATTCAATATCTTGCACCTCAATGTCCAATAGAATTGGCGGATCTCCATCTATGATTAGATCATTCATACTTATGGTACATTGATTACCATCCGTAATGGTCACTCCATAGGTGCCTGGTGGGATGTCAGAAATAGTAATAGTAGTATCCCCATTGCTCCACAGGTAATGGTAGGGAAATTCACCTCCTCGTACGTGGGCCGTCATGCCCCCTCTTGAACCATCGCACTCCACCAGAAAAAGATCAACATCCATATCCAGCGGCTCAGGTTCAGTAATCGTCAATTGGATTATTTCTTCACAAAGATTTGCATCAGTAACGGTAACGGTATAGTCCCCTGGTTCGAGATTATCTAACTCACCAAATATCTGATTATGACTCCACAGGAAACTATAGGGAGCTTTTCCTCCTGAGGGATTAATCTTCACCGTACCATCAGCAGCCCCACCGCAACTCACGTCACTTTGCTCAAAATCTACTTGTAAAGGGGTGGGTTCTTTTAGTTCTACCATTTCGGACAATTGACAACCATCATCATCCGTAACAGTCACAGAGTAGGAGCCCGCGGGCAGGTCCTCAACTAGATCCGTCGTATCACCGGTACTCCAAAGGATCTGATAGGGAGGTTCTCCGCCAGAAGTTTGGACTAGTATACTACCCGTACTATCTCCATGACAAAGAACATCTCTTGGAATCACGCTGATAGAAAAATCAGATTGAAGGATTTCCACCTTTTCCACTGTTTTACAACCTGTAGCATCCGTAATTGTGACGGTGTACGCTCCTTCGCTAAGGTTGCTCATCTCGGGAGAAACATCTCCTGTATTCCAGTGGTATTCGTATGGAGCGGTTCCGCCAATGGGAACGATATTGAGCTGGCTGGTAGGGCCAGGGCCACAAAGTAGAGCAGAACCAGAAACATCAACATTGAAATCAGTCTGTACCAGCGCCTGGGCGGTATCTACACAACCCAGTGCATCTGTGACGGTCACTTCATAATATCCTGGCTCTACTTGCTCAACAACCTGAGTTGAATCTCCAGTGCTCCACGCATAAGCATATGGCTGCTGACCATATTGAGCAGAAGCAGTCAGAAGTCCATCATTCATAAGGTCACAGCTAGCCGGTTCACCCAAAGCTCCCGCGTTTAGCTGCGAAGCCGCCTCCAAGTCGATCTGGACACTTTTTTGGCATCCATTGGCATCCTCTGCCAAAACTTCATAGTTCCCTACCGTTAACCCTCTTCTATGAGATCCAGAAGCACCATCCGTCCAGCTGAAGGAATAGGGAGCGGTACCTTGCCATACTTCCACGGTTAGCTCGCCATTTTGACTGTCGAAGCAGCTAGGCTGGATAGGCGTGACGATGACCAGCATGGGAGGAGGGTTGTTCAGTACCACCACCGTCGTGGCACTTTCTCCTGTGGCATCTGATACGGTGAGACTGTACGTTCCTGCGATGAGTTGGACTAGGCTTGCTGAACTTTGGCCCGTACTCCATTGGTATTGGTAAGGAGCAACCCCACCTTCTACCGACACTTCGATCTGGCCATTTGCCGCTCCATAGCAGGTGGGATGCACCGAGTCTACTTGCAGATTAATTTGTGCATGCGAAATAATGGAAAACCAGAATAGAGCGCAAAATAAAGTAAGACGACGTAGGGAAATTTGGGGCTCGGAAAAGGAGATCCTTAGCCGATCCACTGAAGGGGGATGCACTTTTAGCATAATGACATTACAATTTGTTAAAGACAATACAAGCTAGCTGACTTTCGTCATGAATTCTCCCGACAAGCTTAGTTGAAATTGTAATGAAATGGACATAGGACAGGTACCCTAAACAGAGTGCACCTACCTATCTAAAATGGGAAGTCTCTTGCTTAACTGAACGATTAAATAAGAACAATGATGGGTCTGAAAGTTCTCTCTTTTAGCAAGTCTAATTTTTCCTAATGACCGTAAAGATAAGGACTTTTTAATTAAAGAAAGAATTAATATATAAAAAAAGTCGCATCACCGGTTGGTGATACGACCTACTACTAACAAATTATAATCCCATGAACAATATACGAAAGCTTTAGCAATCGTAGATAATTATAACAAAAGAAGTTTCAATTCTGTTGTAGTCAATTTAAACTTTCTTTTAAGCTCTTACTTAAAACAAAGAATGGTGCAAATTATTGCTCTTTTAAGACTTTCTTTTTGGCGATAGAAGGAAATAGAATAGAGGAACCAGTACCTACCCCGATGATTGTCCGCATAGCATCCTCTGGCTTAACATCTACGAACTGAATCTTCTCAAGGGGAACGTGAAAAATAAATCCATTCGTGGGATTAGGACCTGTAGGTACGAAAATTGAATACAGATCTGGGGTCAATTCTTCGGCCACAAAACCCGTCATTAGAATCCCGCTAGCGAATGGATCTACCAACACAACTTGTTGAAAAGGGGTTTTACCATTACCCGCAAATTGTTGTACGGTATCTCGCAATGTGGAATAGAATGGCAATCGACTCAGCCAATTCTCTTCAATAAACTGAAATAGACGCTTCCCAAATTCAGTACGAACGATCAAACCAATCAAGAAGAATAGACCTACTACAATGACGAAGGAAATTAGATCGACAATCCACTGGTTAGTATCAGTCTTTAGCTGCAACAACCCAATCAATGGACGTACAAGTTGGGATGTAAATCGAACCACTACCCTCACCAAAAAAATAAAGAGCGAAATGGGTAATATAACCACCACTCCACCGATCACAGTGGTCATGAAAAACCTTTGTAATCGCCGAAGGAATAAACGTATATGTAAGGGTATCTTGGGCATATTCTATTACGATTCTAATTCTTTATGGACCTCTAAAGATCCCGTCTTCGATACTTTATGAGGTTTGTTAACAATAAGCGCTTCCAGCAGAAAGAAATCATTTGATCCCTCCTCTCCCTTAGGACTGCAAAAATCTAATCCGTAACTGTCATCATGATCTAAACATGTTGATCGCTGAAAGATTGTTAAATCAGCTTGACCATCGGTAGGACTAACTTACTTAAGTAATAACGAGCGAAACAAAGAATTTGTTAAGCTCTATGGAAAGAATTACAGCTGTCTTTGGAAAACGGCTTGAAAAGGCCAATAAATTTCTTGAAGCAGGTGCTTTACTGAACCGTTATGGAGTCAACAGCACTGGTATAGCCAGCAAAGATACCACTGCCATTTTCAATATTGTTATATGGAATCACTGATTCTTGAAAGCCGCCAGTATTACCTCCCTGCTGCTCAATGCGATCCAGGCTATTGTGGAAACGATAATATTCCTCTGAAACCGTCCGCAGCTCCACGAATAAGCTTCCTAATTTTTGGAAGGCAGGATTAATCGCAATGTTCATATCGAAACCGTATTGCCCACCAAAGGGATCATCTTGGAGCAATACACCTCCAGCAAAGTAGGCGTTTACGAAGTTATCATCCAGATCCGAACTAAAATTAATATTTCGCCGGAAGCTACGGCTAGGCAAGTTCTTGGATATCTACCCTAGGTGGTATGATGCTTCTAGCCGTAACCATCTTGAAGCCTTCAACTTCTACCTGAATCAAATATTCTTTTCCAATCGTAGGTACAATATCACTGGAGGAATAAAGAGCTTGGCCTCTAGGTGTATTAGGATATACAACCTGTAACTCTTCTAACAGGTTGTCATTTTCGTAAATACCCACCAATGCATCGTTGATAAATTCCTTCTGACCTACACCGATAGCATCGTAGGTAATTTTGCTGACTTCGACTTGGATAGCTGATTGATCTTGAAAGTTACTGGATACCAACAGATCCGGAGCAGGAGGATCTACCTTAAAGGTCACAGGCTTTTCACAGGTTGATGCCAACAATAATGGCATAGCCAGCAAGGCCCAGATTTTTACCTTGATGAGAGTATTCGAAGTCATCTTGACAGCATTTGACCTTCAAATTTAATAAAAATGTATGTAACAAGGCCTTAACAAAGACTTAAATTAAGCCTAATACTGGGTCCAAACGGCTCTTTTCTCTCCGCATGACGACATATTTACCAGTTTGATTGTCAAACGCAGCGGTTAATCGTCCTTCAGAAAATGTTTAGATCAAGGGCGTTCATACAGTTTTTTTCCTGCCTCTTCGTACTTGTCTCCACTTACCCAAAAGGGGCGTTCGTGATGATCAGCAATCAAACGAGCTGTCCGGATAAATGCCTCGCAGTATTTGTATAGATAATTGTAATCTAAAGTTTCCGCCTCATCTGAGACCTGGTGATAATTCTTCATTAGCGCTTGATCAAAGGCCTTGAAGCCAGGGCTAAAACTTAGGGCGGGTATTCCTTTACGCGCAAAGGAAACATTATCTGATCGGTCAAACAGTCCCTGCTCTGGAGCGGGATCTGCCACAACTTTTAATCCAACCGTTTCCGCCCCTTGATCAATTAATTCAGCTATTCCTGTTCTATCATACCCCATTATGGAAACCAGGCTAGTATCATTGTACCCGGCACCATCTGTATTGAAATTGAAAACAATCTTATTCAGTGGGATTAATGGATGTTTCACAAAATAACTGCTTCCAATCAAACCTTGTTCCTCCGCAGTCAAGGCAAGGAAAAGAACGGATCTCTTTGGCGGGTCCTTGGCGAAAGCCTTAGCGGTAAGCATTAGACTTGCCACTCCGATAGCATTGTCACGTGCTCCATTAAAAATGCTATCCTGACCATACGGGAATCCGCCCCCTTGCTTTCCTACTCCAACATGATCATAATGCCCCGTCACTACCATATACTCTTCTTTTAATTCGGGATCCGAACCGGGTATGACAGCTGCTACGTTGCTGGACCGCATAGATCTTTTGTTCACGCCACTGGTCTGTAAACTAGTCAGCAGCCCCTTCTTATTCTTCATTTGTTCAAAGGGCTCATCTGATTTTTCGTTGACCATTCCGTATACCAGATTTGCTGCCACATTATCCGGGTCAGCAATTACAAGATTTTCCTTGTTCAAATAATTCAAAAGGAATTGCCAAGGGAACGGCAGGCGATATACCTCAATCAAGGCTGCGGCTCCCCGTTCGGCGGCCCATTTGCGTTTGAGCTGGCTAGCAGCGAAGGCTTCCTGTGGATCTCGAGAACCCGGTTTACCTGACCACACATACACCACCTTTCCTTCCAGATCTAAGCCTTCGAAATGATCCACTCCTGCTTTTTCATCAACCCATCCATGCTCCGCAAAAATGCCCTTACCTTCCAGATTGGCAGCACCACCATTACTTAAGAAGAAGTCCTTACCCAACTCATAAGCTGTCTCTCCAATCTTCAAACTTGCAGTGCTTGGAGGAGCCACGGATTCAAATGGAATTTCTTGGAAGTATCCATCGGCACCGTCTACGGGTTCACACCCCTGTGCCTTTAAATACTCAGCGATGTATCTGGCAGCTACTCGATTCCCTAGAGATCCAGTATAGCGCCCTTGCAATTCATCAGAGGCAAGAAAGCGAATATGCTGTTCGAGTTCCGCTTTATCCAGTTCTAGGTTCCAACTCTGGCTGGTTCCACTTGCCCAGCCCACAATCAATACTAGCCAAAGACCTATTCGCCTTTTCATAGATTTAGGTTTTTCAATTTCTGAATATAGGTTCCCTTGGAGAAAGTCTAAACAAAGGACGCAATTTTACAGCATTCGGTCATACAAGCTATCGAAATAGCAGGATATTAGTGCTTTTGTCCTGTTTATTAGCGCTTTAACATGCCTTTCAGGTCTGCAGGCGAATAGTTGACGGACTTGAGGGTCTTTTTGTCACTTTGTCTATACACCAAGTACACATCCCCTGCTTTCTCCATATAGCTATCTACACCTTGCGTCTCCTTGTAATGCTGCATGGTCGCTTCAGCTTCCTCCTTCGTTTTACAAGTTTTGCTCATATTGGAGCGCTGAACCTCGTCAAACAAAGTTTTGAATTGTTCTCCCAAGCCAAATTCCAGCACTGCCCCGGCCAATACATACTGAATATCACAAAGCGCATCTGCTACCTCAACGATATCTTTAGCCGCAATGGCTTCTTCTAATTCCTTTAGTTCTTCTGCAATCAGTGCCACACGCAAGCGGCATCGCTCTTCCGACGGAATTTGGGGGCTGTCTAAAATGGGGTGTTTAAAGGTGCGATGAAAATCTGCCACTTGTCTTAATGCATCTAACTTTTCCATAGGAATAGTATTCTTAGGCTTTTGCTCCTACATCCAGGAATTGTCCAAGATAAAGGAAGGATCTGTTTGAGAAATTTTCCCGCGATCACACATGATTTAGTACTAAGCGGTGAGTCCCGGTTCTGAAAAAATCCAAAGATAGTTTTTTTTGTATGTCTAGTCCCATACACCTTCGGCAACAGAAGAAGACCACTACAAAAAAACGCTACACCTACGCCAAAAAAAACGCCACTGGCAATATAAATCTTCGTTTTTTGATCTAGATTTGCAACGCTCAAAAACTGGGCACTTTCTGTTGGTTTTTTTCACTCTATTTTACAGTCGACGGGAATTGAAAACAAAATACTTTGACCTCATTGATCAATCCTTCTTTTTTCCGCAAGATGGTTTTGATCTAGAGGATGGATACTTGGAGTTTAATGGTATCCCGCTGATTCATCTCATAGAAAAATACGGTACGCCCTTAAAGCTTACCTATTTACCGAAGATCGGTAGTCAAATCAAAAAGGCACGCAACCTGTTTAATCGCGCCATGCGTTCTCTAGGGTACGCTGCCAATTACCATTATTGTTATTGTACTAAAAGCAGTCACTTTAGTTATGTGCTGGATGAAGTGCTTGAACATAAAGTGAATTTGGAGACCTCTTCTTCCTTCGATATCGATTTGATACGTAGGTTGTATGAACAGGGGAAAGTGGACAAGAAGGTGATTATTATCTGTAACGGTTTCAAACCCCAGCGATACCTAGAAAATATCGTAGGGCTGATTAACGATGGGTTTGAAAACGTGATTCCCGTTTGTGATAATGTGGAGGAAGCAGCGTACTACGAGCAGCATGTGGTAGGTCATTGTAAGTTGGGGATTCGTGTGGCGACGGAAGAGGAGCCTAATTTTGAATTCTATACTTCCCGACTGGGGATTCGGGGAGCTGATGTGATGAAGTTTTACCGGGAAAAAATCGCCAAAAGCGAGAAGTTGAAGCTAACCATGCTTCATTTCTTTGTGGATACTGGGATCAAAGACTCTTTGTACTACTGGGGGGAATTGAGAAAGGCTATTAAACTTTATTGCGAAATAAAGCGCGAATCAGAGGATCTCACGGCCATCAACATTGGAGGAGGGATGCCGATCCGCAACTCCCTCGGGTTTGAGTTTGATTACAAGTATATGGTTCGGGAGATTGTTGGGAATATTTTACACGCCTGCGAAGAGGAAGATGTACCTGAACCTGACATTCTCACTGAATTCGGAAAGTATACGGTTGGAGAGAGCAGTGCCATCATCTTTTCTGTTTTGGCCCAAAAGCAACAGAATGACTCCGAAATGTGGTACATGATTGATAGTTCTCTCATGACAACCATCCCTGATGCTTGGGGTATGGGCGAACGTTTTATTCTACTGCCCATCAATAAGTGGGACAATGACTACCGCAAGGTGAATGTTGGTGGATTAAGCTGTGATAATGCGGATTATTACAATTCGGAGATTCACGAAAGCCAAGTATATCTCCCCGCTTTTGACCCTAAAGACAAAGAGCCACTCTACTTGGGCTTTTTTCACACCGGGGCTTATCAGGATGCCATCAGTGGATATGGCGGCGTGAAACACTGTTTGATTCCCTCTCCGAAACGGATCTTAATCGATAAAAACAAGGAAGGCAATTTCGTGTACACCGTGTATAAGGAGGAACAAACTGCCGAAGACATGCTAAAGATATTAGGTTACTAATTCACCCGTGTTCGACAGTTTGCCCCAAACATAGGCTTCAGCTTACTTTCTTTCTAGGCTGGCGATATCCCAATCTGAAGTTTTTACAGCCGCCTCATAGGTCGTTTGTAGAAAATCATGAAGCGTTCTTTCGGGGTCTTCTGCACGCTGAACATCCTCATACTTTAAAAAGAACTCCCCCATTTCAGGGCTGTAGAAAGCCGCTTCGGGCGACACCTTCTGCGCTCCAAAACCTTCTCCGGTCGGGTAGGCATAGGCATAGAATACTGGAGTAGGAAAATCTTTGGATCCTGGCCAAAACCCTGCACTACTAACTTCTTGAGAATAGGCTTCTTGCATGACTTCCAGTGGCATATTTGGCATCCCTCCTTGGTGTAATGGCGCCGGCCTTCCTGAGAATCGTGTCACTGCGAGATCGAAGGCGCCCCAAAAGAGGTGTACAGGACTAGCCTTTCCTATAAACTCACTCCTAAACTTAGAAAAAACAGCATTCGCTTTCAACATTGCCTTCCAAAGTGCATTGGCAGCAGCTGGATCGTAGGATTTATTCACTGTATTTTCCGCAAAAGGGATGGCCGGTTCCATCTCATTTGGGCTGGCATGGATTCTAGTTTTGATACCTACCTCTGCCAATTTCGCAAATATTTCCTGATAAAAATCAGCAACCGTCCTGGGATATAAATCCATTGAGACCGTTTTCGAGTTTGAACAATCAATCCATAGCTTATGCTCCCGAAAATCAAAATCTATTTGGAAAATGCGTCCCTGATAAGGAATGCCATGAGTAGTGTAACCTCTGCTGTTCACATAAAGTGCCGTATGCCAGGAGTGGTTTTGCCAAGGCATAGTGCGGAGTCTGATTTTACCAACGATTTGTAGCCACTGATGCAGGGTTTCGATTGTATCTTGCATACTGGCAAAATCCAGAACGGGCCAATCATTTTGTCTTTTGGTTTCTACTTTCATTAGTCTTTTTTGAATGTTCTCTAAGGAAAAGGATTTTAAACCCACTTATGTTTTGAATTTTGCGCGGAGGTGCAGCTGAAGGAGAAAAGTTCCTGGCAGCTCTTTTACAGGACTGTCCCACTAGCGAGCAGTCTATTGACTATGCCATCAGGCCAGTTTTAGCTAGACGCTAATCAAAAGACTCGATGAGCACTCCCATTTTTCCCATTTGTGAATCGCGGATGGCTTCCATGATCTCGGTCTGGGTATTCATAACGAAGGGACCATATGACTTAACCTTTTCCCCGATCGGCTCTCCGGATAGAACGATAAATCGGGTATCCTCAGCTGCTTTTAGCCTTACGACTTCTCCATCATTAGCAAACCAGATCAAGTCTTTTCGTTTGGCAGATCTACCATTTACTTCCAACTGACCATCCAGTAAGTACAACAAAGAATTGTAAGCGACAGGAAGATTAATTTCAAGATCATGTCCACCCTCTATTTTCCCGCGTAACAAAACCATCGGAGAAAATGTCTTTGCTGGGCCTGTATGGCCTTGGTACGTCCCAGCTACAACTTGTAACTGATAACCTTGTCCCTTTATGCTAGGTGTTTCTTCCTTGCTAAGTGGGAGATAATAGGGTCGCTCCATTTTATATTTAGCTGGCGTATTCACCCAGAACTGGATAATCTCCTGC
>CAJXPD010000247.1 GCA_913057785.1 uncultured Lewinella sp. | reverse complement strand
AAGGTAAATCCCCCCGCGGGTTGGGTTCCCTGCCGGCCGGCAGGCGAGCTTCAGGAATAAAAGGGAGGGCTGGCCTTTATCAGTTTCTTATGTGAAGCCCTACAAACTACGACCAACATTATTGTGTGAAGGTTGATCGCTAGTTTCCAACTACGATCATACTACTCACACCCCTCCATCTCGATCACAAAGAATCCCTTGCTGGCAATATCATGCTCCATCTCTGGCTGCAATTGCTCCACATGACAGAAACGACACTGCGCTGCTGCCAAGGCTTGTCCTCCCTGTCCTTTGGTCGCCAAATAGGCTTGTCCATACTCGTAAATCAATTGGGGATCAGTGACATCCACTGGAGCCAAAATATCGAAATGCATGAGTCCACCATCTTTCCGGGTTACGTAGGTATCCCAGACATTGACTTTTCTATGATTTTGTTGCATGATCATTCTATTTATTGTTGTCAGGGAGTCTTATTGAGCCACTTTATAGGGTAAGGAAAGATCGCCGGAGGCGACTGAATACACAGCATACACGCCCAACATGGGTAAGTCCTTCTTTGACCCATTGACTTGCATATAGGCCGTTACGGCATCAAAGCTAAAATCAGTGCGGTTATTCATTCGGTAGGCAGGTACCACTACTCGGATTACCTGGCCATCTGTGATTACGGGAAAGCCGGGAGAATCCATGTACATGGGCATGCCGGGATTGGTCGGAGGGAGTTGAACTTGTTCCGTTTCGGGATTGAATTGCTTTATGGACAGCCCCCCAGCTACTCTCTTATCTTCACGCAGGACCACCCAATGTGGATGCCAAATGAGTCCGTCATTCGCAAAATCTTGATCACTGTTTTCATCCCAAAGTGGAGTGTCGTCAAAATCTGGATGGGAGGTCAACGCCAAGGCCACAATACCTTCAGTAGAACCAAAACCAACATCAGTAGGCTTAAGGTTAGTGGGAAATACATAGCCCAACACTGGTGCTCCGTCCAGCTGACCAACAGCTTTAGGGGTAGCCGCACCAGCCTTTCCTTCCACTTCAATGCTAAAAATGAGCTGATCCAATCGATCGTCAAAAGTTACCGAAGCATGGGTAATGACAAGATCCTTGGATGAGCTAAAGCTTGGATCTTCATTTTGCCCTTGGGCAAGTGCTAGGCTAGCGATAATGGCAAATACGAGAATTAACGAGTATTGTCTCATTGCTTGTTGTTTTAGTTAGGAATACTAACTTTTGTGAGTAAATAAAAAAATTTAAACAGGCTATTAGTGTTGCAGCTAGCCCACAAGACTAGCTGCACACCACAAAAAAAATTCGCTGTAAAAGACAGGACAAATATAGTTAGGAATCCTATCTAAATCAAGTGGTGCTCAAAAATTTTTGAGCACCGATCGCCGATTCTTTCAGATAACATGGACCCTGCGATGTAAATAAATCATCATAGAAAGTGATAAACGACAGCTTGAAGCCTTGAGCAAAACGGGAAATTGCAGTAAATCAATTTTGTCATGAATGTGATGCAAACACCAAAACTTTTGATGGTCACGGGACTTCCAGGAACCGGCAAAACCACCCTGGCTACTGCCATTGCTGAACGTATTGGTGCGAGACATTTTAATACTGATATGCTTCGTGAGGACATGGGTTTACGTGGTCGATATGATCAAGCTGCCAAGGAGCGCGTTTATTTGCAGTTATTGGATAGGACAAGAGAGGGCCTGCAAAGTGGAGGTAATGTGGTCGTTGATGGAACATTTTATCAGACCCAGCTGCGCAATAGGTTTCGACAATTGGCCAATACGGAAGGAGCTTCGATCCACTGGATCGAGTTGTGGGCAGATCCAAACCTAATTCGAGCCCGGGTGAGCAAGAAGCGTCGATATAGCGAGGCAGATTTTGGAATCTACCTAAAGATTAAGGCTCTCTACGAACCGATTCAAGGGCCACACCTAAGGTTACAATCGGACAATACGAATCTAGAAGAGATCATGGAGAAGATCTTAACTTATTTGAGTGGAATGTCAAAATAAGGGTGCATTTGCGAAGTTCTGAGTCCTTACTTCTGCTACCGCACCCCTATCTAACGAGCAAATTCAATGTTTCTTTTTTAGTTCTCCACTGGAGCGCGTTTCTCCAAGTATTTTTCAAGTAGATCGGGTACCTTTTCAAATGCAGCTGCAATTCCTCGATTGGTTTTTGTGCTTACGAAGGAGATTTGGTCTGCTCGAGAAACCAAAAAACCGATGGGTTCTATCCCTACCCCAGCGCCACCAGCGCCTCCTTCACCATGTCCTTTCTTGGGATCATCCCCCTCTCCGGCACCAGTCCCAAATCCCATCCCTACTCTGATGACTGGGATACAGTGATATTCTCCTAAGGTAAACGCCTCTCCGATTACGGTCTCGGATCTCGCTTCCTTTTGAATGAAGTTGGTGATCTTGTCCATTAAATTTTCAATATGCACTTCCATGATTTGAATGTTTTGTAAACAATAGATTTCATTATAACAGAATCGCCTTTAGCAGGCGGATCAGTCGATTTTCAATTCGTAGCTGCAAAGAGGACTCTCCCTGGTAATTGATGCCCAATTGCAAAGGTTTGCAGTGGAGCATGTGGAATACAGGGTATAGATAGCTGTTCAGTACGAAGTCATCCGTATCTAGCATTAGGTCAAATTGTCTCACTTTGAAGCTATGGAGTAGTCGTAAACCAAGCCTTCTCCAATTCCTCTTCTTCCTAGACTTCCGTTTTTTGGCTTTTTTCTTTGAATTAGGTTTTCGCGCTTTTGACAGAGCATCAAGTGGCTGAAAGTCTTTTTTCCAAAACCAAATATGCAGGCTTAGAATGGGCACATCTTCCTGAATACTGAATTGAAAGGAAGCAATTCCTTTCCATCGCACTCTGTACACCCCCATTTTGGTGTCAATTCTCAAGACGATGGGCGCAAAAAGAATCCATAGAATAGGTGCCACAAGTAAGAGGCCGATTAGTAGGATCATCGTACTTGTTTTGTCGTACTCGCAAGGTATTACTCAAAACTTTGCAGTGCGTTGATCTTTTCCCAGTATAGCAGTTGATATGTATCAGGTTCTGCTCTAACAAAACTCATTTGAATTGAATTATTCTACCGCTACCTTAACCGGGTATTTGTTGTGCCTATGCTTTCTTGGCTGCTTTGGTCAAGAACAGTTTCAAACCATCAAAACTCGATGAATATGAAATTACATGAGAAGATTTTTTTAACCGCGGTCTTTCTATTTGGATTCTCCTGCCTGTCCGCGCAGGTATTGAACCAAGGCAACTTTGTAATGGGGGGAACTATTGGAATATCTGCTACTGACTCTAAGGTATCTGTTAAGACCAATGACCTAGACCAACAGGGAGAAGGGCCTTCAGCTTTTCAGCTCAACTTTGCACCTAATGTTGGATATTTTGTAATTGATAATCTAGCCATCGGAATGGGCCTCGATTATACTTTTAGTCGTGTTCAAGATCCAAATCTGGATAGGACAGACGATAGTGATTTATTGTTTGGACCTTTTGCTCGGTACTATGTGCCAGTAGGTGTTGATATGGCATTCTTTGTTGAGTCCGACTTCGGCTTTGGTAATGCTAGCGATCAGCAATTCATCGGTTCAGATCGGCAGCGCATTAACACGCATGTGTTTGCTTTCGGAATTGGGCCAGGGTTCAGTATCTTTTCCACTCATGATATTGGAATCGAAGCTCTACTCAAGTATAATTACGCCCGTAGTCAATTCGAAACGGAGAATGGTGGCCTAACTACTACTACCACTACTCGTACCAGTCAATTCGATATTGCTGTCGGTGTCCAGTTCTATTTTGGAGGGGTGAGAAAAGTGGGAGAATAAGCGAATGGAAATAATTCAAAAAAATGCCACGCTGCTAGTGAATTCGCAGCGTGGCATTTTTCTTTCATCTGTAGGCAAGTGGGACTTCAACCAATGGGCAGTTTTTGCAATTGCTTATGATAAGATTGCATTAACTCAAAATATCGTCGTATTCGCTTGATATGCTCCCTTCCCGCTTGATCATCGGCAGTTGCCTGGAGTACTTCTACCTTCAATCTCACATTCGCTCGGTAGAGTTTGTAGTAGACGAAAAGTTGACGATCAATTTCGGTAGACATACATGAGTTTTGAGTCAGGTAAGTACGTAGGAAGTGTTGTGCCAAATCTGGACGATGGTGAAAATCTAGGTCCATACACAAGAAGGCCAATTCATCTAGCACATCTACTTCTCGGAAATGATCACCAAATTCGATACAGTCAAAAATCACCGGCTTATCCAGGAGAAATATATTTCTGGAATGCAGATCTCCATGGCCATCGATAGTCCAGCCTTGCATTTTTCTGACGTATAGATGAAACGCTTGTTCTTCCAGAAAAACCTGGGCAGCGTCGACTATATCCTCCAGTGAATTGACCGCCCTTTGACCCAATAGAGACTGAATCTGCTGCTGGCATTTCAGGATATCCCCAAAATCCACTTGCATTTGTTCCAGCTCCAACGGGCTCTTGATCTTCCGAGCCCTAAGGTGAAAATCTGCTAACTGTTTAGCTAAGCGCTCTATCTGTTCAACAGGAACTTGGTTCTTGCGGAGCAGTAAGTCCATTTGCCGCTGCTCGTCCATCCTTCGCATCAGGACTGCATAGTCAATAATCTCTCCATCATTATCTCCTGTCAAAATCTTTCCTCCGAAAGCCCGAATCGGAATTACCCCTAGATACATCCCCGGACTTAGGCGTCGATTAAGACGTAGCTCTTCTTGACAGTAGAATTTTCGTTTTTCTTTAGTGGAGAAGTCCAGAAAAGAGAATTGCACCGGCTTTTTGATCTTTAGCACATACTCTGGTCCAAGTAATAACCAAGAGATATGTGTTTCAACAAATATGAAATTGCCGGAGACGTCCTTCGCACTTTGAGATTGCATCAGTTGTTCGACTTGCAGCTGGGTCATAACATTGCTTTTTATGGCAAGGTATTTAGGATATACCCACAAGTCGAGCATCTTAGTCAGTCCTGGTACTGACATTAGTCATTAGTGCCCTTCAAATCGGGGCAATGGTGTAGAGAAATACTGAGCCAACTTACTTCAAATGAATGTGTATTGTAAGTTTTTGTTTACTAATTAGTTATAGCGTTCTGCTTATAGTGAAAATATAACTCTATAGTGAGAAACGGATCTCTACGAGGCTATTGGTTCGGATTGGATTAATACGTCTTAGTCATACTTTCTGAAATGACCAGTATGTAACTAGCTTTGCCCTTGTTTTCTTCGTTGAGCTTCTTTAGTTGTGGTTGTTCAACAGTACTGATGGTGAGGTATTGGAGCTCAGGAGATCGCTCTCTCAAATACCATAGGATGCCTTCAAAGTCATCAGAGTGATAGGTCCCATTTAGGTGAAGAGAGGTGCCCCCCTCTTTGTGATTCTCAAGTATGAAGTGGGCCATGGTTGCGTCCTTGATCGCCTGTGCTTTAGGGAAATTTTCCCCTCCGTGACCAGCGATCATATCCAACATCTTCTTATACCCTGGAAGTTCAGGATCATAAGCGATTGGGAGCGGGGCTATCCAAGATTTCTCCTCTGTACTCAAAGTCTCTAAGGCTTCGAAACCTTCTTTATAAACCAGGCTGGCATACTTCCGGGGAATATTTGTACCTACAAAAGGGATTCCCTCTTCTTTGGCCAGCTCTACAACGGGGCGATAGTCTGTCTCGTAATTCGGCCACAACCGAACTAGACTGTCTAAGGCTGCATGATCGATAGTACCGCTTAGGTAGTCGGCAAGGGCTTGCTCACCATCTCGTTCAAACATCTCAGCACCAATTACCAATTTCTCACTTGGCAAATCCTTAGCTAGCTCTATTTGAAGCCAGTGGCAGATCGGGTTATTGTGGAATTCCCCAAAAAGAATGATGTCTGCCGCATTGATCTGCTTCAGCATCTTACCGTAGGTAACTTTCTTGCCGTTCTGCGTAAAGAGTTGATACGCTAGTTTCTTTTGTCCCCATAGCGTGCTAAGAGACAATAGGCATACGGATAAAGTAAGAAGAATAGGCTTAGAGATGGAAGATCTAGTCATAAGTGAGTACTTGGGATAAAAGGCTAAGGTAATGAATCCTGACTATTTCATAGGTCAGCTTAAGGTTGCCGAAGGTATAAATTACCTATAATTAGTCCAGCAAAAAAGACTGCTTTAAATTCTAGATTCATTGTGACAAATTAACACCTGCTACTGGCTTAAGTCTAAACCAGTAGTTGTCTTGCAATAGAAACACGTGCAAGGTCTTCTAAGTCATTGTGAATTATATCTAGGGTAGTCCAGTCATCATAGCTTTCTTCAAATTGGGCCCCACTAATTGCGCTAGCTAAGAATTTCTGTTACCCAATATTGAGTCGCTAGGTACCTATCCTTAGGTAAAACCAATTACCTAAGGATCTCAAATTCATTGCTTACTATTCCCATACAATTGTACCAAAAATGGGTATTGCCAATGCCTCTCTTGAGATTTACTTTTGCATCATGCTTATTAAGATTTTGTCTAAATAAAAACAATCCAGATGAAGAGATATCTACACCTAACACTGTTATTACTATGCACAGGTATACTGCACAGCCAGTCTACTTTCAGAGAGATTTCGACTGGAAATAGTTACGTTAATCAGGTCTTCTTTGAGTTAGGCGATTTTCAGCCTATTGCGGTTCCCTATGAATCTTGGGACATAGCTTTTACCGCTTTTGGTCTACAGGATGCAGGAATCCATATTAACGAATCGGCAGCGCTATCCAATACCCCTCCCCCCTTGGAACTATATTATGCTCCGACCAATGATTTTGCAGAGGAGATAAAAGAGGAGGAAATCGGGACTGACCGTTTGGTAAATAGCGAAGAATCATGGAATAACGGAGCTTTCAATAGTGGGAGAATCGTTGAGAACCCTTTGGATTATGGCTGGGGAATGTATAATCCACAAGTCAATCAGGTCATAGGAAATAAGGTCTTTGTCCTAAAGATGCGGGACGGAAGTTATAAGAAGATGATGATTGATTCTCTGGTGATCAGCACCTATTATTTCAGACATGCAGATCTCGATGGAAGTAATGAACAGTCAGCAACAGTGAACAAAGCTGACTTTGCAGATGCCGGCTTCGCCTTTTTCTCCTTTTCCTCCAATGCCACAATTAGCGCTATCCCTGAGAAATGGGATCTGATGTACGGTCGCTATCGGACCATTCTTCCTCAAGACAACACGCCGTATGACGTAACGGGAATCTTGAGTCATCCCAATCTAAAAGTTGCTGAAGTCAAAGGGGTTGCTGCTGATGAAGTGGATGTCAATACTTCCCTGACTTTTGAAGAACGTATAGATGTCATTGGTTCAGATTGGAAAGGATTTGACTTCCAGATCGGATGGGTACTCCAGGATAGTCTTACTTATGTGGTTAAGATGCCAGATAACCAGTTGTATAAACTCGTATTTATTGATTTTTCTGGGTCTAGTTCTGGAGGGACGGCGACTTTCGAACAAACGGATTTGGGTGTATTATCATCAAATCAGAATCTAGCTCCTGCTGGTGCCTCCTGGTCCGTTTTCCCAAACCCGGTTCGAGGGGGAAGATTTACCTTGAGTTTGGATTTGGAGCAACAACTGGAAGAAGTAGAGATAAGTTTATTTAATGCACTTGGGCAACCCCTTTGGCGTCGTTCTCTTTCACCTAGGACAGGCTTAAATGCATATGAGCTAGAATTGCCTGCTCATATTCCTTCCGGTCAATATTGGCTACGATTGCAAGCTGCTGCTGGTCAATTGACAAAGACCGTGTTTGTTCGCTAAGCTGTAGCGCTTTAAAAACCCAATGCTGTTAATCTAGTGCCTTAGTGGTGAGCCCTGGGGTTGATCGCTAGGGCCTATCCTAGTATGAAAAAAGTAAAGTAGATGAGTTAACGTTAGGAAAAGTGTGCGTAGCCAGCTGGTAATTATTCGAGCTTACCTCCGTAAAGAGCCAGCTGGTCAGTACACTTTGTTTGTCGCACTATTCAATTGTTACCACGGAATTAATGATGTGATAATATCTATAGCCAGTTTCTTGGACGGGCAGGATCATAGCCGCTCTGATAGTGTGGCTACTGGGGCGGAAATGTCTGCCCTCCAAGTATTTAACCTTTTTGTCAGTTACGGCGATTTAAAATTGAAAAGAATTAACGGATGAGCCATTACAACCTGTTACTGGAGAGACCGCAAGGATTTGTGTCTTACTGTGATTGTTGTCAAACGTTTCAAATTGTGTTTGGCAATATAGCCTTAGTCAAAAGCGAAATGGAGTTTCAACAATTGATGAGGACACTGAATGATATCCGGACATATCACTACCGAGCAGGAAAGGAAAACCACAAGACCATCTGGCTTGAGACCTCACTACCGGGTCTGAAATTTGTCTTTACCTACAATGAGGCAACGGCAATGCAAGATTTAGCGGAGCAAGCCTACTTAGTTTATAAAGCAGAGCAATTGATCAATGAACTTGAGTAGCTAGAAAAATTTGAGGAAATCATGGAAAATGTAAACGAATCGAATCTCTACCAATCTAATTTGATATGAGTCTGAAATCCCAACCAAGACAAGAAAGAACTACGGCCAAGCTCCGGAAGGACAAGGTGTTAACCTTTTTTGATCGATCAAGTAGCAATGGCATGACCCGCTTTTATGGAGTGGTTTGCCAACAAAAGAAACAATTCAAAACACCAAAGACAGAAATAGCTACTGAGCAAAAGAATGCGAATGGATAAAAGAATCAGCTGCTCGATCTTAAGCCTTGTGCTTGCTGCCTTTGTGCTGCATGGGCAAGTATCATCAGACTCTTTAGTCTGGAGTATAGACCTGGAGGATGTGGTCGTCACGGCTCAATATGCCCCTACGGATAGCCGAAACGCGATCCAGGATATTCGGACCATCAAGCGGGAACTGATTGAACGTCGCGGTGCCAATAATTTGAAACAACTGCTCCAGCAAGAGCCCAATATCCGAATCAACCAAGACTTAGTACTAGGCAGCAGTTTGAGTCTGGGCGGTATTAGTGGACAGCATGTCAAAATCCTCATTGATGGGGTACCCGTGATCGGACGGCAGGGAGGCAATATCGATCTGAGTCAGATTAATTTGCAAAATATCGAGCGCATTGAGATCGTACAGGGCCCATTAGGGGTAAGCTATGGAACCGATGCCTTGGGCGGGGTAATTCATTTGATTAGTAAAAAATCTCAGCTCCGACCCTTTTCAGTCGGCTTAAATAACCAATTGGAGACTAGAGGTGAACGTGCCTTAGGAGGCCACCTAGGATGGCGATGGAATGATAAGTTGCTGCTTCAGTTTAAGCTGGGACAGGATTATTTTGCTGGCTATAGTGAAGATACAACGCGTTCTGTCTTATGGAATCCCAAAGAACAATGGTATACTACAGCCTCAGCTAAGTACCAGTTGGGGACTGACCAAACCTTACGCTATACGTTCAATTATTTTGATGAAGTAGTGGATAATCTAGGAGCCGTCAGGCGTCCACAATTCAAACCTTATGCCTTTGACGATAAGTACCAAACCTTGCGGGAAGATCATTCCTTGAGTTATGAGGGTGCGCTGTCGGATTACTACTATTTGCAGACCGTTACGGCTTTCAATGCATATACTCGATATAAGAACACTTTTCGCAACAACTTCCAGGAGGGCACGCTAGAGGAGCAGGTGGGACAGCAAGATAGTTCTGTGTTCAATAGCTATATGCTGCGGGCAACTCTGGCCAGTCGCTACCCGAATCAGCCGATAAACTTTCAACTTGGGGTAGATCTGAGGTATGATAATGCCATTGGTAAAAGAATCCAAGATCCAGAAAGCTGCAAGGCCAACTTCAGCGAGTTAGGGGATTATGCGCTGTTTGGAACCTTGCGGTATCAGGTCTCTACTAGCCTATTGTTGGAGTCTGGTCTTCGATTGGCCTACAATACTAAGTACGAAAGTCCCCTTATCCCCTCGATTAACTTAAAATACAGCTGGAATCCAAAATGGACTTTGCGAGCTTCCTATGGCAAGGGGTTTCGAAGTCCAGATTTGAAAGAGTTGTTTTTTGAGTTTGTAGATATCAACCACTATATCATCGGCAATCCTGATCTTCGTGCTGAACGGTCTGATAATGCTCAGTTCAGCCTATGCTATCGCTACGGAGAGGATGACAAAAACGGGAAGATAAAACTGAGTGGATACTACAACGATCTTCAGGATAAGATTGAATTGTTTGAATTTGTTGACACTCCTTCTGGACTTTCGCCCGCTACAGATACTTCTACCCTGCAATTTGCCTATTTCAATCAGGCCGTGTATAAAACCCAGGGTTTGCAGCTAAGCCTGCAAGGACAATACCTAGCATGGCATTGGCAGACTGCATTGGCCACCATTGGCTATTATAATCCCTTATCGTCTACGGATCCTACTGTTAGTCCTTTTACCTACACTTTTGAATGGAATACAGAGTGGCGGTACCAATGGAAAAAGCCTCAAGTAAACCTTTCGACTTTTTTACGCTATGACGACCAAAGGATTACCTTCTATCCAGATCTTGATGATGAGGGGAATGCAGTAGCTCGACAGAGAACACAACAAGGTTTCTGGATGTTGGATGGATCGGTTCAGTTACCAAAGCTATGGAAAGAGCGAATCCAACTTACGACAGGGGCAAGGAATATCCTAAATGTACAAGCTGTTCGGCAAAGTGGAGCGGGCGGCGGGGCACATAGCGGAGGGAGTGGGAGTGCGCCCATTAGCCCTGGTCGCAGTTTTTTCGTACGACTACAATTTGACGTTTCTTACTGATTCTACTCAATAGGGCTATTTTGCCGCCCTTACTCCATGGAAGATTGATTGTAAAGGGCTACTTTTACGACTTGTGACAGCCCACGCTGATTACCGGGGTAAAACTGTAGCTCCATCAATGAATTATATTTCGATAAGCCTTTACAAGAAAATCTTGTACCATGCCTTAGCAGAAGGTATGACGGAGAGCGATTTCAAGCACTTACCTATACCTATTGATGCGCTAGAAAGTATCCAAGCCGTACCTGCTGACAATTTCTTCGCCTTACACGAATTGCTCGATGATACTTTGGGACCGGGATTTGCCGTCCGGGTCGGGCAAGAAATGAAGATGGATGACTATGGGGTGTTAGGTTTGTCCTGGAAAACTTGTTCTACAGTCGGAGAGATTTACGAGCGGAGTGAGCGCTATTTCCAGCTTTTATCCAATACCTATGTATTCAAAGTAGAAAAGGAAGGAGGCCTCTCCAAGGTTTTTCTGTATCGGGATGCCTATCGAAGAGGCGTTTCCTTGTCGAACGAAGCCACTTTTTCTGCTACCACAGTAGTGCTAAAAGCAATCTCGGAAAGGGATGATATTCTACCAATAAGTGTCTCCTTTAAGCACGCTTCCCCAACAAAACTGGATAGCCACCAAGAGGCCTTCAATTGCCCAATCCTATTTGACCAGCCTGCTGATTTCATGGTGTACAAAACGACTGATCTGGAAAGTCGCACGGCCAAGGCTGACATCAGTATCAATAAATTCCTGGTGGAAAGAGTAGAAGAAGAAACCAAGGGTATTGAGGTAACTTCTAACAAGGTAGCTACTGATGTAGAGAGACTTATTAAAGATGCCTTACCCAGTGGAATTCCAAGCATCCTTCAAATCGGCGAGCACATGGGCATGAGCAGCCGCACACTCACCCGCAGGTTGTCGGATAGTGGGCTTACCTTTAGAAATATAGTCAAGCAAACCCAAGAAAAAATATCCATCGATCTCCTCAAGAATACCTCCAGCAGTGTAGGTGAAATTGCCTATCAAACCGGCTTTTCAGAACAGAGCGCCTTTAGTCGCGCCTTCAAGCAGTGGACTGGGAAATCTCCCCTGGATTACCGCAATCGCCAATAATCTCACCAATATTCTCCACTTGGCTTAAAGTGTCATAAGATTGGCGCGCTGGGTCAAGTATCAGGTCTTGTTTTCCTTCAATTTTGCTTCTGTAAACAACACAAAAGTGAAAGGAAAGCAATTTATATCCTTTTACTTCTGCTCAAACCTAAAAACATTTTTTAGTCATGGAAATATCTATTAAATCTATAACGCTATTGACGGCTGTCATCCTGACGGGCCTTTCTGCCGGATTCTTTTACGCTTGGATGGTTTCTGTAATCCCGGGCACTAAGAAGGTGATTGACATCACCTATCTAGAAAGCATGCAATCGATCAATCGAGCGATCCTAAACCCTGCGTTCTATTTGGTCTTCATGGGCAGTCCATTGGTACTAGCGATCAGTACTTTTCAGCAATACCAAGCTGGCCCAAAATTTTGGCTACTGCTCGCCGCTACCCTGATCTATTTGTTGGGTACTTTCGCTGTGACCGCCTTCGGTAATGTACCGCTCAACGATGCGCTAGATGTCCTAGACTTGGGGAGCTTGGGTGAAGTGGAACTCTCAGATTTTCGACGATCCTATGAGGAGAAGTGGAATCGCTTGCACTGGATCAGAACCCTCTTTGCCGTACTCTCTTTTGTAATCTCTTTACTAGCCATTTTCCCGAATTCAACCTCCTAAAACGGATTAATCTTTCATCCATAAAATAGATCACAATGCCATTTTTTAAGCACCTAGATGACAACTCAGATATCACTGATATCACCTTTGAAGATAGAAAACGACTAGGCCCATTGGACAAGGTGGCACAGCGAATCATGCGCGGTCCATCGCCTTTGTCTACGGCGGAAAAGGAAATCATGGCGGCCTTTGTATCTGGCCTCAATGCCTGTCAGTTTTGCTACGGTTCACATGCAGCAGTTGCAGCTCAATTTGGTGTAGAAGCAGAGATCATTGAGCAGCTAGTAGAAGATATCGATCAAGCGCCAATCCAGGATAAGCTAAAGCCTCTATTTCATTACCTGAAGAAACTGACCCTTACACCGAGTAAGATCGTGCAGAAGGATGCAGATAAAGTATGGGCTGCTGGTTGGACAGAAGAAGCCTTGTACCACACTATTCTTATCGGGTGCCTTTTCAACTTCTACAACCGCCTTTTAGATGGACATGGTGTTAAAGGGAACTCCTTTATCTACCAATTGGGGGGAGCCCATTTGAGCAAGAATGGATATGGAGTGCCATGGTTTATCAATTTGATCAAGAAGCCACTTCGAAAAAAGAAACTCGAAAGACTAGATAAGCTGAAGAGCAAGGTTGCCTAAGCATTCCAATATTGAAAACAGCAAAAGTAAAATCATATGACAAGTAACATCTTAGTAATCGGAGGAACCGGCAAAACCGGACGCAAGGTGGTTGAAGGTTTGCAAAAACAGCAGCAGAACGTCAGAATTGGCTCCCGAAGTCAAAACCCTACTTTTGAATGGAGTCAGCCCGCTACTTGGCGGCAGGCACTAGCCGGAATGGACAAGGTTTACATCAGTTATTACCCAGACTTGGCCGTTCCTGGAGCTTTTGATGCGATCCAGGGTCTGGTCGAAGTAGCTAAAACAGTTGGCGTGAAGAAACTGGTTTTGCTTTCTGGGAAAGGGGAAAAGGAGGCAGAGCGTTGTGAAGAAGTGGTTGCCCATTCAGGTTTAGACTATACCTTAGTACGGGCGTCCTGGTTTAACCAAAATTTCAGTGAAAGTTTTTTGTTGGAACCCATCCTAGCTGGACATGTCGCCTTACCTATGCCGGAGACCAAGATTCCTTTTGTCGACACGGGAGACATTGCTGAAGTAGCCGTTGAAGCTTTACTGCAGGATCAGCACAATGGCCAAATCTATGAAATTACTGGGCCTCGTAAACTGACTTTTAAAGACGCCATACAAGAAATTGGAGAGGGTATCGGGAGGCAAATCCATTTTCAAACGGTTACACAGCCGGAGTACAACAAGATGATGGAGGTGGCGGGTGTCCCTGGTGATTACATTTGGTTATTCGATTACCTTTTCCGGGAAGTATTAGGAAACCCAGATAATCAGGTGGTGACACAGGACGTACAGAAGGTATTGGGTAGACCAGCTACTGACTTTAAGGAGTTTGTGGAAGTTACTGCGCGCGCAGGGTTATGGAATCAGACTTTTCCGCAATCCATCTAGTACTTTAGCAACCAATGACACGTCAGGACTCGTACTATAATGGAGGTGGTTGTTTTGGAAGCAACTACCTCCAAAGTGTAAGATGCTGAAATATCAGATCTGCAACACTTGTCAAAAAGAAGTAACAATTGATACGCATTGATTTTTTAGATCAGTGCAAATTATAGAAGACTGCCGGAAAGCCCTATTTTTGGCCGCTATGCAGCTCCCCATTTAATCTCAAACCCAAAACAATCTTCCGTAAATGATTCGCAGAGCGCTTTTCAACTTTTTCATACTACTGATTCTGACTTTACCTATTGCCCAGCTCAATGCCCAGCTGACCTATCCATATCAACTGGATGCTACCAAGGAGAGTATCATTTTTGGTACCTCAATTAGCCTCCTGACTTTTGCAGAGCTTAAGTATAAAAAGGTCCAACCTCTCTCCTACGAAGAGCTAAGTCAACTGAACAGAGATGATATCTGGGCCATAGATCGACCAGCTACTTTTAATCGATCATTAATGGCCAAAAAATGGAGTGATGGTCTACTATATTCTTCGCTTGCCCCTCCCCTTTCAGTGATTTTTAGTGGGCCCAGAGATGGGATTGGAAGAAGTTCTGTGCTTTTGCTAGAAACTATGTTAGTCAATACAGCTGTGACAAATTTTACCAAAGTCTTGGTGCGCCGTAAAAGGCCTTATCTCTACAATGAATTTACAGAAGCGAAGAAGAAGCTTTCCAAAAAATCCCGAATGTCATTTTTCTCCGGCCATACTTCCAGCGTGACAGCCATGTACTTTCTTTCCGCTAAGCTATTTGAGGACTATAATCCGGACAGTCGATATAAGTCAGCGGTTTGGACGACGGCAGTGCTGATCCCGGCCACGACCGGACTGCTCCGAGTTAAGGCGGGAAAGCATTACTTTACCGATGTTTTGACAGGCTTCCTGGTAGGCGGGGCGATTGGGTTTTTAATTCCCGAAATACACAAGCTATAGTAGAATTACCTCATCTTTTGGCGAAAGACTATGAGGTATCCATCTGGGTCTTCTATTTTAAACTCCCTCATGCCGTAAGCCTTATTTTCCAATGACTCTTTAATACCGACATCCCGGTCAAGAAACTCCTGATAGAGGGTATCGATATCTTCTGAGTAGAAGGCTAATGAAACATGTCCTGTGGGAGATCCTGCTGTCTGTTGATCCAACAACATCAAACTTTGTGCCTCACCTCCTTTGACCGCTGCGTAATAAGGTGGATTGCCATAGGAATCAAGCAATTCAAACCCCAACATAAAGCAATAGAATTCAATAGATTCTGATACTCCTTTGACGGACAGCACGGCAGAATAGTGAGTGATTAATCCTTCTTCCATAAATCTTTGTGTTCCTGCAAAGTTACGAGATCAAGGGCACACCACCTGCTGTACCCTTTTGAAATGAGAAAAAACTAAGAGATAGTTTGATCAATTCCCTGTTCAAACCCTAATACGCTCTGTCCAGCTTGCTAGGTGCCGCTGTAAAGAGGCCTAGGGCCCTAGGTACCCAATTTTTGCTGTTTTCTTAGCCAAAAGAGCATACGCTTGTCTATAGGAACACCAATCGGCTGTCTATTTATCAAGACAGGTCTACTTCTTCTCTTTTGGAGGTGCAATAGTCCAAAAAGCCCTGGATTTTCGCCTGCTGTCCAGTTTTTGTTCATATTGATTTCCTGGAACTTCACAGAATAAGTCAGAGCTTAGTGAAGGTTCCCAATGGTATTTCAGCAAACCAAAGCGTAACCTAAGGTAGCGTGTTCAAATCAGCAGAAAAGCAAAAATCCTTCTTTCCATGCCATTCGAAGCTCGACTTTTACCTAAGGCTTTCTTACTCGGCCTACTAATGGCTCAGATCGCCTGTAGCTCCGATCTTCCTGAATCAATAGCGACTGCCACAAAGGAACTCCCTAAAGAAATCGACTTCAATATCCATGTAAAACCCATTCTGTCCGATAAATGCTATGCTTGCCATGGCCCGGATAAGGCCAATCAGAAGGCGGGCCTGCGGCTTGACGAAGCCGAGGCAGCATTTGCAGAATTGCCAGAGTCACCAGGGAAATTTGCAATTGTACCGAAAAACCTAAAAGAATCAGAAGTATTTCACCGCATTATCTCCGACGCTCCGGATGTGAAGATGCCCCCAGCAGAATTCAAGGTCGAATTATCAGACTATGAAAAGGCGATGCTCATTCGTTGGATTAGAGAAGGTGCAGCATACAAGCCACATTGGGCTTTTACCAAACCAGCAAAACCCGATGTACCTAAACTGAGAATCAGAACAGAACTGGCAAACCCGATTGATCGGTTCGTTAGGAAGAAGTTGGAGTTGATGGATCTAGAACCTTCACCGCCCGCAGATAAATCCTTATTGTTGAGGAGACTAAGCTTTGACTTGACCGGCCTTCCCCCTAGTCTTGAAGAGCTGGAAGCGTTTTTGGCAGATGATTCTGCATATGCCTACGAGAAGCAAGTGGATCGATTGCTTTCTTCTGTGCACTATGGAGAAAAATTAGCAACGGATTGGATGGATTTGGCTCGTTATTCCGATACCTACGGCTATCAAGTGGATCGGTATAGAGATATGAGTCCTTGGAGAGACTGGGTAATAAAGTCCTTCAACGAGAATATGCCCTATGATCAATTTCTAACTTGGCAATTGGCCGGCGATCTGCTACCCAATCCGACTCGGGAACAACGGCTAGCCACGGGCTTTAATCGCCTACATCCCCAAAACATGGAAGACGGCATCGTAGGGGAAGAATTTAGGGTAGAAAATGTATCGGATCGCGTAGCTGTTTTGGGTGATGGACTAATGGGACTGACCTTATCCTGTGCTAAATGTCATGACCATAAGTATGACCCTATCTCACAAAAGGAATACTTCGAGCTGTATAGCTTTTTCAATACCATTAATGAGACAGGACAAATCTCCTGGGATAAAGGTACTCCCGTTCCTACCCTTCTACTTCCTACTGAACAGCAAGAAAACTGGCTGCATCAGCAGGAGGCAAGCATTAGGGCAAAAGCTTCAGAACTAGCGCAGATTTCAACGGCAGAACAAGACGCCATTGCCCAGTGGATTCAGCAAGAGCAATACCGAAAATTGACCTGTCGACACCCCAGAGCGGGCCTCATAGGGCATTATCCCTTAGATAGATCACCAATAAGCAACACTGTCAATTCCCGGCAACAAGCCAAGATGGAACGAGAATTCTCCAAGCAAGAAGTTCCACAATTTGTGGCTGGCCATCGTGGTCAAGGTATACAAACGGACGGTGATGCCTGGCTTGACCTGAAAGATGTGGGCATTTTCAGACGCAATGATGCCTTTTCCATTGGCCTGTGGGTCTACTTACCGAAAAAACTGAAAGAAGGGGTGATTTTTCACAAAAACAAGGGAACAACCCTGCACTCCTACCGTGGATTTCATCTCTATCTACGCGATAAAAAGCTGGAATGGGTAATGGCTCGAACCTATCCTGAAAATGCAATCATTGAACATACCCTGCTAGATGTACCCAGAGCGCAGTGGGTGCAATTGATGGTCACTTACGATGGTTCAAGTACGGCAGCAGGGACCAAGCTCTACTTAAACGGTGAGGAGCTGTCAACGAAGGTTATCAAGGACAATCTATATAAGGATATCATTTTCAATAAACTGGTGGACATCATCTATCCAAAGCCTATTGAACCCAATA
>CAJXPD010000246.1 GCA_913057785.1 uncultured Lewinella sp. | reverse complement strand
AATGTTCCAGTCCCGCAGGAACTCTGGAGCGCGATAAGGGTTCAAAGCCTGGAAAGTATTCTGGGTAAACTCATAGCTGAGCGTAGTATTAAGATCCCAACCACTAGAATCGGATCCAAGTTGAAATCTGCGGTTAAAAGTGGTGTAACCCGCCAGACCCAGGTTGTCATCATCGTCCACCGTCGAAAAGCGATTGAGATCAATACGACTCAAGGCTACTTCGGATTGCAGGCTTGCCTTATCAGAAAATTTATATTCAAATCCCCCAGAGAACAGCTGTTGCTGCATGGGTGCGGAAAGGTTGGCAATGGGAGCGAAGTCCCCCAGTGCTTGGCAAGATACGGGATCTATACCTACCCATCGATACACTCGCTCATTGGCTGTTGTTTCTGTGTCCAGGATGTACTGACCATTCCCTTGGCCAACTTGAGTAAATCGGGCGATATAGGTACCTCGAGTCTGATCCGTCGAGTAGGTCAAATATTGGCTGAGACTATCAGGTCCTAGACAGGCTATAACTGTATCTCGTAGTTCATAGGTAGCTCGCAATTCACTGCTTCCCTCTAAGGTGTCAATGGTGGAGACAAAAGCATTTTCAAACTGATCACCAATTTGACTTAACAGACTTTTTTCGTTATCACTAAGCTGCAAATCGCCTGTGGCATTTTTACTATCCTGCTGGCTAAAGGCGTTCAGGTACAGCCGCACCTTATTTTCTTGATAATCCAAATTGGTAGCATACATGGAACGTAGGTAATTCTGATCCGAATAGTCAAATTCTACAATAATTCGACTGTCCTTCGTGATTAAGCGTCGAAAGGTAAAGGTCAGTTCTCCACGGTTGTAATCAATGATATAATCAGCCTCCAGCCCGCGTCTCATCAATTGACCATCAAGCCACACCTTCTCCGTTCCTGAAAGTATGATGATAAAGCGCTCGTTCTGACTTCCGCGTAGTTTGTAGGGACCTTGGTTACCTTCTTGGGCTACGATAAGGTTACGGGCAAATTGCCCTCGGGCAATAGCCACCGAAGACTTTGTGTACAGTCGCCCGTTTTCCCCATTTTTGAAGGTGCTCTCGAAGGTAGCCCCTTGTAGTTTTTTGAAGTAGTTCATGAAATAACCACTAGGCCGACGAAGCTCATAATCACCGGCCGTCAAACTCGTACTTCCTTTTTTGAGCTGAATAAATACCTGATCAAACTCTCTAAGTTGTTGGGCATTCCCTTCGGCTTGCAAGGGGATATTCTCATCGGTAATGGCGGCTCTCAGTTCTATCCCATCTCCAATCTCTCCCGCCATTTGGAGATTAAAACTAGAATTCAGCACCAGGTCTTGATTGTTGCCAAAGGAAATCCCTCGGGAGAAACTACCCGAGTAGTCCAACCCCTTGAAATCAATCAACTGCTCATCATTTTCGTAAGGATTGTATTCATAAGTGACGATCATATCATCTTCAACGCGATTCAGCTTGTTAGTATCAATTCGACTAACCGTTTTATCAATGGGGTAGGGGAGTACTCGGTATTCTATGGCGAGGGAATCTGGTTGGCTGTGGAGCCAGTAAAAGAAGCGACCCTGAACCTTATAGTAGCTGGAATCTACCCGCTGCTTGGAGGGGAGGGAGCGAACGATTAAGGTGCTCTCGATAATGGGGAGCGAATCCAATAATAGGTTCCCTTCCTTTACCAACACTTGCTTGCTTCGAAGGTTAGACAAAGGTAAATCCTGGGCCGTACTAGAATTCTGGAGCAGTAACAGTAATAATATGATTGGTAGAATGAACCGCATACTCGCAACAGTAATAACGGCAAATTTCAGGCCAGCGCGTATCAGTAGGGAGAAAAACTGATCACAGTAGCAGGAAATGCAAGCTTCCTGTCCGTATTTTACCAAAAAGAGGCCATCAAACACCTGGGTTTGATGACCTCTACACGATCATTTGCGCAAGAGATTTTTATGGGGTTATAGTGCTTTAGAATTTAACGGTCCTGACACTTTGGTCAGAACCTGCATCTGAGGATGCGCTAAGGACTACTCTATTCTCGCCTCTTTCCAAGGTAAAAGTGCATTGGAAAAATCCCGTTTCAGCATTATAGTTGAAGTTGGTGACCTGTCTAGCATTCACCATCAGGCGAATCTGCTCCGCCGTAACGTTTCTCACCGTTGCTGTGATTGTACTTTTCGCTGCACCTGGGTTCAGCGGGTTGATCGTAGGTTGAGAAATCGACTCAATCCGTACGAAAGGCTTGTCGCCATCAGGTTGTTTGGGAACATAATTGATCACCCTTCTAGCGTTGGCATCGCCACCATTAGTCGTTACAAAAATGGCCACTGAATTTCGAGGATTTTGCAGTTTTACATCAAAGCTGATGGTGCCATTTTTCGCATTAAACTCAAAATCTGACGTGGAACTCCGATTGACGTTGACGCTTATCTGATCTTTCTGTGTCACATTTAGCACCTTAGCTCGGATACTGATCACGTTTTCCTGATGAGTGACTTCTTCTTCAGCGGGAGTAATAAAGGAAACACTAGGCGGTCTGGTTCTGACAACTGGTGCATAGATGACACTAGCTTGGGCTTCATCCGCTCCATTTCGATTGCTGACACGAACCACTATAGTGTTGCTTCCTCCTTTCAGACCTGAAAGGGCAGCAGATACTTGGCTACCATTCCAGTCAAAATTAGATATGGAGGCACCATTGAGAAGGATTGTGATTTCACCTTTATCGTTGACATCTTGCGTCGTCGCCACCAGTCGAACATTACTTTCGTTTACGGTGCTTCCTGAGCTAGGGCTGCTAATACTTACCTGTGGAGGCTTCGGCGGCTGAAAGTTTACAGATGCTTGATCGCTAGCACGCCCGTCCTGATTTCGAACTTCCACTTGGATCGAATTTGCTCCAGCTTGTAACACGACTTGGGCAGTCAACTCTTGCCTGCTCGTTTGAAAGCCGAAATTGCTCATTGATTGTCCATTTACCGTCAGCACGATATCGTTGCGGCTGGCTACATTTTCAGTGCGAGCCTTTATGGTAAGCCTATTATTGGTTAAGGTTGTATTAGACTGAGGAGTGGTGATCTGGACAGTTGGCAGAGCCTTCAGTCGATACTCAACGTTTACCTCATCTTGCGCTGATCCTCCACTGTTCCTTACCTGCACATTGATCGTATTCCTTCCTTGGTTCAGGTTTAGATCTGCCGTCACTTCTTGTCGAGATGCGCTAAAACTGAAGTTGCTAATAGCCTTGCCATTTAGGAAGACTCGAACTTCTTCTTTGCGTACAATATTTTGTGTGGTAGCGCGTAGCCTTGCAGTATTGGTGTTGACCTGACTGTTATCCGTCGGAGCATTTATTCGTACGCTTGGAGGGCTTGCACCTTGCAGTCGGACATTCACTTCATCTTGATTGCTCCCATCATCGTTTTGCACCTGGATCCGGATATTGTTGTTGCCTTCTCGCAAGTTCAAGTCGGCATCCACTGTTCCACGGAATAGATTCAAGTCAAAGTTGTTTATAGATTGACCGTTTAGGTATAATCTAATCTCCGAGCGCTTTGATATTTTGGTCGTGTTGGCCCTAAAAGAGATGGAAGCCGTCTCTGTTGTGCTATTATTTGTAGGGCGCACAATACTTACGGTTGGTGGCGTAGCTCTTTGATACCTGACATTGATACGATCCTGAGTCTGGCCATCATTGTTAGCTACTTGAATTTCGATGCTATTGTTCCCTTCTTGAAGGTTGATGCCCGCAGTTACTTCTCTACGATTTGCATTGAAGTTGAAGTCGTTTATTGATCTACCATTGACCAATAGCCTGATTTGATTACGTTGTGTAACATTTTGGGTATTGGCCCTGAAGTTGATTCGGCTATTGCTTACTGTGGCATTATTGAAGGGCTCTTGGATGGACACCGTTGGGGGGGAGCTCTGTCGATAACTAACATTAACCCGATCGCGGTCTGATCCTCGAGTAGTGCTAGCCATCACCTCAATGCTGTTGTTCCCAGAAATCAAAGGAATATTCGCACTGACTTGCTGTCTAGCCAGATTAAAGCTAAAGTTATTGGTACTTCTTCCGTTGATTAAGACTTGAATCTCCCCTTTACGTTGAACATTGATCACCGAAGCTCGCAGTTGAACAGAAGGTTGGGTACTAACTTGATTTTGGTTAGGTTGTTCGATATTTACTCTTGGAGGCTGGGCTACGATGATATCCTCGTATCGCTCGACATTAAGAGCATCCTCTGCTTCTCCATCTGTATTTCGGACCCGAATCTGCACTTGATTGTATCCTAGTTGTAAGGGGAGGTCAGCTGTAATTGTTCCATTTGAAAAACGGAAGTCATAAATAGGCCGATTATTTAGTTCCAAACGAATGTTGGAACGTCCAGGTACGTTTTGGGTATTGGCACGAATTTGAACTTGGCGGTTCGCCGTCCGGAAGCCGGAGCCAGGACTGGTAATTCTTACCTGTGGTAGCCGTACCTGTCGAGGCGCTTCATAGATGATATTAACTTCTCGCTGATCTCGTCCCCACTCATTTTCTGCTCGAAGCTGAATGCTATTATTCCCTTCTAGCAAATTCAGGTTTGCTGTTACCCGACCACTATTTCGGTCAAAGGTAAAGGATGAAATTCGTTGGCCATTTGACAGCAGTGTGATGCCTGACCTTTGCTGAATATTTTGGATGGTTGCTTCGAAAGAGAACGTTGATCTATCTGTATTGAAAGGAGAGTTGCTAGGTCTGTTGATTGTCACGATCGGCCTTTCGCCACGTGCTAATTCAACTGCAATCGACTCGTCGTCTTTGCCAGCGCTGTTTGTAGCTACAATTCGTATCGTATTGTTGCCATCCCGCAGGCTAATATCGGCTCTCAATCGTCCAGTCGAAGCGTCGAATTGAAAGTTTCGAGATTGGCCATTGACACTGAAACGGATCTGATCTTTGGCGGTGATTTCGGTAATACTGGCCTGCACTTCATAATTGGGATTAGAAGTTTGTGTATTGTTGGATCGTGGTTGGGTAAACAGGATATCCGGTACTTGCACTACAGGATCAGGCGTAACCGGTTCTTCATAGTAAATGATTAGTTTCTCCCGAGTCGTCCCAACGCTGTTGGTTGCTGTAATGATCACCTCGTTTGCCCCATTATCTAAGCGAAAGGGCTTACTGAAATTTCCCCGGTTAAAGGTGAAGGACTGTTCTCTACCGTTTATGGTACAGCTGACATCTGCTGCATTCTGCACGTTTCTAATTCTAGCTCTCACTAAACCATTCAGAACAGGTGAGGTAAAAGGCAAGTTGTTAGGCGTGATGATCTCTATAACTGGAGCGACTAGGGTAGACTCCTTCGGTCGTATTTTCCAACGTAGGGCAAAGTTGGTATAGTGATAGATATCATTATTAGGATCCGCCCACTGCTGTCCATCCATTATATCATTGCCCGAAAAGGTAAATCTATGGCCGGCGTGGATAGAGAAATTTGGAGTTACCTCATATCCCAATTCGACACCTAAGGAAGGCATAATGCCTACGGTGCCGCCATCGCTGTCAAAGCCATCTGCTAAGCTTTCATAATTGCCATCAAGAATCATATCCTGCAACTCAGATCTAATGCTAGCTTTGGACTTTTGCTGATCTAGACCAGCATATTGATTGTAATAGGCATTCCCGCTTGCATCCGCTTGGTCAATGTTGGTTCTTAACCAATCTAATCCTAATCCTCCGTAGATGGATGCCACAACGCCTGTTTTTTCTCTAAGTCTGTTTAGGGTTAGCACGCCTTCTAAGCCCAATTCAAATACTTGGGTTTGATGGTTTTGAAAAACGAACCCTTGAGTTTCTCCTAGGTTGGCTGGATAATTGGTATAATCTAGAATCTGGCTCCCATTCAATACGGAGTTGTTGCCAATATCAAATGAACGAGCAGCATCTAGACCGAGTTGTTGAGCATAAAGCAACCTTCCCCGCAAGTCAAAACTGAATGGGGCTCCCGGTTTATAGTACAAGTTTTTCCCCAGCGTAGCTCCTAAGCCAAATCCTTCTGGTAACGCTTGCACATCACTGGATTGATAAGAAAGACCGGCATTCAAGCCGAAGGTGTAATAACCTTGTTGTTGATTAATGCTTTGTTGGGCATTTGCGGTTTTGGGGGAGAAATGAGCTAAGGCCAAGAAAAGGCAGCAAAGCAAAATAGCCCTTTGAGTTAAATGGGTAGAAATAGGCTTGTTTCCCATATTGAAGAGGTTTTTAGCGTATGTGATACAATGTGGCTTCTGTTTGTTAGACGTCAATTTATGGCTAATGTAGCAGCAGGAAAATAGCAGCCAAATGATAGTGCATAATGAAATTAACAATATGTCGGGCATGTGTTGGGCTTGAAAAGCCAAGGTTAATCATTTAAGGATGGAGTGTTAACTGATTGATTACTATTGTTTTAGGTGAATTGTCTGATGACATATGACGAAAAAATATAAGGGATAGTTCAAAAACGGCCAAGTGTTAACAGATTCAACCAATCGTCTTTGCCTTTAACGGAAGTTTAAAGCCTTCGAAAGATAACAAATTGGGAGCGTTGATATATCGAAGTATAATTTATTTGTAAAATATAGAATTGGAATGCCGGTTGATTATGCGTTTTGATTATTTTTGTGTTGTGATATACAGATCCTACTGCCCAAATTGCCTTACATATTGTCATCCCCTTTCTAAAGGCTTTTAACCACCGTTGTTTTGACATTTTAGGACACAGTATTAAAACCACCTGATTATTCTCAGGCAACTTAATCCTTTGTATCTAGTATAAGGGGTTAGATAATATACGCAGTGTGAATTGGTGTAAAGCTTTTTCAATCAACTGTGACGACACTAAGCAAATCCCATGACTCTAAATCGAAAAGTATGCGAAAGAGACTTTTACTGAGCTTTACCCTAGTTAGCCTTTCTTTCTTTGCCTTTGGGCAAGTCACCGATACCGATAACTATCGAACCTACGATGGTTCTTTCAATAATCCAGTGGAAACCCAATGGGGAGCTGCTGGTACTAATCTACTTCGTCTTGTTCCTGTTGCTTATGCCGATAGCATATCTGCACCAGCGGGGCCAGATCGAGCCAATCCGAGGACGATTAGCAATAGTCTATTTGCTCAAGATAGTCCAATTAATGATCCGCTTAGTCTAAGCGACTTCTGTTGGGTGTTTGGTCAATTTATAGACCATGACCTGGGTATTACACCCGATGGTCCAGAGCCAGCCATTATTAAGGTGCCAACTGGAGATCCACATTTTGATCCATTGGGGATGGGACAAGCCATCATTCCAATGCAGCGCAACCTCTTTGACATGGCTAGCGGAACGGGAGTAGACAATCCTCGCCAGCATCCCAATATGATCACTGCCTATATAGATGGTTCAGCGGTATATGGTTCCGATCATGAACGAGCAGATTGGTTGCGGGCATTCGAAGGAGGAAAACTAAAAGTCTCAGCAGGGAATTTGTTACCCTTCAATACGGAAGATGGAGAGTTTCTTGGTGAGATCACAGAAGAGGCGCCAGAAATGGATAATGCGACTCGCATCAGTGAGAAGCTATACGTTGCCGGAGATGTTCGTGCCAATGAGAATCCATTGCTATTGTCCTTCCATACTTTATTTGTACGAGAGCATAATCGCTTATGTGATGAGTTGGCTATCAAACATCCGGATTGGGATGATGAGGCACTTTACCAGTATGCGAGGAAGTTGATAGGGGGGCTCATTCAATCTATTGTTTATGACGAATGGTTACCCGCGATGGGTGTACATCTAGATGATTACCAAGGGTATAATTCGGATGTTAACCCTCAACTCACAAATATTTTCACGGCGGCAGCTTTCCGATTAGGACATACCCTCTTGAATAGTACGATTCGAAGAATTGCAGACAATGGGGAGGTGATTGAACAGGGGAATCTTTCCCTGCAGGATGCTTTCTTTAATCCATTTGTATTTATTGAAACAGGAGATATTGATCCCTTCTTCAAGGGTATGGCCACCCAAATCCAGCAAAGCATGGATCCTAAGTTGATCAATGATGTGCGAAACTTCCTTTTTGGCCCTCCTGGCGCAGGAGGCCTGGATCTAGCGGCCATCAATATCAATAGAGGAAGAGAACGAGGCTTGCCTGACTTCAATTCAACCCGAATGGCCATCGGTTTGCCACCATACGACTTCTTTCAACAGATCAATTCCAACGCTGGGGTCTTCACTCGTTTGTTATCCATGTATGCAGATATCAATGATATTGACCCTTGGGTAGGAATGCTTGCTGAGAAGCCTATGCCTGGTGCTCTTTTTGGTGAGACGATTATGTCTATCATGAAATACCAATTTACCTCTTTGCGCGATGGAGATCGGTTCTTCTATCTGGTCGATCCAATATTGAGTGAAGCGGATAAGGATTGGATCAAGCAAACTACGCTGCATGATGTGATCATGAATAACACCGGGATTAGTCTTATGCAAGATGATGTGTTTTCGGCTATGCCGCATAGTGAGATCTGTGCTAACATGACTGCCGATATTGAGGGTGTTGTGACCACAGAATCGGGTACACCGATAGTCGATGTAGACTTATCGCTCAAGTTGTTAGATGAAGATGCCTATGGTTTTACCACTAGCCTGGAAGGAGATTATTATTTCACAGATCTTTATTCCTGTCAAGTAGAAGAATTGGGACTGGAGAAAAATGATGTGATCACCAATGGTGTAACAACCGTAGACCTAATCCTAATTCAACAACATATCTTGGGGATTCGGCCTTTACCGACACCTTACAAGATCATTGCAGCGGATATTGATGGAAATGACTTTGTGTCAACTGTGGACTTGGTTTTCCTCAGACGAGCCATCCTCGGAATTGATAGTAGTTTCCCTAACGGAAATTCTTCCTGGCGCTTTGTGCTAGCCGACCACGAGTTTGTTAATCCGGAGAATCCCTTTGCGGGAGATTTCCCTGAATACTTAGACTTTTCTACTATTCCTTCGGGACAAGTGGCAGCTAATTTTATCGGCGTAAAGGTGGGTGATGTAAACGAAAGTGCTGTAACAGATGGTCAACAGTTTAATTCAGAAGGCCTAGATGCCATGATGGTCTATGCGCCGAATAAGCAAGTAATGAAGGGAGAGGTAGTGAAGGTGCCGTTGCAGTTGGGGGAAGTGAAAAAAGGAGTAGTTGGATATCAGTTTAGTTTGGACTTCGATCAGACCAAGTTAGAGCTAGTGGACTTGAACTCCTTGAACCCCATGGTCAAGGTAGATGAGCACTTTGGGGACTTCAGAGATAAAGGAATGTTGACCACAAGTTGGAATGACTTAGAGGGATTGGGTTCAGATGCAGCGCTTTTTGAAATGACCTTTGTGGCTAAATCAGCGGGTTCCTTAGCGAATTGGATGACGATCAATAATGCGATGACTCCGGCCTTGGCTTATGATGATGGTATGACAGACATGAAGGTGGCTTTGGCATTTGCAGACGAAAAAGAGTCATTAGAGTCGGATCAAGACCTACTTTCACAAAATCAGCCTAACCCATTTCAGGATAATACGCTAATTCCATTCTATTTGGCCGAAGCCAGCGATGTACAGTTGCGAGTAATCGACCTGCAAGGGCGCATTCTATATGAGCAAGCGGGGACGATGCAGGCTGGGCATCATCAAATTCTTTTGCAAGCTGCGGAGCTGCGCACTAAAGGCCTGTTAATGTATCAACTTACTGTAGGAACGGATACTTACAGCAAGCGTATGGTTTTGCAGTAAGATTCAATCAACAGATTTGAAAAAGGCGTATGTTTAATAAATTTTTATATTTGCCTGAAAAAGCTTAAATTCCCATATAGATGTAATCCAAAAGTCCCGGGAAATAGCCATTCTTACAACTAAAGGACAACTATAACAAGATTTGAGGCTATTTCTGGGCTGAACATAAATAACAAATTGTTAGGGGCAGAATTTGCTGCCACTGACGAATCCCATAACATATTCAAATCATAGTTGTCATGCAAATAATCAGAGCTTTACTTGCGGACGACCACTACATCTTTATTGAAGGTCTAAAAACCGTATTGAGTCAATCCCCCCAATATGATATCAAAGTGCAAGGCGTTGCGCATAGTGGGGATGAGTTGATAGAAAAGCTGCAGTTGGTAAAAGCTGATTTAGTCATTACTGCCTTAAACCTATCTGGCAAGGATGGCTTTGATGTGATAGAGCACATCCGCCAGGCCAAAATTCCCATCCGAGTACTAGTCATTAGTGCGTACAAAGATCCGAAGATTATTAAGACTGCTTTTAAGTTAGGAGCTGATGGGTTTATCCTAAAGGATCATCCTACTACCGAATTGCACAATGCGATTGATCAAATACATGCTGGAAACACGTATGTCGGGCAAGGTATTTATTTGAACGGGGCTAAAGTGAACGGTACTTCAAAAACAAAGATTCCAACCCGTCAACTCAACTTCGAAGACCGTTTTCTCAAGAAGTACAACCTAACTAAACGGGAACTTGAGATATTGGGCCTAATCAGCCGCGCTCTTAGTAATAAGGAGATAGCTAAGGAACTATTCATAAGCGACCAGACGGTGGGTGTTCACCGCAAGAATATCATGCGAAAACTGGGCGTCAGTAATACAGCTGGCTTGATTAAATTGGCTTACGATTATAGCCTGGTGTAGGATCGGGGACATGCTACAGGTTCAAAGTCTATTCCTGTATTAGAATCCAACATTTGATAGGGTAAAACCTATTTTGAGATGACACCTATATTTTTTTACTTTTCATTAAGCGCTGATATATAATAAGTTAGAGGTGTTTTTACCCAGTATTTTCAAAAATACCCCTTTTAGGGTATAAAGGAACCGGTTTTATATTCTATATTTGTAACGTCTTAGAAAAGACACGCTTCTTGTAAGTTCGACGACAAATACACGAGATCAGAATAGTTACATACCGAAAAGTCAGAATTGAAAGACCTGCTCACATAGTAATGAGGAAGAGTTAAAAAACTTATTATCAAATTTTTGGTATTTATATTTTTTATGTGTTACATTTGTGCTGGTAATATTGACAAAAACAATCCCATGACTAAAACTTTACACTCCTCAAATTACCCTTCATTATCTTCATTTATCATTCCATATAACATATCGTCATCCATCCCTATAGGTTCCTAAAGGAGGTTTCCATCCATTCTTAGCGGATGCCTACGTTTCATCCTGTCATGTGGTTATAATATTCCCTGCATGTCCCATAGAAAGCTATGTGGATTCACTTTTTTGACATTCTTTTTTAAGATTCGTTACAATTTTCGAAGATCAATTACATAGTTCAGTGCCTTTAACCTTTTTCGACGACCAAACAACCTTAAAGGCTGCTGAAAATAGTTGATCATTTATATAGGAAAAAACAGCGATGCTCATCTTTCGACGACCAAACGGATGAGTGTCCATTTTAAATAATAACCTTTCATTTTTCTGCTCTTGCTTTGACCATAATGCAACGCTTCGACGACCCTTTAGTTGCTGCATGGTAATCGCCAGATCGTGAGGGGTTTGTTCTCATAATCTTATTTCTTAACCTAATTCGTTTAAGCAAATTGTAATCTTATGGAAAAAACGAATTTTACATTTGTTCGTCCAGCACAATGGATGAAACTAGCTTTCATGTTAGTTGCTACTTTGTGTTTTGGATTGACTCCAGTTTCTGGACAAGACGACTCAGAACCAGAACCTGGTGTAGACATCTGTCTACCTCCTGCTCTAACGATAACTGATTGTTATCAAGATGGAGCTACCCTTACATGGTACTCTGTAAATGGAGACCACTACGAGGGCGTTGAAGACCACTGCTGGTTGATCAAAGTTACTGGCGCAGGTCCAGTTCACTTTGCTGCTGCTCCAGTAATTGGTACTGTTATTGACTACCTTGGTGCTCAATTGTTGAACTCTTTAGTAGAAATTGAAATCTGCGAAGGAGATGATGCACTTACCATTGAGCCACTTGCCGGACATCCTGGCATCTATTCTGTTACTTACGACCTTTCTTCTGACCTAATCCAGCCTGGTACGGCTTATTGGGCAGCTGTAGCGGAAGTTTGTAACCGTATGCCTGTTTATGGCAACAACTCTGTATGGAACTTCCAAAGAGATCTTCTAGTTTATTACCACATCGGTGGACCTTTCGACGAAGACGAAGTTTTCGACGATTACCCATGGGATGGTTATGAAGGTTACTTCAAAACTAAAGATGCTGCTTTCTCTGTAGACACTGACGCATCTAAGCCAACATGTCCTGAAGAATCTGAAGGATATGAAGAAGACGGATGTATCGAAGTTACCATCACTGATGGTGAAACTTGCTGGGGAGCTTACAACATCTACATCGACGGAGTAATCCAAGATGAAGGTGGTGACGAAGTTTACAAGGCAGGAACTCACGAATTCTGTGGATACGGTGTTGGACCTCACGACGTAAAAGTTGCGATCGTAAACGCTTGTAATCCTAAGGACAGAAGTATTGAGACTGTAGTTGATGTTCCTAACGGAATGGATGTTGTGTCTCCAAAGATCGTTGTTACTGACTTCTTTGCTGGTGCATTGGTTGCTGACAACATCGACGAGTCTGAAGCTGGTGAAGCTGCTGACCTAGGTGACATGGACATCCCTGAAGGTGCATGTTCTATGAAGTCTTACTTCCACGTTACTGGTGTTGATGACTGTGACGGTGAGATCTGCGAAGGTTCTGCAGTTACTGCTACGGTAATTGACGGTCCTGCTAATGTAGATCCAGGTACTCAAGTTAACATCTACAACCTAGACGGTGAAGAGGTTATTACCGACGGAGGTGTATTCCAAGTTCAAGGTTGCGAATGGGTAATCGAAATCAACTGGGCAGTAGGTGAATCTACAGTTGAAATCTGCATGGACGATGCGGAAGAAGCTGGCATGTCTGCTCCTGCATGTGTTACTATTACTGCTGATGTACAAGATGCAGCTGATGCTGTAATCGTTGCAGCTGCTCAGAACTATGTTATTCCAGCTTGTGGTGATGAGGTATTCGGATTCTTCTCTTTCAACATTATTGACGAATGTGACAACGACATTGACATCAATGACGTTAGCATTTTTGCTGTTGATTTTGCTGCTGATATTGAATTCGAATTCTTGAACTGGGATGAGCCTGAAGATGGATACTTCGAGCTTGTTGTATCTATTACTGATGATCTAGGTATTGTTGGTACAGGTGGACAATTTGAAGCTGGCTTCTTTGCTATTCTTTACACCGATGATTTTGGTAATGAATATGAATTATTGCCAGGCGTTGCCGTTGGTAAAGCTGAAGTTGAAACCGATCCGGTAATCACAGTTTCTGGTGACGCATTTACTGCCTTGGCTTGTGAAGATGGAGGTGAGGTTGTGATTGGAGTAACTGTTACTGACGATTGTGACGATATCACTGACGATTTGACTATTTCTGGAGTTGACGGTCTTTCTGCAGCTTCTCCTATCTTGAATGGCCTTTCTGGTTACTTTGAATTCACTGGTACTTTGGAAGCAGATGAGTACTCTCTAACTGTTTCTTACCCAGGTGCTGATGATGTAACTGTAGCTATTATTGTTTCTCAAGAAGATAACAACGCTCCTGACGTTGATATGCCAGGTAATACTACTTTCACTATTCCTTCTTGCCAGGATGATGTGACTGCTGTATGGTCTGTACAGATCTCTGACGATTGTGATGAAGAAATCGATCTTGATAACGTATCTATCACTGTAGGTGGTGCTGCTATTGAAGTACCAAGTGCTGCAGCGACTGTATTGTCTTCAGGTGAAGGTACTGTATTGATCGAATTGAATGCTGACCTTACTTTGGCTTCTAATGGTGCTATTTTCGCTGTTTCTTATACTGACGGTGACGGTGCCACTACTTCTGAGACTTCTACTGTAACTGTGAACGGAACTCCTGATGTTGTTCCTCCTGTAATTGTATACCCAACTGAGGCGATTTCTGTAGAATTGGATCCATGTGGACCTAACACTACTGATATCAAGTTCTCTGTTTCTGCTATCGACAACTGTGCTGGTAATGTAGCCGTTTCTGTTTCTGCTCCTGGCCGTGTTGCTATGAGTTCTGTATCTGAAGGTGATGCTGACAAGTGGACAATCACTTATGCTGCTTCTGCAACTCCTTACCAGATCCAATTGACTGCAACTGACGGAACTAACTCTACCACTCAGTACATGTGGGTAAGCGTTACTCAAGCTCCTGCTCCTCCAACCAATCTAGCTTGTAACACAGGCTTGACTGCTCCTGTTGGATACGACTGTGAAGTTGAGTTGACTGCTGATATGGTACTAGAAGGTACTTTCGGATGTTTGACTCCTGGTGACATTGAAATCGTTGTTGACGGAAAATCTAGAGGTGATGTATGGGCTAACTATACTGAAGGTACTGGATTCCACGAATTCGACGTATACATCAATGGCGAGTACTTCTGTACTGGTAACATTACTACTTATGACAACATCGCTCCTCAGATTGAGTGCCCTGTGTCTTACGATGACTTTGTATGTACTGATATCGACGAATTATTAGGAACACTAGAGCATACTGGTTCTCCAGTAATCTATGATAACTGTGAAGGTGCTTCTTACGACTGGTACGAAGAAGTAATTTATGGTGAAGACGAGCAGTGTGATGACGTTACTATCAAGCGTGTATTCACTGTAACTGACGGAGCTGGTTTGACTGCTTCTTGTACTCAGTACATCACTGTACGTAAGCCTGACTTTGACGACGTAACTGGACCAGACGAATTGATTGAATTGAGCTGTGACGATGACTTTGATCTAGATGCTAACGGACACCCTGCTCCACCTGAGACTGGCGGATTCCCATACGTATCTACTTTCTTTGATGATCACAACTTAGATCAAACTTACTGCAACCTAGCTGCTACTTACGAAGACTCTGACTTGATCGAAATCTGTGAAGAAAGCTACAAGTTCATCCGTACTTGGACTGTACTTGACTGGTGTGCTCCTGGTGAGACCCTAACTTTCACTCAGTTAGTTAAAGTTGGTGACTTTGACGATCCTGTTGTAACTGCTCCTACTGCTGACTACGACTGGGATGGTGAGCTAGACATGCTTGAATTCTCTACTGGACCATTTGACTGTACAGCTGCTTTCGAAGTACCTCTTCCTGGTGTTTCTGATAACTGCTCTAGCTCTTGGACGATTACTACTGAAATCCTAGCTGGTGGTGAAACGCCAATACTTGTAATTGAAGATGGTGATAGCCGCTTCGTAAGTGGACTTCCTGTAGGATGCCATGCTTTCCGCTACTGGGTAACTGATGGTTGTGGAAACCAGACAGATGTTACTGTACCATTCGTAATCGTTGACAAAGTAGCTCCTGTAGCTGTTTGTGATGATGACTTGAATATCTCCATCGGAGGTCAAGGATACGCAAGAGTATATGCTGAAGATATCGATGAAGGTTCTTGGGATAACTGCGGACCAATCCGTATCGAAGTACGTCGTTTGGTAACTAAAGATGACAACTGTAACGCGATTACATCTTACTTCACAGACTGGGGGGACTATGTAGACTTCAACTGCTGTGATATTGGAGATGCTGTAAGAATCGAACTACAAGTTTGGGATGACGCTAATGGCGATGGAATTCCAGGTAACTCGATTACTGTACAGGATTGTAACGGTGATGATAAGGTTGTATCTGACAATAGCAATGTTTGCTGGTTGGATGTAACGGTTGAAGACAAATTGAATCCCTACTGTGTCGCACCACATAACAAGAGCATTTCTTGTGATGAACTTCCTTACGACTGGGATCCAAATGATATTGAAGTACTAGAAGACCTATTTGGTCAAGCAGATTACGCTGATAACTGTCCAGGTGCTACTGTTGCTGAAAATGCACCAGTTGTAACTATCGACGACTGTGGAACAGGAACTATATTACGTTCTTTCACCGCTACTGACGCTGTTGGGTTGACTTCAGTTAATTCTTGCCAGCAATTGATTACAATTACAGAGAAGCACAATTATGAGATTCGCTTCCCAGCGGATAGCGAAGCTGATTGTGGTGTAGCTGATCCTGATACTATCTCTTTCAATGAGATTGGATGTGACCTATTGGCTGTTAGTGCAGAAGATGAATTCTTCTCTGCTTCTGGTGATGAGTGCTACAAAATCTTCCGGACTTTCCGAGTTATCAACTGGTGTGAGTATGATGGAGAAGCACCTCCAGTGGTAGTTAGCCGTGACGAAGACTGTGATGGAGAACCTGGCGATGAAGCAGTTTGGGTATTACGCCGACCTGCAGGTAATGTCTTCTTTGACCGGGATCAGCATGAAGGCAATGGAGTCCCTGAGGCTGGCGAAAAGGGTACAGATTGTGATGGTTTAACTAACCCTCGAGGTCACTGGATTAATAGTACTATAGATGCTCAAGCCAACCGTGATCCTATCACAGGTCAGTTGGATAATAATTACACCAATGATAATATCCGTAATATAGATACTAGAGGATACTGGCAGTATACACAAGTGATTAAGGTATACGATTCTGTAGATCCTGTAATCACCGTGGAAGCTTATGATGACTTCGAATCTCTAGATGGCGTAAACTGTGACGCTCCTGTTACGATCAACTTCTCTATTGAAGATGAATGTACGGAAGAAGAAGGACTAGAATACGTATGGCTGGATGCTTACATCGTTGATGCAGATGGCGACGGCAACTTCACTCAAGCAGAATTCGTATCTGATGCAGATATGACCTCAAGCGTAAGCGGAGAAGCACCTGATTATACTTTCAGTGCTGAATTACCAGAAGGACGTCACGCACTATTGATTAAAGGATCTGACGGATGTGGTAACGCAACTGTTGATCTAATCATCTTTACTGTAGTTGATGCTAAGGCACCAGCTCCTGTATGTATCAACGGTCTTGCGATCGAATTGATGCCAACTGAGCCAGGTACGGATGCAGATGGCGACGGTGACGAAGATGCTGCAGCTATGGCAATTTGGGCCAATGATTTCATCGCTAGCCCAATCTACGACTGTAACGGTCAAGGACCTGAGGTAGACGGAAATGGTAACGAGCTAGTTACTGCTTACTCTATCAACCTAGTTGGTGATGAACCAACAAGAAGTAACACCGGTCTGATTTTGACTTGTGATAGTGACGAAACTACGATCGTTGAGATCCATGCTTGGGACGAAGTTGGAAATCACGACTACTGCGAAACTTACATACTTGTACAAGACCTAATGGGTCGTTGTGACGGTGGTGACGGCGCTATCGCTGGTAACATCGAAACTGAAGAAGGAGAAGGTGTAGCTGACGTAACTGTACAATTGAGTGGTAACATGAACCAAACGTCTGTGACAATTGGTGACGGTTTCTACCGATTCTCTGGTGTTCAGCCAGGTGGTGACTACTCTGTAACTGCATTCAACGACAACAACCCATTGAACGGTGTTTCTACTTTCGACCTTGTGTTGATTAGCAAGCACATCTTGGGTGTACAAGAGCTTAGCTCTGCGTACAAGGTATTGGCTGCTGACATGAACAACAACGGTTCTGTTACAACAATTGACCTTATCAGTGGTCGTCAACTTATTCTAGGAATCACTAATTCCTTCCCGAATAACACAAGTTGGAGATTCTTTGATGCAAATCAGTCATTTGATAACCCAACTAATCCTTGGGCTAGCGATCTACGTGAAATCATTTCTATCAACAACCTACCTTCTCAAGAGGTAGTAGCCGACTTCATCGGTGTTAAAGTTGGTGATGTTAATGGTAGCGCGCTTGCAAATGGTCTAATGAGCATCGATGAGCGTAGCCGCGGATCTTTCGCTTTCAACGTAGAAGACGTGAACATGGTAGCTGGTAACACTTACCAGGTT
>CAJXPD010000245.1 GCA_913057785.1 uncultured Lewinella sp. | reverse complement strand
CGGGCTCTCCCGGGGTGCCGTCGCGCAGGATCATCAGCCCTGCGGGCGGGATGCGTTCCGGGAGAACTTCCCCGCGCAGAACTGGCACATGCGGGATCGTCCTGAGCAGGTCCGCCAGGGCGGTCAGGATGGTTTCGCGGGTGGTGGGCATGTGGTTGTTTTCTGCCTTGAATTCCGCCATCACAGCGAGCGGCGGGCCTGTAGCTCAGCGGTTAGAGCAGGGCGCTCATAACGCCTTGGTTGGGGGTTCGAGTCCCTCCACCCGCACAATTAGGGAAATGGGGATGATTTAATTATTCCGATTTCCCTTTTTCATTTAAAGGATTTAATGATCAACACAAGAAGAGATCATTTCCTATCCGGTAGCTAGCTAAGATGAGCTACTACAGATCAGCGCTCACAGAGAACAGCGCTTTTGAGTTGACATGAATTAAGGTATTGGTTATTAGTTATTGGGGAATTAGGTAATGGTAAGATGTTATTAGTTATTTGATAGATTCTGATTATTGGTGCAATTTCTCTTCTATACAAAACCAGTGATCACTGAATACATACTAATCACCAATAACCAAAAGCTTACCACCACCCGCCAGGAGTCAACGTTCCTCATAGCTTCAAATTTTCAAATTATTTATTATGCCACAAGTTGTCAGAACAGATATTGACAATTTAAATGCCGTATTAACGGTTGAGATTCCAAAAGACGACTACCTACCACTATTTAATACGGAACTAAAGAAATATCGTAAGGATGCTCGCATCAAGGGCTTCCGTCAGGGGAAAACACCGATGAGTGTCCTAAAGAAGATGTTTGGTAAAGCGGTGCTGGGAGAAGTGATCAATAAGATCCTACAGGAGCAGCTAACTGATTTCATGGTAAATGACAGTACTGAAATCTTGGGCCAACCAATCCCATCCGATGACCAACAGCCGGTGGATTTTGATGTTCGTGACCTTACCGATTACGAGTTCAAGTTTGATATAGGGATTGCTCCTGCCTTTGAGGTAGCTGGTCTTGAAGGAGATCCGTTCGAGAAGTATGCAGTGGAAATCCCTGAAGATATGGTTCAAGAGGAAGTGGACAACCTCTTGCAACGCAATGGAGAACAGACGTATCCTGAAGATGGGATAGAAGAAAAAGATATTGTTACCCTGGATGTAACCGAATGGGAGGGAGATGCCGTCAAAGCAGAGGGCGTCACACACGAATTCAGCGTGTTGGTAGATCGCTTAGAGGATGAGGTGAAGGATGCCGTGCTAAAGCTAAAGCTGGGAGATCAGATCAAGATCAATCCTTTCCAATTAGAAAAGGATACTACAGAGAAGTATGCGCGCAAATATTTCCTAGGCTTAGAAGATAGTGATGAAAGAGAAGTGACTGACTCCTTTGAAGCTGAAATCACTAAAGTATCTAGAGTAGCAAAAGGTGAACTTAACCAGGACTTCTTTGATAAGGTGTTTGGACCTGAACAAGTGTCTTCCGAAGAGGAGTTTAGAAGCAAGCTGAAGGAAAACATTTCTTCTTCCTATAATGCACAAGCTGAAGCTCTGTTGTATAGAGATATCCAGAAACGCTTGTTGGATTCTAATGCCTTAAGCCTTCCTGATGACTTCTTGAAGCGATGGCTAAGAACCAGCAACGAGCAATTGGATCCGAAGACATTGGAAAAAGAATATCCAGCCTTTGCCGACAATCTTCGCTGGACGCTAATCCGCGGGAAGTTGAATAAGACTTTTGAAATTGAGGTAAGTCCAGAAGAACTGAAGGAAAGCTTCAAAAATAGAATCCGCGGCTATTTCGGAGGAGCACCAAGCCCCGATATGGAATCTATGGTGGATAGCATGGCGGATCGTATGTTACAAGATGAGAAGCAGGTAAATGAGATCTACGAAGAAGTAGCTTCCAACAAGTTCTTCGAAGCGGCTGTAGAAAAAGTAGAGGTGAAAGACAAGTCGATCAGCTCTGAGGAATTCAAGGAGGTGATCGCTGCGATTGAAGCAGAAAGAGCAGCCGAACAAGCGGCTAGAGCAGCTGAAGAGGAGTAAGAATCCTTCGTGACCGGTAAAAATTAGGCATCTATTTCTACTATTGGTCAACCGGACGGGTACTTATGCGTTAATATCAATGACATTTTAGTTAACCGAACTCTTATAAAACAGCATTACATGTTCCACAAAGATGAATTTATGAAGTATGCTACCAAGCACTTGGGAATGAGTAGCATGCACCTTGAAAAATATGCTGAAAAGTCGTCTCTAGGTTACCCGAACATACAAGGATTTACACCGAACGTGATCGAAGAGCGCCAGATGAATATTGTTGGCCTCGACGTTTTTTCGCGCCTTATGATGGACCGAATCATTTTCATGGGTGTTCCCGTAAATGATTATGTGGCGAATGTGATCCAAGCTCAGTTGTTGTTCTTGGAATCAACCGACCCTAAGCGCGATGTGCAAATGTTTATCAATAGCCCAGGCGGATCAGTGATCGCAGGATTGGGTATCTATGATACAATGCAATACGTTTCACCTGATGTAGGAACCATCTGTACTGGATTGGCAGCCTCCATGGGAGCTGTATTACTAGCCGCAGGTACGAAAGGAAAACGTACATGTCTTTACCATAGCCGTGTAATGATCCACCAACCCTTAGGTGGTATGCAGGGTCAAGTAACAGATATGGAAATCTACTACAACTTGATCAAAGAGCAGCAGAAAGCGCTTTATGATATTTTGGCCCATCACACAGGTCAGGAATATGATAAGATCAAGGAAGATTGTGAACGTGATAACTGGATGACAGCCGAGGAAGCGAAGGAGTATGGATTGATTGACGAAGTGCTGGATAGAAACAATCCGAAGAAAGAGGCTTAGTAATCCGCACCAACAAGAACACCACAAACTCCATAGGTTTTGTGGTGTTTTTGTTTAACTTTATCATATAGGTTGATCAGAGATACTTATTGGGCCTGAGAAGAGGTCATTATCTCACCTGGAGGCCTATGGAATTCACTTGACAACTATTTAAAAGAAGCAACTGAGGTATGCGAAAAAGCAAACAAAATTACCGTTGTTCCTTCTGCGGCCGAGACAAGTCGGAAGCCCTCATTTTGATTGCCGGTATCGAAGGTCATATTTGTGAGGTCTGTGTAGAACAAGCAAGCGAAATTATTGAGGAAGAGCTATACGGTAATAATAGTAAACAGGAAAGTAACAACCCCTTTATGCTACCCGAAGCCGTAACTCCAATGGATATCAAAACCCATTTGGATCAGTACGTAATCGGCCAAGATGAAGCCAAAAAAATACTTTCAGTAGCGGTATATAATCATTACAAACGTCTTCGTCAGCCGATGAAATCGGATGATGTGGAGATTGAAAAGTCAAATATTCTTTTTGTAGGGCAAACTGGTACCGGTAAAACCTTACTAGCCAAAACCATAGCTAAGTTCTTGAATGTTCCTTTCTCTATTGTAGATGCCACTGTGTTTACGGAGGCGGGATATGTAGGAGAGGATGTAGAAAGTATCTTGAGTCGCTTACTACAGGTTTGTGACTATGATGTAGCGGCAGCCGAAAGAGGTATAGTATATATCGATGAGATAGATAAGATTGCTCGTAAGAGTGATAATCCATCCATTACGCGGGATGTTTCCGGAGAAGGCGTGCAACAGGCGATGCTGAAGATGCTGGAAGGAACGGACGTAAATGTACCGCCTCAAGGGGGTAGAAAGCACCCTGAGCAAAAGCTGGTAAAGGTGAACACCAGTAATATCTTGTTTATTTGTGGTGGCGCTTTTGATGGCATTGAAAGAAACATTGCTCGACGAGTAAATACTCAGGTGATCGGCTTCAAATCTGATGACGATGAATCTATGGGTATTGATAAAGATAATCTACTACAGTATGTGAGCCATCAGGACCTGAAGCGATTTGGGTTGATTCCTGAATTAATTGGCCGCCTACCCGTACTAACCTATTTGAATCCACTGGATCTCGATGCTTTGAAGCGAATCCTAACTGAGCCCAAGAACTCACTGGTAAAGCAGTATACCAAACTGTTTGATCTAGAAGGGATCGCCTTGACTTTTACTGATGGGGCTATGGACTTCATTGCAGAAAAGGCTTTGGAATTCCAGTTAGGAGCCAGAGGACTTCGTTCCATTTGTGAGGCCATCATGACGGATGCCATGTTCGACCTGCCATCACAAAAGGAAGTGAAGGAATTCGTTCTTACCAGAGAGTACGCGGAGCAAAAGATGAGCCGTTCAAGGCTATCCAAGTTGAAAGCTGCTTAATGGAGAATTGATTCAAGCAAAAGCGCCTTGCAAATACAAATTTTGCAAGGCGCTTTTTAATTTTACCCATATCATATTCCACCACTCCTTCTTTAGACCATAATTAATTCTGATTTTCCTTTGCGAGTGAGTTTTTTTTATCTAACTTCATTAATTAGATGTATAAACATTTAATGTTATTACATTTTAATTTTCAATATTTAAACACCTAACAACATGAACACAGTACTCAACTTAGGAAAATACTTATTCGCGATTCCCATGCTTATGTTTGGCGTCGGACACCTGACCAATGCCAATGCTATGGCTGGCATGGTGCCCATTCCAGGGGGCGTCTTCTGGATCTATCTTACTGGAGCAGCTTTGATTGCTGCAGCGGTGAGTATCGCCATTGGAAAGATGGATAAATTAGCTACCGCTCTCCTAGGATTGATGCTAATTATATTTGCCTTATCGATCCACCTACCTGGAATGATGGGCAGTGAAGGAATGGAGCAACAGGCCTTCATGGCGAGCATGATGAAAGATCTAGCCCTAGGCGGAGCAGCCTGGTTCTATGCCACCAATGCAGCAAAAGACAATGCCTTTCTAGGCTAAACATAACCCAAGCAAGATCGTCCCCAATGCATGACATTTTTCAGCTTGGGGATGATCACTTATCCACTTCTCCCCTCCTCTATCGATTAGTCGAAGCTACACAATCCAACTTCCAACCTTCAGCCTGCTTTTTGTAGATGGCCACCCAAGCATAGTAGCCACTATCTAGAATGGTTTCTGTCTCGCTGATCTTATATTCTACAATCACTTCCTTATCTACTACCGTATAGGCCATACTTCCATCCTCAGAGAAGCGGATCATGGGCGGGCTCAAATCATCCCATTTCACAAACTCCACGGCTGAAAAGTAGTTATTGTACCTACTGATATTGTCCTGTACACTTGGGCGAGTGATCAGTCCTCGATTAACCGAGACATATTCCGCACTCATCTGCTGAGCAAATGCCACGGAATCCTTTCCAAAGTGATATTCTCGCTGGGCCTCGTGCATCTCCAGAATCTCTTGTTCAGCCTTGGTTCGGTCGAAGGTTGGGGGGCTTGAGGTACAACTGATCAGGATCAAGATTAGTACCCAGGCAGGAATATATTTTTGAAACATGTCAGGTGGTTTTATACGGTTAGTGATGAATTGCATTATTGTCGATCGGGGTGCTTGCCCCATTCCTCACGCCGCTCAGCATCAAAATCAGGATTAGGAACAGGCATCTGAGCAGCAATCTCTCTGCGCCAATTTGCCAGTTGTTCGCTTAATTCTCTACGTTTATCAGGAAGCTGATTGGCAAGATTGTTCTGTTCCCCAATGTCTTCGTTCAAATCATAGAGCTCCACCTCCTCGGTATCAAAATACTCAATCATTTTCCACTTCCCTTGCCGAATGGCTCCGGCGGGCCGATCGTGATGATAAACGGGATAATGCCAATACAAGGTCCGATCTGTTTCCGTACGTTCTCCACTTAAAATCCCAGCAAAACTATCCCCGTCAATAGCTTGCTCAGGAGGAAGTTTTCCTTTTCCTAGCTCTACAAAAGTGGGAAAAAAGTCGATACTCGATATCAACTGTAGGGAAGTGCTTCCCGCAGCTACTACTTTTGGCCACTTTACGAGCAAGGGCTCACGGATTCCTCCTTCGAAAACGGTCCCCTTTTCCGCTCGGAGCGGTGCGTTAGAGGTAGCGATGTATTGCAGTGGAGAATTTTCGTAGATCTCCAGCTTATCCTTGGCTAGTAGTGGGATCTTATCAAATCGGCTGACCAGACCTCCATTGTCTGAAAAGAAAACAACCATTGTATTCTCAGCCAAGCCCAGGGCATCCAACTTTTCCATGATACGTCCAAGACTACGGTCAATATGCTCGATCATAGCAGCGTAGATGGCGTTGCCAGGAAAACTATCCTTCACCTCTTTCTTTAGATACTTATCGATCAAATCTCTATCTGCATCCAATTGGACATGTACATCATAATGGGATAGAAAAAGGAAAAATGGGTTCGCCTTATTCTGCTCAATAAAAGATAGACTATAGTCGGTCAGGACTTCAGATAAGCGGGATTCGTCGTCCAAATTATCATCCGGGGGGAATATAGCATCCCGGGATTTAAGTTTGTAAAAAGTGCCCCGCCGATGAACTCGCCAATCGTCATACCCCTGATCACCAGGCATATATGGAGAATTCCATCCCAAATGCCACTTACCGAAATAGCCTGTAGCATAACCTGCTGCCTTCATGGCTTCCCCGATGGTGGTCAAGGAGTCCGGCAAGTACTGCGTACGATTTTTGGGTACGATCATTTGCTCATAAGGTCGCCAATGACCAGTGATGAAGTCGTTAATACCCAGACGCGCTGGGTACTGCCCGGCTTGAATGGAAGCACGAGTCGGAGAACATACCGGAGCCGCAGCATAGGCATTGGAAAATAGCATACCTTCAGCGCGCAAGCGATCCAAATTGGGTGTTTCATGGAAAGCATTGCCGTAGGTGGGCAAATCTGCCCAGCCTAAGTCATCAGCTAAGATAAAAACGATATTAGGTGGAGCGGGAGAGGCTGAGGAGGGGGCTACTTCTTTGCAGCCTTGTATACAACCCAGGAAAATAATAGCACTCAAAAAGGCACTGAATTCCTTGCTCCGAAGGGTCCATCGAATCATAGATCTTCTTGTTTAAAGTATCTCCTTAAGTTACAAGAAAATTTCCAGCTAGAATCCGGCGCCCACCTGCTTTCACCTCAATCGAAGACTGATTCTGCTTTGACTTGGTGCTACCTGAAGTTAAAATCTTGCAAATCCAAGGGATTCATTAGTTTTGAGGCAAAGCAGTGGAGCTTATGCGTTACTTCGTGGAATTGGCATATAATGGTACGAGATATTTTGGTTGGCAACGTCAACCCCAGCAGGTCAGTGTGCAGGAGGCGCTGGAGGGGGCCTTTAGTACCATCTTAAATACCCCCATTGCCGTAACCGGCTGCGGTAGAACGGATACGGGTGTGCATGCCAAGCAATATTTTATGCATTTTGATTTTGATGGCTCTTTCCCGAAGGCTTTTGATCGAAGAATCAATAAATTCATTGGTCCTGATATTGCACTCTATTCCTTTTGGCAAGTAGATCCAACTGCCCATGCCCGATTTGATGCTACCCACCGTGCCTACGAGTACCACCTGAACTTTCAGAAACACCCTTTTGAGCAAGAAACCGCCTATTATTACCCATTTGCAGACAAGCTCAATATAGAAGCCATGCAAGAAGCGGGGAGATTACTCCTCGGATACCGTGATTTTTACCCTTTCTGCAAAAGCGATACAGATGTTAAAACGATGAAGTGCGAATTGCGGCAGGCAGAGTGGAAATGGCAGGCGGAAGAAAAGAAGCTTGTATTTCACATTGCAGCCAATCGTTTCCTTCGAGGTATGGTCAGATTGATTGTAGGTATGTGCTTGAATGTGGGGCTAGGGAAATTGAGCCTTGATGAGGTGCGAAAGGCTATGGACCAACAAACGAGAATAGCCAAAAGCCTAAGTGTGCCACCGCAAGGCCTATTTCTAACCGATATCCGATACCCTTTTATCGAAGAAGCCAGTCCAATAGAGTTCTAGCCAATACAAGGCAACAAAAGGTAGAGAGCGGCTGATGAAGAAGTGACTAGCTTCATGGTAACCACCCGCTGCTCTCCACTTCCATTAAATCACAAAATCACAGAGAGTAGCGCAGATTTTATCACCTACCTGACGACATACTTCTAGCCCTTATACTACCTAACCAACAGCCGGAAAACCGACAATCTACAGCAGTAAAAAGCCAAGCTAATATTCTAGGAAATCTACCAAGGTGAGTTTACCAATGATATTTAATAGGAAATGTCTGACTCTAAGCGCACGGAACTATTTAATTGACACCATCTTTCCAACCTACCCCCACGCAGCCACAAAAAAAGAGGCTTAGCAGTGCCTATTTTTCTGACAGTAAGAATACTGGACTCCATAAGGAAAATGTAGTACACCTATAATAATGAGATTCGTTTTTCTATCTTTATCGCCAGAGGGGGTCACAAAACGGTCATCATTCTAACATAGGGAAGAAATTGGGAATGATGGATCAGATCTCTTGCTCACCGGCATACCCTATCCTTTTACAACACTTAAAGGATACGCTATGCGAAAAAACCTACCACTTCCAATTACAGTTTCATTGGATACGATTCAGTCACTTCTTCCGCAGATTGACGTGTTTGATACGATCAGTCGAGGTTTTATTGCTTACTCCAAGGGGGAGGCAATTATTCCTCCAGTAGGAGAATTGCTTTTCGAACAGCCCCCAGGAGAGGTACATATAAAATACGGCTATATCAAGACGGCTCCGTATTACGTCATCAAGGTAGCCTCGGGGTTCTACCACAATCCCAGCATCGGGCTCCCCTCCAGTCAAGGTTTGAACCTCCTTTTTGATAAAACCAATGGTCAATTAGTAGCCATCTTGTTAGACGAAGGTCATCTCACCGACGTACGAACCGCGGTGGCGGGAGCCATTGCCAGCCGGGCTCTGGCACCTGGCCGCATCAGGAGTATGGGGATCCTAGGAGCGGGCATTCAAGCCGAACTTCAGTGGGAATACCATAGGCGAATATTAGATTTTGAGCAAGTTCTCATATGGAATCGACATCCCGGCAAAGCTAAACAGCTTGCCCTCTCTTTACAACAGAAGGGAGCCAAGGCCCAAGCAATCGAAACCCCACGAGATCTAGCTGAACAATGCCAGCTGATTATCACCACCACCCCTTCCACCACTGCATTATTAGAAAAGAATTGGATTCAGTCAGGCACACACATCACGGCCATCGGAGCTGACATGCCACATAAAATGGAGTTGGATCCTCAGCTGGTGGTGGCGGCGGATATCATGGTCGTTGATAGTCGAGCTCAAACGCAAACACAGGGTGAATGGTCGCAGGCTTTGCGTGCAGGTCTAATAAGCGGTCGAGAGCCTCTTGAACTCGGGGAACTCCTTGAAAACCCAGCGCTTGGCCGACGACATGATCAACAGATTACGGTTGCAGATCTTACCGGAGTAGCTGTCCAAGATCTAATGATATCACAAGCTATTTTTGACCACATCAAATAAAAGACAATGAACATTCCTCCATTTTTACTGGAACGCATTCAGTCTCTCTATGAAAACACGGTTGAATACAACCTAACGGAGAGCGGATTTCACCCCTTCACCCTCGAAGAACTCCTAAGCCCGGATGAACTGAAACTCATACAAAATACAGTCTTAGGTTATGGTCAAACGAACGGCTCTATCCCTTTGCGTGAAACAATTGCTACCCTTTATCCATCTTGCGACAGCGATCATGTATTGGTAACCAATGGCTCTGCCGAGGCCAATTTCGTGGCTTGTCACACCCTACTGGACAGAGGGGACGAGGTAATCATGATGGTACCGAACTACATGCAGATTTGGGGTATAGCTGCTGAAATGGATTGCCAACTAAAAGCCTTCCATTTAAAGGAAGAGAACAATTGGGCACCAGACTTAGATGAATTGGAAAGGCTCACCACACCTGCGACTAAGATGATCGTCATCTGTAATCCCAATAACCCAACAGGTTACACCCTTACCGCTTCTGAAATTGATCGAATTATTGCCATTGCCCAAAAAAATGATGCCTGGATCTTTAGTGATGAGATATACCGCGGAGCAGAGCTAGACGGGGTAGAGATCGAAAGTTTCTACGGTAAGTATGATAAAGTGATGGTGAACGGAGGATTGTCCAAAGCTTATGCCCTTCCTGGTCTTCGATTGGGCTGGTTGGTAGGGCCGAAGGAGATCATTGAAGATAGCTGGGGTTACCATGATTACACGAGTATCACGGCTGGAATCTTAAGTCACAAGGTGGGTGAGATTGCTCTGCAGCCGGAGAAGCGCCTGCAGATCCTCAATCGGAACCGTAAGATGCTGAACGAGAACTTGCTCGTGCTGCAGGAATGGTTGGCAGAAAAGGGAGGCTTCTTTCATTTCATCCCACCCAAGGCAGGAGGGATGTCATTCGTACGATATCATGCGCCGGGCGTGAATTCCACGGAGCTTTCAGATTGGTTACGATTAAACAAGAGCGTTTTTATTGTACCTGGAGATTGCTACGGCATGGACGGTTATTTCCGCCTGGGAATCGGTGAACGCAAATCTTTCTTGTTGGAAGGACTAGAAAGGTTACGAGTAGGGATTGAGGAATATCTCCGCATCCATTGATTAAAGCTGAAAGAGAAATGGAAATTACCTTAGAAGATATCAAAGCTGCTGCTGAGCGAATAAAAGGCATTGCTTGTCGAACCCCTTTGAAACCCGCCTATACCCTATCCGAAAAAAGTGGTCGCAACGTTTGGCTAAAGATGGAAAGCATGCAACCTACCGGCGCCTTTAAACTCCGTGGTGCCGCCAATGCCATTTTACAACTTAGTCCTGCCCAGCGGCAAGCTGGCGTTCTGACCATGTCCACTGGCAATCACGGAAAGGCCATCGCCTATGTCGCAAAAAAACTGGGTATGCGAGCCGTCATCTGTATTTCAGAACAAGTGCCGGAAGTCAAGATTCAAGGGATGAAGAAATTGGGTGTGGAGGTGAGAGTCGTGGGGAAAGACCAGGATGAGGCGGATATCCAGGCAAGGGCCATGGCTCAATCCGAGGGACTCCGTTTCATCTCAGCCTTTGATGATGCAGGCGTGATAGCGGGGCAGGGGACAGTAGCCTTGGAGGTATTGGAAGAGGAACCCAAGATAGATACTATGATCATTCCGCTGAGTGGTGGCGGATTGATGGCGGGGATGGGGCTTGCCGCGAAAAGCCTGAAACCTGACCTACAACTTATTGGTGTCAGTATGGAACAGGGGCCTGCTATGCACCTTAGTATCCAGGCCGGGCATTTGGTAGAAGTAGAAGAGAAGCCAAGTCTGGCAGATGCGCTCACTGGCGGCATTCCACCAGACAACCAGTATTCCTTTCCTCTTTGTCAAAAAATTGTAGACCGCTCCTTTCTGGTTTCCGAGGAAAGTATTGCCGAAGCCATGGCCTATGCCTTGAGATGGGAGCGGATAGTATTGGAAGGTGGGGCAGCGACCGCCATCGCTTGTCTGGACAAACATCTAGATGAAATTCCCGGGCAGAACATTGCCTTAATCTGTACCGGAGACAATGTCGCTATTCCGAAATTAATAGACATCTATCGCCAGCAGTTGGGGGCTTAATCCCGTCTTTTCGAAGTATTTAGATTTTTTTTTCGAACAGGATAGGGGGAAGCCAATTGCTCGTCGTCTAGGGAGCAAATAAAGACTACATATGACAAATACAAAATCATGGTTAGCCATCTGCGGTCTCTGTGTATTGTTAGCCTGCAACAAAAAGACTAGTGGCCCTTTCGGACCCATTAATGAAGGAAATGATCCAAACTTTAAGATCATTGCTAATAATGAAGGCATATTGCCCTCCTTCACCCGAAAGGTGGAAGTCTTTGGGGTAAACATCTTCGCGGTACCAGCTGTTACCGATGCCAACCTTTTACATGCCGCCAACGTCATGGCTCAATACTTGGATAACGATGAGGACGGGGTACCAGACAACGCGGACGTACTTACAAAGCTACTAGAAGAAAAGGCATTCCTCGTTATGTGGGCAAGGGAGAGAGATCTCAATATCGATCCTCCGGAAGGTTGGGAAGGCCAAGACTTGGGGAATGATGAGACGCAACCCCAGTATGTGACCAATGGTTTAACAGGACGATTTGATGCCTCCTTGGAAGAGGTTCTCCACTTGATCACCCACGTCGGGTACGCTGGAGTATATCCAGAGATCTTCGGAGAAGCCACTAACTCAGAAATTGCCAAGGCAATGGACCTCGCTAGAGGTGGGCAATTCACAAGTATACCAAACCCCTACCCTAACGGTGCTTGGTATACCTATGACGACTCGACTTGTGATTATAGCTGTATGGTTACAGAATATCATTATTGGGCACTCACATCGCTATTAGGAGCCCAACAGAACCGCCTTGAAGAGATCGGACAAGAATGGAAACTCAATACCAAGGAGAAGTTAATGCAACAAGATCCCGCAGTGTTCCAGCTGCTAACCGATCCTACATACAAGTTTCCAACCCTTCTACCGGACGGCACCTACAAACGATAGTGCTTCTACTTAATCATCTCAAAAAACACCAAATATGAATCGGAAAAAATTCTTACAGCAATTAGGCCTAGGCCTAGTTGCCGGGTCTTCCCTAGCCTCTTCTTGCGAAAAGGAAGGCGATATCACCACTGACCAAGAGGATTGCAAACTAACGGCACGAGATGATCTCGGTCCCTTCTTTGTCGCTGGTACGGCGAACGTAGTAAACCTTAATACCCAGAATCTTCCCGGCACACCTATGTTGATGATGGGGAAGGTCTACAGTGGAGAAGGCAATGCCAAGCCCTTGGGTGGAGCCAAGATTGAAGTGTGGCACGCAGATGATAATGGCGCTTATCACCCGGAAGGAGCAGGAGACGTAAGTCAGTACCCTAGCTCGGCAGTTACCCTCCGAGGCTTCGTGTTGTCGGAAGCTGACGGTTCTTTCTCCTTCAAAAGTATTCGCCCGGGACTCTATGGAAGCCGGGCCAGGCATGTACACTTCAAGATTACAGCTGAAGGACATCAAGAACTTGTTACTCAAAGTTATTTCCTAGGTGATCCTCGAATTTCACAAGATGATCTATCCAAGAATGCGGGGGATTGTCGGATTGTCACTTATAGCGATGATGGCAGTGGTGGCATCATGGGGACCATGGATTTCCATATCAAGACATCATAATTTCCTCCTTAAAAAGGTCATGGTAGACTCCTGAGGGGGTCTCCATTTCCCAAACTAAACACATTACTCAAGGAACTGATTTAATCCATTTCTAAAATGAATCGATACACTTCTTATCTGTTGACCTTCCTATTATTAGGAAGCTTAAGCTTATCCACTAGCTGTAAGAAAAACGAGGTAGGTCCTAATGACTACGGGATTTTCTCTTCTTTTGATACTACTACGGCTCTGATGGATGGCGTGATCGGATCCAACACACCACAACATTGGGATAATTTTATTCAAGCCTTTCCCAGTACTACGATGTTGATTATGAAACAGTGCCCGGGGTCAGATGATGATACCGCCAACCTGGAGGTAGCACGTAGCGTTCGTAAAAAAGGACTACATATCCATCTTCCTGCGGATGCCGAGATCGCTTCTGGAGCCGTAGATTTCTTTCTAGCTGGGACAAAGCGAACCCGCGATGCCGGCAGTAAAGTGGGGGTACATTCTTGGTCGGATGGAGGGAATAAGGAGGCCACCGATTTCCCGGTAGGTCATGCCAACCATCAGCCCTATATTCAATACTATGAAGAAATGGGATTTTCACAAGCTGAGGCTGAGGCCTTTTATTACTTTACGATCAATGCCGCGCCAGCTGAGGGTATACATTGGATGAGTGATACAGAGATCAGCGAATACAAGCTTCTTGCGCCTTAAAATCCAAAAGAATAACTGAAGGAAGGCAACACCGGTAAGGCAAGCTGAGATTGAAGCCCATTTTCTTCTGGATAGTACAAATCATCTAACCAATACTGGAAGTAAGTATTGGCACGGTTGTACACATTGTATATCCCTAAATTTAATTGGTGCTTCCATCTTTGCTTACCCCAATTAATCGACATTGCGATATCTAGGCGATGATAGGCAGGCATGCGGAACTCATTTACCCCGCCAATTCGTTCGCTAGGCGTAGCGGAAAGATTATCTAAAGGGGCAAAGGGGTAGTCACTGACGATTAAGGTAATCGGCTGGCCATTGCCATAGTCCCAACTTGCGCTGAGTCGTATCTTTTTAGAAAGTTGATAGGTACACTGCAGGTTGAGTGAAAAAGGGTGCTGATAGCGATAGGGAAAACTGAGGCCATCATTGACTTCTCCAAACCGCCGTTTAGAAGCCGCGATAGCAGTTTGTAAGGCGGTAGTCCAAAACTTAGACTTGTACCGAACTTGCAAGGCGGTACCGTAGCTCCACCCTTCTCCGCTCGTTATATCTTCTTCCCAAAAAATGGGATTTGGCTCGGATAAGCTCGGTAGCGTAGCCCCCTCTCGATAGCTAATGAGCTGAGACATCTTTTTATAATATAATTCCAATTTTCCACCCCATCTTTCATTGAAATTTGCGGACTCACTTAAGGCTATTTGCCAAGCATGCTGAGGTTTTACGTTTTCCGTGGAAGGCACCCAGAGATCACTTGGGAAGCCGCTTCCAGAGGTGGTTAGCACATGCATAAATTGAGTCATTCGACTGATACTGAACCTAGTCGTATAAGTTGCAGCGGATCGCCAAGAGATGCCCAATCTTGGCTGTAAGGAAAAGTAATTCTTCCCTGTAGTAAAAAAACTGGCAGCATGGAGTCCCAAGGTTAGTTCTGCATCTGCGCTAAGCTGCATCTGATCTTCGATATACACGTTAAGTTCATCGGTAAGGATAGACTCCGCAAACCTAAAATCATCCAGTGCCTGGTCGACTTGATCAATCTCATCACCAACGACTTCACTGTCTCCCAACTCAATAGAACCCGGATTAAAGATTCGATTGGCAAATCCAATGCCAAAGCGCAAGTGGTGTTTTTCAGACGGAAAATACTCGAAATCCGTCTTTAGGCCTACATCATTGATTTTGGAACCAAACTCAAGGTATAGATCGGATTGAAAGAGGCTGTCAGGCGTTCTTTCCTCAAAAAAACTAATGTTTTGGCTCTTATACCGAAATTCGCTAATCGTTAAGGTGGTATTAGAAAATAATTTATCCCCATATACGCGATTCCAACGCAGTGAACCTATGGTATTACCCCATCTTACTTTTTGCCGAAAGCGGCTCGTCAGGCTAGTATCTTCGAAAGACTCCATCCAATCAGTTCGATCTCTGTATCGATCCGCCCCGTCATAAAAACTCAGATAAATACGATCCATATCTGATAGCGCAAGATGTATTTTAGCCGTCACATCATGAAAGGAATAATTGGTTTCGCCTACATCATTAAAGCGGCGCTTTTCTTGTCGACTAATTCCCGTGATCAGTGGATCCAAATGGGTCCGGCGTCCGGATACTAGTACCGCCCCTTTCTTACCCAGAATAGGCCCTTCTACCACCGCCTTAGAAGCAAGCACACCAAGCTCTCCCGTAAAACTCCAGGCTTCCGTATTGCCCTCCTTGGTTCGGACATCAATGACTGAAGATAATCGTCCTCCATATTTAGCGGAAAAGTCATCCTTTAGCAATCGAACACTCTTGATGATCTGGGTATTAAAAATAGAAAATAGCCCCAGTGTATGAGAGGGATTATAAACGGGCACGCCATCCAATAGTATCAAGTTTTGATCCGTATTGCCGCCTCTGACATGCAAGCCACCGATGCCATCCGCCCCGGTTTGAATGTCTCCCTCCAGTTGCAGGACGCGAAATAGATCAGATTCGCCAACCAGATTAGGAATGGCTTTGATTTCCGAGGCTTGGATACCAATGCCTTTGCCGGGGAGATAAGATCGATAAGCTCGCTTTCTTAGATCGTCCTCTACAACTACTTCCTGTAAGGTTAAAGATGGAGTCAATTTCACCCTTAGTCGTTGCGCCTGGGTGAGCTCCACTTGAGTTACCTTCTTTTGGTAACCCAAATAAGAGAAATGCAGCTCCACAGGACCTTCTGTCAGAAGTAGGCTAAAAAAACCATAATCATTCGTAGAAATCCCCTTACCAGAATTCGCCTCCCAAACATTGGCGAGTACTAAGCCTTCACCGGTCTTAGCATCTTGCACGTATCCACTAACCACAAAACTTTGGGCAGGGGTTTTAAAGAGTATTAATTTCCCCTTCTTTACCTCATAGCTTACCCCTGTGTTTTGCAACAAAGTGAATAGAATGCGCTTCACAGGAGTATCAGATACCTGGAGAGAAACCAAGTCCGTTCCCGCTAGAAGTTTACTACTGAAAACAATAGGAAAATCACCCACTTCACTCAAGTACAGTAGCGCAGCTGCTACCGAACCCTCCTCAACCTCAAAATCCACCCGCTTATCCAGTATGGATTGACCAGCAAGGCACGAACCCGAAAGTAACCCTAAGCATAGTAAGAAAGTAGATATGAAATGGGAAATACGATGCATGCAATAGGCTTTATTCTGAAGTAGTTTTATAGTAGCGGGGAGATGAATTTTGTGGCTGACGAAGGCAGGACCGGACCCGAATAGCCTTAGCTCTTAAGGGGAGCCTGTCCGGCGGCCAGAAGGGGACCGAACAAAGGCACTTCTTGCTGCATACAAAGTATTTTAGAATAAAGTCTAATACAATCAAAGATTTAAAACCGTTCCAATAGTAATGATTCCTTAAAGACCGAAGGCCTAGAACATGATCTTACTGGCAAATACCACCTTTCAGTTGGAAATGTTTCGGTCCTAAGGTATCAATTTCCAACTGGAAAGAAGTGCTTAGTTCATCTAAAATAGATTGAGGAGTGGCCTTAGGAAAACGTGCTGTTGCTGCACAGTTGCCCATCTGGGGATTCTCCATCGTGATCTGAATAGAAAACTTCTTCTCTAGATCTGCTAGCAGTGCTGAGAGTGGCGTTTCCTCGTAGGTAAGGGTTCCGGTTTTCCAGAAGTGATAATTAGGATCGTCGACATCCATACCGATCAAACTTTGATTGGCAAGATCAAAGGTTCCTTGGCGCCCTGCTCCTAACACGAGTGTTTCCTGGCTATCATTGGGCTGCAATTGCACCCGGCCTTCAGAAACGCTTACGACAACCGCCCCTTCTGTAGGCAGGGCACGCAAATTAAAAGCTGTACCCAAAACTTTCACGCTAGCCTGTTCCGTTTTTATTATGAAAGGACTTTGTTCATCCCGCATAACTTCAAAATAGCCCTCTCCGATCAATTCTACAGTACGGTCCCTTTGACCGAAATTGTTGGTGGAATATTGGAGCTGACTATTTTCATTCAGCCATACTGAAGTTCCATCCGGCAAGCTAATCTCCTTAATCTCTCCTTCGAAGGTTTGAACAAGTTGCAGCTTGTTAGCTCCTCCCTTGCCCAGATACAACCAGCTCCCAACCGCCACTACGATCAGTACCGCTGCTGCACTCAACCACCATCTCCTACTGTTAAGCGGGACTCGTTTCGCTTCTTGGACATTCAGGTTTTCATATGCCCTAATCTTAGATTGAAGTTTTTCAAAATCTGCTTCCTCATTGATTTCTATCGATGGAGAATACTGGTCCATCAGCCTCCAATCCTCGGCCATACGTTCTTCGAGCTGACGGTTTTCTTCATTTTTTGCCAACCAATCCCCTAACTCCGCCTGTTCAGCAGCCGTAATCTCTCCTTTGAGTTTCTTATATATCAGCCTTATATGATTTCCCTCTTCCATGCTTGACTTTTACAACCCAAGTTTTTGCTTAAGTAGTGCGACAATAGATACTCCTGGTTTTCAACTGCGGCTTTTGAGCCCAGGCTTCGTTAGCAAAACTCTTACGTATCCTACGGCTATGCTCGATTTTACTGCCTCGCCTGGCCTCGAAATTCACTACCTAAAATTTCACGACTACTTTTGTCACACTA
>CAJXPD010000244.1 GCA_913057785.1 uncultured Lewinella sp. | reverse complement strand
CTTCCGGTGGCCTGAGGCTAGTATCTACTATTCTCTTCCACTTTCCATTTCGGGGGGTAATGGGCAACTCCGGTAATTCGAACACCAGCCCTTCCCAAAAGGCGTTTAAGGCTACGTACAGGTGCTGACCTGTATCGGGATGATACAATTGGTAAGCCAGCGAATGTGAATGTCCGCTCCAATTGGGTTCAAATAGTTTTGTTCCGTGCCAAGTAATGACGATCCCACCAGGGTTGGTCCAGTAGATATTTTCTTGAAAGAAAGGAGAACTCAAATTGAACTTAATCAACTTCTTCACAAAGGCCAATAAGTCCTTTTCTTGCTTTACCCCCTTCCAGTCCATCCAACTAATTTCATTATCCTGGCAGTAAGCATTGTTATTTCCGCCTTGTGTTCGTTTAACTTCATCACCCATCGATAGCATTGGAGTGCCTTGCGATACCATTAGCATCGTCATGAAGTTCTTGATCTGACGATGTCGTAGTGCCTGTATCGCCGGATCATCTGTTGGGCCCTCTACGCCGGAATTCCAACTGTTGTTATTGTTGCTACCATCTCGGTTATTCTCCCCATTGGCTTCATTATGTTTATGGTTGTAGGATACCAAATCATACATTGTGAATCCATCGTGGCAGGTAATGAAATTAATGCTGCGGTTTGGATCTCTTAAAATGGATCCGAAGAGATTCGGACTACCTACGAGCCGATCCGCTAAAGGCGGGATCATCTTAGTGTCCCCCTTCGCAAATTTTCGGATATCATCCCGATAAACTCCGTTCCATTCCGCCCACTTATCACCAATGAAGGATCCGAGTTGATATCCTCGAGTATCCCATGCTTCAGCAATAATTTTGGTGGAGGCCAGTTGAGGTTCAGATTCGATTTCCCACAATAGCGGCGGGTTCTCCAGGAAATGTCCATTCTCGTCTCTAGATAATACAGAGGCCAAATCAAACCGAAAACCATCCACATGCATTTCACGAACCCAATGGCAAAGGCAATCAATGATCATTCTTCGGACGACGGAATGGTTGGCATTTAAGGTATTGCCAGTGCCGGTATAGTCACTGTAATATTGAGGATCATTGGATTCCAACATATAGTAGGCTCGATTCTCGATCCCTTTTAAGGAAAGAATAGGCCCACGCTCATTCCCCTCACCGGTATGATTGAAGACGACATCCAAAATCACCTCGATGCCAGCCTTGTGGAAGGCTTTTACCATATCCCGAAATTCATCCAAGATTTCCACTGGATCCTCGGCCGCTGCATAGGCGGTATGAGGGGCGAAAAAGGCAATTGGACTGTAGCCCCAGTAGTTCAGACCGCTAGGTGCGTCTGTTGGGTCATATTGATGGCAAGGCATTAACTCCACTGAGGTAACTCCCAAATCCTTCAGGTAAGGGATTTTTTGGATTAATCCACGATAAGTTCCTCGTATGTCTTTCGAGACTTTAGAAGAGGGAGACTTGGTGAACCCTGCTACATGTAATTCATAGATGACGGACTTGGCAAAAGGATGATTTAAGGGGCGATCTCCTTCCCAATCATAGAGCGTTGGATCAATAACCACACTGCGAATGGATTTATGGCAATTGTCCCCAGGAAGAACGGCTGCTCCTCTGTCATACAGCCCCATTTCTACCACCCGCGCATATGGGTCTATCAAGACCTTCTCCCCATCAAAGCGAAGTCCTTGCGATGGGGCATCGGGTCCAAATACTCGGTAGGCGTAGCGCTGTCCCGCCTTCAGCCCGGGAATAAAGCAATGCCAATAGTAGAAAGTCTTGTTGAGATCTGGATCTAACTTGATTACGTGAGAAGGTTGCAGTTGATCCTTTTCGTCGAAAAGTAGTAATTCAACTTGATCGGCATTTTTACTGAAAAGGCAGAAGTTTACTCCTTTTTCGGTGACCGTAGCGCCAAGCGGAAAGCTTTCGCCGGATTGAATGATGACCGTTTTGAGCATAAATTTGGATCTTCAAGAATGTGGGAAACCAAGCCAGCTAACAAAGTTGTCAGCTATTATTTTTTTCTGCTGACGAAGATGGCTAAAATTTTCAAGAATTACAAATAGCCACTTCAAATGACCAAAATTGAGGTCAGATAAAAGGCCTGGCTCCCAATTGGCAATATGCTGGAAAAAAACAAGTTAACACAGCTGGAGAAAGAAAATGCTGCCTTACGGTCTGCTCTACAAGCGGCACAGCAGGGGACGCCAAGACGTAAGGCATCGGTATGGCCCTGGCTAAAAAAGGCTACTACAGCGGCGATTTTGGGTAGGAACCTGAAGGAAAGTATAAACCAGTTGTATACAGAATTACCGCGCAATGTCCAACAAGAGACGATGGCTGAGGTAACTGCCAATCTATTACACAGACTTACGCGCATCGGTATTTTTGCCTTAGTTGTCGGTTTAGTGCCACTATTGATACTCCTGACGCAGACCTGGATCTTGGACAACCAGAACGAAAAGCTAGAGCATCAGAACGAGCTAATAAGTAGCCAGAACCTACTGCTCGATCAACAAATCAACTTAGAAGAAGGCAACCGAAGAAGCTCCTACGTCTTTCTGATGAGTAATATCATGGATAAGATTGATGAGGAGTTGAAGAACACACGAAATGGAAAACGGTACCTGAGTGAGGAGCTAATTGGCCGAATTGTTTCACTCAGCCATGCCTTTAGGCCCTATAGATACTTGGAAAATAACCGCTTGATTCCAAGTCCGCTTAGCCCTGAGCGTGGCCAATTATTATATGCTTTGGTCAATAGCCAGCTAGATTTACCTACCTACGATCAAATTTTTGCCAAGGCAAACTTTAGTTACAGTGACTTGCCGAGGGCTAATTTTGCGGGCGCATATCTTAAGGGGATAAATCTATCTTTTGCGAATATTACGCATGGGAATTTTAAGGACGCTATCCTCGATGGAGCTAATTTTCAACAAAGCCAATTAGAGTATGCTGTATTTGACAACGCCTTAATGAATAAGGCCAACTTTAGGCAAGCCAAACTAGCGCATTCGCAATGGTACGATGTGCTAGCACAGGGGATTAGCTTGGCTATGGCGGATGTACGTTCGGGGTTTTTTAATGGTGATTTTTCAAATGCAGAATTAGAGGGAATAATCTTGCATGATGCTACACTTAATTACATGGTATTGCGGAACGCCTTTTTCTTCAATAGCAATTGGGTGAGCCGCATGGCACAGTACAATCTTAAAGGTTCTTTTTCTCTAACGGATAATTATAAGGTGGAGCAAGAAAGTATCTATGATGCCATCCGCAATAGGCAGGATACCGTTTTTCGCTTGATTCCTCGAAAGGATGCCTCACAGCTCCAGTTTTCCTTTTGCGAAAGCTTAGTGCTCAATTTGATTCGAAGTGCACCGACTCTACAAAAATTAGATCAAGAGCGCCGACAGCAAGGGGATCGGTCGAGGTACGTGCTGCTGTCTAGTCCTTATTTGGAAGGGCAGGAAGGCCGTCAAGACAGCCTCTTTAGTTTCAGTCGTAGCGGTCAAGATACTACGCAGTTTGATCAGGTATTATGGGTGAATTTCGATCCTGAAGACGGCCGTCTATGGACTATCTCGCCCGCCGCTGGCGAAATCACAAGCCATGCTTATCAGCAGGAGATGTACGTTAACTTTTTGCAAAACTGCCAATAGAATCTGTTCAAGATGGATTATCAAGCACATCAGCAACGTCTGCAAAGCAAAGAGGTGGAAGGAGGACGAATTACCTATGTCGACGAAGGAATTGGTCCAGTGATCCTCCTGATCCACGGAATTCCGACTTCCTCTTGGTTGTATCGCCATATTATCCCCCTATTAGCTGATCAAGGGTATCGCGTGATTGCTCCGGATCTCTTGGGCTTTGGAGGAAGTGATAAGCCTAAAGGTTATGAGGTTTATAGTGAAGGCCGACAAGGAGCAAGAATTAGACAATTGATGGAGCATTTAGGTATAGATCAATGGTTGCAAGTATGTCATGACGGTGGTGGCCTATGGACTTGGGAGATGCTAAAGCAGGGAAGCAGTGGGGTAGTGGGTTTGGTGATCTTAAACACCATCATTTATGAAGCTGGGTTTCAACCACCGTTGAGATTTGAACAAGGGATGTGGGCAAAATTTTACACTTGGTTATACCGTGCAAGATTGACTTGCGGTTTGATGATTAGCGCCACCCTAAAGAATGGCCTGAGCCGTGCCACTCGCTTAAGGGAACAGGATAAAGAAGGGTATTGGCGTCCGATGCCATCTGGAGTTAATCGAGCTTTGTACTACTTCTTTACCCAAACTTGCCAGGCCTTGCCGGACGATTATAAGACTCTACTGCCCAGTTTGCCTTTTCCCAGTCGCGTTATTTGGGGCTTACAGGATCCGATGCTGAAATGGACTCCACAGTCCGAACAGATTTCAAGAGACCTTAAGCTAAGGGCAGATGATATCCTTCTTTTGGAAAATGCAGCTCACTTCATTCAGGAGGAAAACCCCGCGGAAATTGGCGCGTTTATTGCTGCCTTTGCTCAAGAAGTGTATAATAATTAGCACTCCTATAAGTTTACAATAAGTTAATCAGCTTAAAGCCATCTGCTGATTCGGAAAGATCACTAGAATTTGTACCTTCGGCCCAATTCAAAGAGCCAACTCAGTTTGCTAACAATAAGCTGAAGTAGCCTGAACACAAAGCCTTCATTCACAAGAACAAGAGCAAAGCTTTATTTCAAGCCTATGTCTCGTATTATCATCGTGTCTAACCGTTTGCCGATAACGGTTAATAAGTCCAAAGGAGAATTGGTGTTTTATCCAAGTGCCGGGGGCTTGGCAACGGGATTAAATTCCCTAGATGAACAATGGGACAAAATCTGGGTAGGATGGCCTGGAGAAGAAATCAAAGACAAAGAACAACAGGAAAAAGTCCAGGAAAGCTTGCTGAAAGAACAATTGTTCCCTGTCTTTCTCAGTAAAAGAGAAATCAAGTTATTTTATGAGGGATTCAGCAACAAAACCATTTGGCCGCATTTTCACTATTTTACTCAATACACCACCTACGATGAAGCCTCTTGGAAGGCCTACCGCAATGTAAACCAGAAATTTGCATTGGCCTTGCGTTCGGTAATCAAACCCGGAGATATGGTCTGGGTACATGACTACCAGTTAATGCTTCTGCCTGCCATGATTCGAGCGGATTTTCCTTCTGTATCTATTGGTTTTTTCCTGCATATTCCCTTCCCTTCTTATGAAGTGTTTCGGATCTTGCCATGGCGAAAGGAACTACTATTAGGGGTATTAGGAGCCGATCAGATTGGATTTCACACTTTCGGCTATATGAGGCACTTTCTGAGCGCTGTATATCGAATAGGGGGATTTGAACATCAGTTTGGAAAGTTACGCTTGAAGGATAGAATCATCAATGTGGATGTCTTTCCGATGGGCATTGACTATAATAAGTATGCTAACCCCACGCTGGATCTCTTCAATGGGGATGGTGCCTTTGAGGTGAAACGACTCGCGAAAGGTAAAAAACTGATTATTTCGATTGATCGACTGGATTATACCAAGGGTATACCGCAACGTATTCTAGCTTTTGAGCAATTTCTTGATAAGAATAAAGTCTACCGAGAGAAAGTTAGTTTGGTATTGATTGTAGTTCCAAGTCGAGCCAATGTAGATCAATATCAGGAGTTAAAACAACAGGTGGATACGCTAGTTGGGGCCGTAAATGGTCGCTTCGGAACTTTCAATTGGGAACCGATCAAGTATTTCTACCGGGCTTTAAGCCCCGAGGAACTGATGAGTCTGTATCAGGAGGGGGATATTGCTATGATTACTCCACTGAGAGATGGCATGAATTTAGTGGCAAAAGAATATATCGCTAGCAAGGATCAAAGTAAGAAAGGAGTCCTGATCTTGAGCGAGATGGCCGGAGCGAGTAATGAATTGACCGAGGCATTGATTGTAAATCCGCAAGATATTCAGGATTTGGTGCACACCATGGAGGTGGCGATAAACATGAATGAGAAAGAACAGCGCTGGAGATTGGAGAGAATGCAAGAAAAACTCCGTATCTATACCGTTAAACATTGGGCTACAACATTTGTAAAGGAACAGAAGAAATTAATGGAAATCCAACCCCAGCAACACATCAACTTACTACAGGGATCTACTCGATCCGATTTACTATGTGCTTATAAGGAGTCTAAGAAGGCCTTAATCATCCTTGATTACGACGGGACACTCATGAATTTCGACCCAGATCCACAGGCCGTTTTCCCAGATGAAGAACTCATTGGTATCTTGCAACGACTTGCCACTGTACATGGACATACCTTGGTGGTCAATAGTGGCCGAGATAAGAACACCTTAGGGAACTGGTTAGGGAGCTTGGGGATAGATCTGGCAGCTGAACATGGCGTGTGGGTCAAGAAAGGTCCAGATTGGTATCGCAATGAAGGGCTGAAAACTGCATGGAAAGCCAAAATTAGACAGGTATTGCAGAATGTAGTAGAACGTACACCCGGCTCCTTTATTGAAGAAAAAGATTTTTCTCTTGCCTGGCACTATCGCCGAATTGATAGAGATTTAGGTGAAAAACGCGTTCGAGAATTTCGGGATGTGTTGCTTTATCTGACCGCCAACCTTGATTTGCAGGTCTTAGAAGGCAACAAAGTTGTGGAGATCAAGAATGCTGGTGTGAACAAGGGAAAGGCGAGTCTGAATTGGCTTAATGAAGGCCCCTATGATTTCGTTTTGGCTATCGGAGATGACCACACCGACGAGGACATTTTCGCCGTCTTACCGACCGAGGCTTATTCCATTAAGGTGGGATTGGAACAAACAAAAGCCCGTTTCAATTTGACATCAGTGGAGGAGGTAAGAGGCCTTTTGAAGGAAATGGTGGAGGAAAGGGCAAACCAAGTTTAAACCTAAAAATTGGGGAAAAAACCAGATTTTTTTGCGAAAATCCCTCATTTTACGTACGTAAATGGGGTGAAAAACCCCTGAGGATATTAAAAGTTTTTGTACATTTGCTTAGAAGCTATTCAAATAGAGAACTAGAAACTATTAAGATTTCCTTTTTTTCACATCAGAGAGAGCGCGTTTTTAGGGGCCCTGCCTTCCTTCCTTTGCAGGGTCTTCTTTTTTCCGAGAATTGCATATGAATACAGAAGCATTGGGCCAATTGTTTTATCGGGAAGTGGCAAAGATCACTGAGAATGAGCAATTGGAAAAGTTGGAGAAAGTAGCGGCCTTACACCGCTTGCTAAACCTGTTATTTGTAGAGCTAACCCGCAAAGAACGCTTGCATTTCACGACTTTGTTTGCGCGAATTACCTACGCCTCCCATCAATTTAAGTTGGAAAAGAGCTTGCAATTCTATCTCCATCACTTTCGGAGACAAGCCAATTTACAAGATAAAAGCCAACTGGACCACGATCAATTGCTGGGCCTGGGGCTAAAAGTTATCTGCGAAACGATTCACTTGGCCTTGGGTATCAGTGCGCCCCTAACATTAGTTTCGCGTATCCCTGAGCAATGGCCTTATCCTTTTTCTCCAGTCCGCATCACCAACTTTAAATCTAAAGCGAGGGTCTTGCTATTGGAGCAAGATGAAGATCGCGCTCAACTGTTGGGCCGGGATGAACATTACCCAGAAGAAGTTATTCGTATTCAATACAATATTCCCGAACGGAACGAAAACTTCAACCCGAGCATACACGCCATTAAGTTAATCTTTGGATTCCCACTCGTCGTTAATCTGCTTGATATTGAAATTGATGAAGACGGAATCTATCGGCCAAGGGCCTTCGTCATTGAGCCAGATTACTTAGTAGATGTTTCCGCTGTAGCGAATTGCTTCCAGAACAATGCTTCCACTCCTTGGGGGTACTTGCTTAAAAAGTATTTGCCCTTTGTAGCTTCACCGGCCTTGATGCTGGGGAATATGGCGAACTTTTTCCTGGATGAGTTGATGCACGACGCTGACCAGAGTTTTAGGCAATTGGCGCCCCAATCCTTTTTCATCAACCCGCTTGGATTTTCCCTGTTCGACGATGCTGTCATTCGAGGGATTATGCAGAGAGGACAACGCCATTTTGTGACCTTGCAAGATATGGTTAAGCGAGGTTTTGAACAACAACGCATCGTTCCTAAGGATTGCTTGCTAGAGCCAAGTTTTTATTCGGAGACCTATGGCTTGCAAGGGCGACTGGATATCTTATATCGAGCCCAGGAGAGTGAGACGGAGATGGCCATCGTAGAACTTAAAAGCGGCAAGCCCTGGCAACCAAACATTCATGGCATTAGCCAATCGCATTATATTCAGACTCTTTTGTACGACCTATTGATCCGCTCTTCTTTTGGGCATCAGATCAATTCGGCGAACTACATCTTGTATTCGGGTCAAGAACATGATCAACTTAGATTTGCACCACCCGTAAAGTCCCAACAATTCGAGGCGATACAGTTGCGCAATCAGCTGGTTGGAATTGAAAGATTATTGACTAACCTGGGCCAAGACGAGATTGACTTGCTAGAACAAGGGCGACGCCTTTTTGGGAAACTTAAGAAGACTCAATTCCCACAATGGAAGGGCTTCATGCAGCGAGATCTCGTGCATTTCGAAACGACTTACCAATTGTTAAAGCCATTGGAAAAAAAGTACTTCATTGCCTTCTCTGGTTTTATTGCTAGAGAACAGCGCCTGTCCAAGATGGGAGCTGGAGTGTTGGATCGTTCCAATGGGTTAGCAGGTCTCTGGTTGGACTCGGTCGAGCAAAAAGAGGAAAACTTTGCTTTGATCAGTGATCTGCGGATTAGTGAGAATGAGTCACAGGCAGACGAGCCCTATCTAGTTTTTGAACGGACGGCTAAAACAAGTCCCTTGGCAAATTTTCGCAAAGGCGATATTGCCGTCCTTTATCCGGTCATCGAAGGTAATTCCAGGGCAGTGCTAGCCAATCAGATATTCAAATGTTCTATCATAGAGATCGATAGAAGTAAGGTGAGGGTGCGTTTGCGCTCGAGACAATTTAATGATCACGATTTTACACACTTTGAGTTTTGGAATCTGGAGCATGACGTTATGGATGCCGGTTTTACGAGTATGTACCGGGGACTTTTCGGCTTTGCGGCTGCTTCAGTAAACTATCGTAGATTAATCCTGGGGCAGCGATCTCCAGTAGAACCCCAGTTTGCTCCCTTGGAACTCAATTCAGAAATGACGGATGAACAGCAACGGATTTTGTCGAAAATTGTACAGGCAGAGGAGTACTTCCTGCTATGGGGACCTCCGGGTACGGGCAAAACCAGCATAGTCCTTCGTCATTTGGTGGCCTACCTATTATCGGAAACGCAGGAACAACTGTTACTGTTAGCTTTTACCAATAGGGCCGTAGATGAAATCTGCGAGGCACTGGATCGAATTGGTGGTGATATTCGTGAGCACTACTTCAGGATCGGCTCTTCTTATGCCACAGCACCAAAGTATCAATCGCAATTGTTACAAGAGAAAATGAAGGGGATCGGTTCTCGAAAAGATCTTCAGAAAATCCTCAGAGGGCATCGAATAGTGGTCGGCACCGTGGCAGCGGTTGTAGGTAAAGACGAATTACTACAATTGAAGCAATTTGATCGAGTAATTATCGATGAAGCATCACAGATTTTGGAGCCTTTACTTGTAGGCTTATTGTCCCATTTCAAGCGCTTTGTCCTAATCGGGGACCATAAGCAGTTGCCTGCAGTAGTTACGCAGTCCCCCGAGGAATCGGCAGTGCCTGATGGCGAACTGCGTAGTATTGGCCTAGGTAATCTGCGCAACTCTCTATTTGAACGACTATTCAAAAAATGTCAGGAACAAGGGTGGGATTGGGCTTTGGATAAGTTGAGCCATCAGGGCAGGATGCACCAGGACATCATGAGTTTTCCCAGCGAGCACTTCTATGGCGGCAACTTAAATATTCTTCCTGGTAATATTCCTGCTCATCTTCGACAAATGGACCAATATCCTTTACAACCGAATGACCACCCTTTAGCAGGGCTCTTGTGTAGCAAAAGGATGATCTTCCTGCCTACTCCGATTGATGATGGCAGTCCCGCTCAAAAGACGAACAGGCACGAAGCTCAAATGATTGCTGATCTCGTCGCAAATTTTCAAGAGTTGTATAGTTTTAACCAAAAAACATTTTCCTCAGAATCTATCGGGATTATAACGCCCTATAGAGCCCAGATCGCCCAGATCAAAACGGCATTGCAGCAGAGGGAGTTACCGAGTGAAACCATAACCGTGGATACGGTGGAACGCTATCAAGGAGGTGCAAGAGACATCATACTCATCTCATTATGTACGAATTCGAGCTTTCAATTATTATCCTTGGCCAGCCTGTCCGATGAAGGAGTAGATCGAAAATTGAACGTGGCCTTGACCCGCGCAAGAGAGCAAGTAATTTTGTTGGGTAACCCCAATATTCTCCGCCAGAACCCAGTTTATGCAGCCCTCATAGAGTTCTGCGAACAAAACTAGCTGCTAAGGGATGTCCAGAATTTTATGGGTTTGAAGACTCAGCCTCCACTGTGGATGCTGTAGGCAATACTCTAGACATAGGCGAGTATTTTCTTGCGTGTGCGGACCATCCATGGGCTGAAGAAAGAAGTTTTCAAAGTCCAAATGCTCATATAGGGTAGGTTCCGCGCCAGCCTGTGGGTAGACCAACTTCAATTCTTGACCACTAACAATGACTAATTCCGTGTTGGCTTTTGGGCTTACACAGATCCAATCTAATCCAAGTGGAGGAGCTAGTGTACCATTGGTTTCTACTGCCACCTCAAAACCTTCAGCATGCAGGGCTTCTACCAGTGCTTCGTCCAATTGCAACATGGGTTCTCCTCCTGTGCACACCACATATTTACGACCGCCCCTGCCCAACGGCCATTGTGATGCCACGGCTTTAGCTAAGATTTGAGCTGTCTCAAATCGTCCTCCATTCACCCCATCCGTACCCCAAAAGTCTGTATCACAGAATTGGCAGATGGCTTTATGGCGATCCTCCTCCCGTCCACTCCAAAGATTGCAACCGCTAAACCTTAGGAAAACTGCGCCTCTGCCCATCTGGGCGCCTTCTCCCTGCAGTGTATAGTACATCTCCTTAACCTTATAACTACTCATGCCTCTATACTCCTTTTTTTACCAATTTTATGCAAAGTTATAATTCGCAACATTATTTGTTTGCGGACCGTTCATTTTTTTACCTTTGTCCGTTGCTTACTCAGATGCTACGCAACTTTAATACCTTGGAGACGTTTTCTTTAGCAGATCACGAAGATTTATTATGCAATTTGTATACCCGACCTTTCTGTTCGCATTACTGGCACTGGCTATTCCGATCATTATTCACTTGTTTTACTTTAGGAGATTCAAGAAAGTATATTTCACAAATGTACGTTTCTTGAAAGAAGTGAAAGAGGAGACTAGTGCCCGTTCTAAGCTGCGCAATTTACTGGTCCTGGCTATGCGTTTGCTGGCCTTGCTCTTCTTGGTATTTGCTTTTGCCCAGCCATTCATTCCAAGAGATGTGGAAGTTAAAACTGGCCAAAAGGCAGTGAGCGTGTTTTTGGACAACTCCTTCTCGATGAGTGCGCTTAGTCAAGATGCAGCGCTCATAGATAAAGCAAAGCAGCGGGCTCGCGAGATTATTCAAGCCTACAATGTTGAAGATCAGTTTCAAGTGTTGACCAATGATTTCGAAGGGCGGCACCAAAGGATGCTGAGTCAGGAAGATGCCTTGAACATGATCGACGAGATAGGGGTAAGCCCTAGTGTTCGACAATTGTCGCAGGTGTTAAGCAGACAACAGCAGGCTTTAGGAACGAGCGGGGTGGAAAATCATGTGGCCTACCAAATTTCCGATTTCCAACGCAATATCACAGATCTTTCAACCTATACAGATACCCTGACAGAGTTGAATTTAATTCCCCTGCAGTCAGTAGAGGAACGCAACGTAAGTATTGACTCTGCTTGGTTTGAGTCTCCGGTACAGATGCTTAACCAAACTAACCAATTGATGGTTAAAGTTAGGAATTTGAGTGGGGAGGATGCCGAGAATATTCGCCTGTCGATCAAGTATGATGGGCAAACCAGGCCAGTTGGAACTTTGTCGGTAGACGCCAATTCTTCGGTGATAGACACTGTGAACTTTACAATCAACCGGACTGGGTGGTATACGGCAGAGTTAGCCATAACGGACTTCCCTGTTCAATTTGATGACAAGTACTTCCTCGCCTTTAATGTAGCCGAACGAATCAATGTATTGGTGATCAATGAAGGAAGTCCCAATCGATACCTAGAAGCAGCATTTCAGGGGATTAGCTATTTCAACCTGACCAGTTTGTCTAGTCAAAATTTAGATTACTCCAGCTTTTCGTCCTACCAGATGATTGTGCTCAACAATCTGAATGCAGTTTCATCAGGCTTGTCCTTCGAGTTGCAGCAGTACATGGACGAGGGGGGGAACCTGTTGGTGTTTCCAGGTCGGAATGCCAGCGCAGGATCATATCAACCCTTTTTGCAATCCATACCAGCCAACGAATTGGTGGCTTGGGAAGATGTAAGTAGGCAGGTGGGAAGTATTAATACGGAGGAGTTTATCTTCAACGACGTATTTGAAAATAGAAGTGCCAACTTGAACCTTCCTCAATCGCAGGGCAACTTTAAATTGACTCAATTTGGAAGCCGACAAGAGGAGATCTTGATGACCTACAGGGATGGAACGGCATTTTTGTCCAAGTATAAGAAAGGGAAAGGTCACCTATATCTCTGTACTGCACCGCTAAACGAAGAGTACAATAACTTGGTTCGTAATGGGGAAATATTCATTCCCATGTTGTATAAAATGTCTATTTCGGCGGGAGAAAGTAGACCAATTGCTTATACGATTAGCCAAGATGATCTGATTCAATCTAATCACCAAGGGACGAGTGGAGACATTGTCTATAAATTGCAGGGGGAGGGAGAAGAATTCATTCCAGAGCAACGCGTGGTTGGTTCCACGGTGTTTCTCAGTCTAAATAATCAGGTTCAAGATGCCGGGTTTTACCAATTGTTTTTAAATGAAGAATCCATCTTGGACCGCTTTGCTTTTAATTTTGATCGTCAGGAATCTGCTTTGACTTACTACACCAACGAGGAATTACAAGCTATGGTGGGAGACCTGGCAAGTGTTATTGGTACCTCGGGAAATGAAGTACTCACCGCAAAGATTGCCGAAAGGAGTCAAGGTGTGATCCTTTGGCGTCTGTGTGTGATCCTGGCCTTACTCTTCTTGTTGGCAGAGGTGCTGCTCCTTCGTTTTTGGAAAGTTTGATCTCACGTTTTAGCGCAAAAATTAGTTTTGAAATCACCCATTTGTCAAAGGAGAAGCCTATTTTTGGCCAAATTTTTGATGCCATTGACTACTGACTGGCAGTAAGCTTAAGGCGATAAAAGGCTTAGGGAATAGCTACTTGCAAACTCCTGAGTCTTTTGCCAAATTCTCAAGCAGTATCCAGCGCAGTAAAAGTGTGCAGACAATTAAGAGAATGACTTCTAATGGGTAAGGATCTTCTACTCAAGCAATGCAAAATAATTGACCCCAGGTCAAGTTTTCACAATACCTTCCAAGACATTTTGATTCGAGAAGGTAAAATCCATACCATTGATAAAGAAATAGAAGCCGACCAAGCTCAGGTTATCGCTCACAAGGGCATGGAAGTATATCCGGGTTGGTTAGACATTGGTGTGCATACCAATGATCCTGGCTTCGAGCATAGAGAAGATATGGCTAGTGTAGCGGCCGCTGCTGCTGCCGGAGGATTTACTGGAATTGTCAGCTTACCCAATACACAACCAGTAGTACAGTCCAAAACAGATGTTAATTACGCCAAACAGTTTTCTGATCGGCAAGTGGTTCAGGTTCATCCTGCGGGCGCCTTGACTCATGATTGTAAGGGGGAGGAAATCACAGAAATGCTGGATATGCACCATGCTGGGGCTGTCTTGTTCACAGATGGATTGCATTCCATTAAGCATGCGGGAGTATTTTTGCGAGCCCTACAGTACGTAAAGAGCTTTGATGGCCTGGTGATGCATCATGCTTTGGATGCACATTTGGCTGGAGAAGGGCAGCTACACGAAGGCTTCACTAGCACCACCTTGGGGATGAGAGGTATTCCAGCCTTAGCAGAAGAGATTATGGTCCAGCGAGATCTTAGTCTCCTGGCTTACAGTGAATCAAAATTGCATTTGCATGCTATTTCTACAGCTGGAGCAGTAGAGCGCATTCGCAAGGCCAAGGCGGAAGGACTCGCGGTAACCTGCTCCGTAGCCTATCTCAACTTGTTGTATACCGATGAGGACCTAGCTGGCTTCAACAGTAACCTTAAGGTACTGCCACCTCTTAGGAGCAAAAATGATCAGCAGGCTTTACTAGAAGGTTTAGCGGATGGCACCATTGACGCGATCTGTTCTAATCATGTTCCTTTGGAGCAAGAACTGAAGAAACTGGAATTTTCCTATGCTACCTTTGGGGCTAGTGGTCTACAAACGGTTTACAGCGCTTTGCAAACTGCTTTAAAGAAACCTTTAGATAGGGGATTACTGGCAGAAAAATTGGCACATGGTCCGCGTAGAATCCTGCAGATGGAAGACCTAATTATAGCAGCTGATGCTCGGGCAGAACTCACCTTATGCTTACCGGAGGATCATTGGTCGCTCGACCGCTCCAATAATCGATCTAAGTCCGAAAACAACCCATTTTGGAAGAGTATCCTCAAGGGGAAGATTCTTGGTGTGATAAATGGCCAACAATCGATGTTTTTTGATTCTTGATCAGATTTTTTTTGCTGCTGGACCGGTTTTTTGCATTTTTCAGTGATAAATGGATTAAAATAAAGGATTTGGAAGTGGAATTACATTGACCCAGTCGTGGTAAATGTAACCGTCCCACCTATCTTGCTTCATCCGCTGTTCATCACTTTTAGTTTCTATCCGATCCCTTCTTTAGTCCAGTATTACATAACCAACTCAACCATTTTTAGTATGGATACCTTAGACAATCCAAACAAGATTATCGATCCAAGTACGGTAAGCTACCAAAGCATTTCACTCCGAAATGGAGCTATAGCTGGATTAATCTTGATTGTTATCGGACTTTTAGGAAATTTGACTGGAATCTCTGATCCTACACAGCCGAATTCTGCCACAAACTGGATTATGAACCTGGTTAACTGGGGGATTATGATTGCCTTTATGGTCATGGCGGTGAAAAAACATCGTGATGAAGATTTAGGCGGGTTTGTTACCTTTGGGCGAGCATTTGGTGTTGCCTTTTTGGTTACCCTAGTTATTTCAGTGATCACCGCCGTTTGGGTGTACGTCTATTTCGGCTTCGTTGACCCAGATATGGCATCAGCTATTATGGAGAATTCACTGGCTCAACAAGGAATCGAAGACGACGCCATGATCGATCAAATGAAATTCTGGTTTTCACCGGGAGCGATGGCCATTTACGGCCTGCTGGGCTCTTTATTCTTCGGGGCGATTATGTCTTTAATCGTGGCTGCTGTAATGAAGAAGAACGCCCCCGGCCACATTTAACGTATGATGAATCAAGCAAGTATAAGATATGGATTAATGGCAGGAGTAGGCGTTGTCGCCTACTTTCTGCTTTTTTATTTGATAAAACCCAGTCTCGTCCTGAATCCTTACATCTGGTGGGGCTCTGTGGTTATCTATTTTTGGGCCATGTTACAAGCGGCAAAGAAGGAGGGAGAGGGGAATGCCTTTTTTACTTACCTCAAACCTGCCTTTGCGGTCTATGTCTTGGCCAATGCGTTCTTTTACGCTTTTTATTATAGTCTTTTTGGAGTTTTTGACACTTCTCTGGTAGATTTGCAGTTTGAAATAATGAAGGCCAATCCGAGAGCTCCGGAAAACCTGACAAGAGAAATGTTGGATGTCACCTTCAACAGCGTTTTCTTCTCTTATTGTAGCAGTCTGATTGCTGGTTTTCTCTATGCTCTGGGGATAAGTTTTATGGCTCGACGTGCGAAATTAGCTACCATATGAACATATCAGTAGTCATTCCTTTACTGAACGAGGAAGAATCTTTACCTGAATTAGAGGCATGGATTCGCAGAGTAGTAGAACCACTAGGATATACCTATGAAATTATCATGGTGGATGATGGGAGTAAGGATTCTTCTTGGGAAGTGATTGAAAACCTCGCTCGACAAAATCCTAATGTAAAAGGGATTAAGTTTCGGAGAAACTATGGTAAATCTGCTGCCCTCAACACCGGCTTTCAGGCTGCCCAAGGAGACGTGGTGATCACGATGGATGCCGACCTGCAGGATAGTCCTGACGAAATTCCTGGACTCTACAAGATGATTATGGAGGATGGGTATGATTTAGTTTCGGGGTGGAAGAAAACACGCCACGATCCATTTTCCAAAACCTTTCCTTCTAAATTCTTTAATGCGGCCACCCGTTATGTCAGTGGAATTCCACTGCACGATTTCAACTGTGGATTGAAAGCTTATAAACACGATGTGGTGAAGTGTATTGAAGTATACGGTGAAATGCATCGCTATATACCACTCATCGCAAAGGGAGCCGGCTTTGGGAATATCGGTGAAAAAGTAGTGGCCCACCAGGCTCGTAAATATGGAAGCACGAAATTTGGCGGCATTAAGCGAGGACTGATTGGATTACTAGATTTAATGTCTATCACCTTCGTAGGGCGTTTCAGCAAGCGGCCAATGCATTTCTTTGGCACCATGGGCTTCTTCGCTTCCTTGGCTGGGGCGGTCATGCTGGCTTACCTAAGTATTCAAAAACTAGTGTACCAGGAGTATTTTATGACAGATCGACCCTTGTTCTACTTGGGCATTCTGTTATTAATAGTAGGCACACAATTGTTTGTCACTGGTTTCCTGGCAGAATTGGTATCTAGAAACTCTCCAGATCGAAATAACTATCTGATCGAAAAGCGGATCAATGAGTAAAATACTGATTTTATCTCCTGCGCATCCGCTTAGAGGAGGCATCGCCTCTTTCTCTGAACGCTTGGCTAAGGAGCTACAACATGAAGGAGATGAGGTAATCATTTACTCCTTTAGTCTTCAATATCCCAATTTCTTATTCCCTGGAACCACACAGTACAGTAGTGATCCAGCACCAGAGGGAATTCAGATTGAAACCTGTGTCAACTCCGTTAATCCAATCAACTGGTTGAAAGTAGGGCAACGGATTCGAAAGTGGAATCCAGATGTAATTATCGTAAGATACTGGTTGCCATTCATGGGGCCGTCTTTGGGAACCATCCTTCGCATCGCCAAAAGGAATAGTCATTGTAAGGTGGTGGCCATTACGGATAATGTGATTCCTCACGAAAAAAGGCCAGGGGATCGAATTTTTACCCGCTATTTCTTGCAAGCTGTGGATGCCTGTATCGTGATGTCGAAATCGGTCGCGGAAGACATTCGGCAATTTACCAAAACTAAGCCCGTGGCCTTTTCTCCACATCCGATCTACGACAATTACGGAGCTGCAGTTAGTCGTACGGAAGGACTGGCATTTCTTGACCTTCCCGTTCAAGGGCGTTATTTACTTTTCTTCGGTTTTATCCGGCGCTACAAGGGACTAGATCTATTGCTTGAGGCGATGGCTAGGCCGGAGGTAAGGGAGCTCGGCGTGCAATTGATTATTGCGGGAGAATATTATGATCAAGCCGAATTCTATGAGGGCTTGATTGAAGAACATCAATTGGCTTCTCAAGTCATACGCAAAACACACTTCATCTCCAATCAAGAAGTGAAATACTACTTTGCCGCGGCTTCGCTCGTCGTTCAACCCTATCGATCGGCTACACAAAGTGGAATCTCTCAGATTGCTTATCATTTTGAAAAACCAATGCTTGTCACTAGAGTAGGGGGCTTACCCGAAATTGTAGCTGACGGGAAAGAAGGCTATGTAGTTGAAGTAAACCCTGAGGCTATCGCGGGTGCTATAGTCGATTTCTTTTCAGCAGATCGGCAGACCGAATTTCACAAACATCTAATCGAGGCAAAATCTCGCTTTTCTTGGAATCATA
>CAJXPD010000243.1 GCA_913057785.1 uncultured Lewinella sp. | reverse complement strand
TTGTGCTTGAGTTGATTACTCAACCAGCTTAGCGAGTTTCGTTTAGCTAGCCCTCTTTGAGTCACTGACTCAAAAAAAACCGGGTTGGTTTGAATGCATAGGTAATCAGGATAGCTATCTTCTTAAGTTCCCTTCCTGTCTTTAAATGCCTGCTGCAATTCCTTATAATCTAGGCGCCCCCGCGTAGATTTCAGGTAATCAAAGATGACAATAGCCTTTTGCAATCGAGTATCTGAATTTTTGGGTTTCCCAATCTGGTAAATTAAGGAGCGTTGCTTTCCTGGTGTCAGTTCATGAAAGTATTTACTGCCTTCTTCATCAATTTCAAACAAAGCTGCTAATTCCTCAGGTACGGGCATGCCATACTTACTTTCATCCTTTTGCAACTCTACCTCTATCGAATCGCCCAAGGATAGTTTCAGCTCCTTTCTCAACTCTTTATTTAGGTTTATGAAAAAGCCGCCCTTCCCATCTGGCATCAGCGCGCAATGAATCTGCTTTTGCCCATTCAGCGTACATAATACCCGCTGGCCAGAATCATCGATAAAAGATTTCGCTATCGCTAATGGAACGGGAATGTGATAGCCCCATAGATTGGAATTAAAGTTTTGCAGGGTGGTTTGGAATTTCATACCCTAAAATAGGCATTTCAAATAGAGTGGCACTCCCAGTCCGTACTGGAAAATCTTTCACCAAATCAACAACAGTAGGTTCGACCTTATAATCTAGAACGCTTCTAGTACCACCTTGCCATAGCTTTGTGGGGTATTAACCATTAACCAACCACCCGCACAATGAAAAAAAACATCCTACGTAGTACACTCCTTGGTGGCTTTCTGATGGTCGTGCTAAACCTCCAGGGACAATCCTCTTTTTTCACCAACGAAAAGTATGCAAAAAACGGTCTGAGCATTCAACTCGGCTGGCAATGGAACCAGACGCAAGATCTGATATTCTCTCCACTGATCTATGCTGGGTCTTCATTTACAAATATTGGCCTGCAATATCAAAGGTTTCAAAGCAAGGGCATGCACCAAGTCAGTTTCGGTTACGGCCAAAGCGACATCACTGCAGCAGACCCAATTACCTTTACCGATTTTGGACAGTCTTTTACGCGCATTCCGAGTGAGATTCGGCAGTTGCATCTACACTATGGATATGCCCACTTGCTGAAGAATACGGATGCGTTCCAATGGTACGCCGGAGGACTAATAGAAAGTCAAATTCATCACACCACTTACAATTTCGGTTTATCGGATGATGATGGCTATCTCCTTACGAATGATCTACAGGCGTGGCTAATGGCTTTTTGGCAATGGAATGGCAAAAACAGAATAGGTGTAGATGTTAGTTTCCCCTTAGTGGCTTATCTCTCACGACCTACCTATGCAATTGTAGATAATGAAGAGATTCAACATGGGGGTTCTGGCTTGGCATTTTTGTACCAGGAAGGAGAATGGGCTTCCTTCGACAGTTACCAAGCCTTGGATCTGAACCTCACCCTGGACCATCGAATCTCTAATGCTGCCGCCATTCAAATTGGCTATGGATTGGAGTACCACAGCTACAACGCGCCCTTATCGATCTCCGTTTTACAAAACAAATTTAACCTCGGTCTAGCCTTAAGCTTCTAAATCATGAAAACATACTATTTTTTGCTCATTAGTCTTCTTTCTTTCTCTTGTACCGACCTACTATTTGAGGAAGAACCTACTAACGATCCGGTGGGTAATTTCGAAAGTCTCTGGCACACCTTCCATACTCGATATGCCGTCTTTGAACAAAGGCAGGTCGACTGGCAAGAACTTTATGCACAATATCGCCCCCTAGTCAATGACCAAACCTCCGATCAGGAACTATTTGACATCATCACCGCCATGCTTGCCCACTTGGATGATGCTCATGTCTCTTTGATGGCTGATGGCCAACCTTTTTGGAGGGGCTTCCGAGAATTCAGAGAAAGAACAAAAGACAGCCTGTTCAATCTATGGATGATCCCTAACAATTATGTCGCTGGAAACTTTGTCAATGTAAACGACCAGTTTTTTTACGGAAAGATCCAGGGAGACATTGGCTATCTTTTTGTTCGACATTTATCTGATGATCCCGCTGGCTTCATCGACCCATTTATAGCTGAGATGCAAGATATGGAAGGAATGGTCATTGATCTGCGCCACAATGGAGGAGGTGATTTCACGAACGGTAAACTGATTGCCTCTAGGTTCGCAAGTCAGCGTACCCTAGCTTTTAGTGGTCAGCCAAAAAACGGGCCCGGACCGAATGATTATGCACACACAACAGAATATTACCTAGAACCAGACGGACCAATCCGATTTACGAAACCCGTTATTGTATTGACTGATATTTATACCGTAAGTGCGGGAGAGAACCTGGTACTTTATCTCCGGGAACAACCCCATGTAACGGTTATTGGAGATAGAACTACTGGAGCTATGGGTGAAAGAATTGAAAAGGAAATGCCCAATGGTTGGGTTTACTCCATTACCGGTCAGATTATGACTGCTGCTGACGGAAACATTTATGAAGGTCCCGGCATCCCGCCAGATGTATTTCTGCTTAATACTGGAGCAGAAATGGAACAGGGAATAGACAGGACCTTGGAAAGGGCTATTGAGAAGATTAGGGAATAAACAGGAATGTATCCATCAGTAGATTTTCTAAACTATGTACCAATTGAGTGCTGTGAAGTAGTACAGCACTCAATTGATGTAGAAAAGTTATCTGTAGGTCCTACTGACGCGGCACCTCCGTCTTGATATGTTCCTCTCGGTTAATATTCATAGTAGGCGTCCCATTGAAGTCCTCTACCTTGCCAAAGAAGCATGCCTCCTGTTGGGCTAGAACCTCATTAGCCTTGTAGGAGAAATTGGGCAAGTCTTTCTTGCGGATGAAGACAGAAAAGATCTGATTAGGGAATTGCTTGTCAATATTGAGCCATAGGTTTCCGCTACGACTGTAACGCGTACTAACTACAGTACCACAGACTTGGATTTCTTGTCCCTGTCCCATGTATCGCTTGGCTTGCACCGTATTGAAATGATTGGGAGCCAAAGTTGGGGCACTGATAGGATCTACATCTCCCTTTGCTATATCTGGCAACCAGCTCTTCTTATCGAGATTGGCTTCTAATTGATCCTCCACTTCATCCGGTAAGCCGCTGTAGAAATCCAGCCCAGTGAGCGCTTCAACCTCATTGACTGGCACGGCATAGGAAGCCAAAGGATCAGAACATTTCTGGTTCGGCATAATGAAACCTATAGCGCGCTTATTAGTAAGATCCAAGGCCACTTTGAAGTACTTTTCAGGAATACTTACCTTGTTCACACTACGCTCCACCTTAGGTAGATCATCGGTCAAGACAGGCCCAGTTACCACGTACAATGCAGCCTTAGGGTGCTCAAAAACGTAGCCCCGCAAACGCACTTCTAAATCCGCCCAACTCTCGCGATTGAATTCCGGACGCTGCGGAGACATATTCGAATAGAAATAAGACTCCGACAAAGCTTTCTGACTCCATCGAAAATCGGCAGATGGAGCTAAATGTCCACGATCATATCCGTAGCCATCGTACTTGTAAGAGCTGTCTGCTTGTAAATACTTAAGAAAATAGTCTTCTTCAACGGCGGTTCCTGTCTTCACCATCGGATCCGGTCTAAAGTCATTGGTTCTAGACACATTACCATTAATGACATCAGGCGTAATGATGTGCGCCACCCACTTAGCCTGTTCGTGTGCTTCATCATATTCCAGCGCCAGGGCTGTATGCAGGATGTAATTTTGGGAGGGTAAGCCAATGTCCCTAAGGTCTCTTTGTACTTTCTGTAATTTCAGTTCTTCCAAACGATCCTCCAACATCTTCTGTTGAGATTCCAACTGTTTGATATCAGATTGAACATTTAGAATGTGTTGTTCAAGGTTTTGGCCGAGCAGCCAACACGGGAGGGCTAGGAGAAGCCCGAGTAGGGAGGGTTTCATAGCGATGATTTTCATACTCGTGTACTTATAATCTAGTTTGTAAAATAAATATTCGTTCTTCTTCTGTTAACTGTACTGGATTGAATTTATTGCTTGTCGCAGTGGCAATATGGGGAATTTCTTCCATTTGTAGACCAAAATGCGAAAGACGTGGAATTTCAAAGTCTTCTATCCAATCCTCTATCTGGTTCAACAATCCTGTGATGTAGTATTCGGGAGATTTACCCTCCTTTTTCAAAAACAAGCGCCCGATCTGCGCATACTTCTGCCAAGCTACATGCTTGGGCTGAAGGCCTTCCACCGTTAGTCGATTGCAAATACCCATCAGCGTGCCACAAAGCGCTCCGTGCGGGATGTGAATCCGGGCACCGAGCGAAGATGCAAAGCCGTGGACGGTTCCCAAACCAGCATTAGCCAAACAAACACCAGATAAAAAGGCAGCATAGGCCACATTTTCTCTGGCGCTTAGGTCTCCTCCTTCGTCAACAGCCTGCTGTAAACTGCTGGCAATACCAGCTAATCCTTCCAGGGCTAACGCATCAGTGTATGGGCTTGCCTGAGTGGAAAGAAAAGATTCCAGTAACTGGGTAAAAGCATCCATTCCACTGTAGGCAGTAATATGAGCAGGAGAATTCAGCATCAGATTGGAATCAATTAAGGCTACCTCAGGGATATACCCATCATGTCGGAGCGATTTTTTGAATCCCCCCTGCCCTACCTCAGATAAAACGGCGTTCTTAGTCGCTTCACTACCAGTACCAGCTGTAGTTGGAACGGCAATAAAAGGTAAGGTCTTGCCTGAAGGTTTACGGTCTCCCACCCCCTCTAGATAGTTTCGTACACAAAGAGGTTCGCAAAACATGGCAGCAATAGCTTTACCGGCATCCAAAACACTTCCCCCACCAATACCTACAACCACCTCAATGCTCTCTTCCTTAAACTGTTTTACCGCCTTGTCAATCATCGCTGGATTCGGTTCCCCTGGTACTTCATATTGCCACCACTTTAGTTTTTGCCCCTCCAGTCGTTCCAATAATTTGGGCCATTCATGCCCCTGCTGCAAGGATCGACGCCCAGTAACCAACAAGATTCGTTGCCCCCATCCCTGAACCAGCTTTGGCAGCTCCATCAGCTTGCCACTCCCGAAAATCAATCTAGGGCCACGAGCTACTTCAAAAGAACCCATCCCTTTCATTTTTTCTGCAAGCTTAGGCATTCTGAAGCAGAAAAAGAAAGCCTCAGTACATGAATAATCACTGGCTGAGTATATTTGCAGCCATGATTGGCACGGACCTACAATATGCACAGCAACGACTGGTGTCAGGAGAGCTAGTAGCTATCCCTACGGAAACCGTTTACGGTCTGGCAGCCAATGCTTTATCTGCTATTGCAGTGGCCAAGATTTTTGAAGCTAAGGATCGGCCTTCCTTTGACCCCTTGATAGTACATACCAGTGCTTGGGATCGAGTGGAGCAATGGGTCCAAGACATTCCAGCACTCGCCCATCAGCTGGCGGCGGCCTTCATGCCTGGCCCTTTAACCCTCCTTTTACCGAAGAAACAGATCATCCCTGACTTGGTCACGGCAGGTTTACCCAGAGTAGGTATCCGTTTGCCAAGTCATCCTATGACTCAATCCTTGCTGGCTCAGCTCGATTTTCCGGTAGCTGCTCCTAGTGCCAATCCCTTTGGCTACATTAGCCCCACCACTGCCCAGCACGTCGATGATCAATTGGGGAGTAAGGTAAGCTACATTCTAGATGGCGGTTCCTGCGAAGTCGGTGTGGAAAGCACCATCATATCCTTTGAGGAAGAGCGGGCTGTAATCCTTAGAAAAGGCGGAACCCCGGTTGAGGCTATCGAAGCAGTGATCGGACCGGTTGAGGTGAGAGCACATTCCACTTCTAATCCGACAGCTCCCGGAATGTTAAAGAGTCACTACGCCCCGAGGATTCCTTTCCTATTGGGCAATACAGCGGAACTCGTAAAACAACATGCAGGAAAGAAATTAGGAGTTCTTGCCTTTAGTAAGCCGATAGAGCATCAGGACGTCCGATTCCAGCAGATACTTTCTCCCACTCGCAATCTATCCGAAGCGGCACAAAGGCTCTTCGCCTCCATGCGAGAAATGGACCAGATGGATCTAGATCTCATCATTGCCGAATACCTTCCTGAAGAAGGTCTCGGAAGAGCCATCAATGATCGCTTAAGGAGGGCTGCAGCTATTTAACTCGTATTTTTTTTAGAAATTAATGACTTCGGTACCCAACCTTTTCGTGTTAAGAGGTTGTTTGATTAAGTGAGCTAGTAATTCTTCATCTAGTCTCAACTCGAAACTGTTATTATAACAACACTGATTGGGAACTAAATTATATCTATTGAGGTTTCCAAGATTGTTGACTCCGACCTGACCTGCTTACCTACTTAATACTCAACAGCCAATTCAGGCATTTTCGCATTTGTCTACATTTTAAAATCGCTAACATGAAATCACCATTGTACTGGCGAGGCTTAGGAGTATTGTATCTTTCTCTAATTCTCTTGACTCAACTATCCGCTCAATCTACCTGGCTGGTAGACCACCCTCAAGATCTGATCAATGGATCTTTTCAGGTGGTCAGTCCGCAATCCTCCAATCTATTTTACACCTTTGGATACGATCAAATGTTTTTCGATCCAAATGAAGGCCATTTAGTAAAAGAGAATGACCTACCCCCCTTTATCTTTTCGAAAGAATCAGTTGGAATTTACAGCGCACCACATCGCCATCAAGACATCCTATTTTTGGATGAGATGACGGGCATTATGGTGCATCGGAATCAGATTCTTAAAACTACGAACGGAGGGGGCCATTGGAAGGAGGTTTTACAACTTTCACCCAATACCAATTATACAAGTAGTCCTTACTTCACCGCCGTTGACTTTCCTACAGCTCAGATCGGCTATGCGGTGGGAACGGCAGATAAAATCTTCAAGACCACGGATGCAGGAGAATCTTGGCAGGAATTGCAGTGGAGTAACGCCGTGACGCCGTATCGTAGATTAAGTGATGTTTCTTTTCAGGATGATGAAAATGGATTCGCCCTAGGTTATCAGGTAGATAATATTGAACTCAATATTGGCGTCTACACCCCCTTACTTTACAGAACCACCGACGGTGGGCTAAGCTGGGATGAACAATTATTGACAGAATCGGATCACCATTATTTCGATCTATACCAAACCGGCACGGATACCCTATACATCTCCGCCGTCAATCGCAATTACATCTTCCCGACCGATCAACTGCTCCGATCTACGGATAGAGGCCAAAGCTGGACTTCTCTGATTCTTCCCGGCCTTACTACGCAGACTGGACTAGTGCTTCGGGGGGTGCATTGGTTCTCTGCTCAGGAAGGTGTAGTTCTTGGATCAACTGAATTTTCTGGCAATGAATATCATCTCTACAAAACTTGGGATGCGGGAACTACCTGGCTTAAGATAGCCCTACCACAAGGCATTGCTCCGGCTTTTACCAAGATACCGAATTTGAATTTGGCTTTTAGTCAGGATGAGGGGGTGATTGTGGGAGCCACTGGACAAGTGCTGCACAGCAAGGACCGAGGTGAATCTTGGACCACTATCCAGCAGGGATTACCAGATATTCGCCAATTCTCTTCCAGTAATACAGGACTACTAGCTGTTACCGCTGGTGATCTATTTTTACAAAAAAATGGAACCACTTGGGCTTCCATTCATACCCCTGATCAACCCAGTGGCTATGATAAAGGCTTTGACAAACTGGCCACTTCCGGGACGGGCAAAAGGGCGTTGATCGACATTTACGACAATCTATATACTTCAACAGATGCAGGTAGTAGCTGGCGCGCATTCTTTACGGATATTGACTCCATAGCCTTGGACATAAAATATGTTGGGGATCAGCTTAATGTGCTAGCTCGAATTATTGACGGCCGCCTGATGCTGCTACAAGAAAAGGTGGCCGGAACCTGGGAAGGTCATTACATCACTGACAACATTTCCGTTCCAACCAACAGCGATCTGCAATTTGTGGGAAATGACACTGTATTCGCCAAGATCGATAATCGTCTATTTGTTTCCATCAACGGCGGTACGCAATGGAGCCCGGTACAAGGTCTACCTGCGGAAGCGATTATCCAAAGTTTTACCATCAATGAAGAGGGATGGGCCATGATGCAGAGCAGTGGCGATCACCTGTACATATCCAAGGATGCAGGACTATCCCGGTCAGAGACCTATTTACCGGATGGAACAGCTACCGATCTCAAGTCTGCTAGTCTACGAGCCTTTGGACGCCTTTCGGCCGACCATCACTACCTGATTTTTCACGCAACAACAGACCCAGATCAAGACAGATTTAAAACCTTTCTCTTCACAAGTACAGATGGTGGCCAAAATTGGGATTGGCAACCGATGCCCTTCAATAAAGAGCCACTCGATTATGGTCTGAGCGCAGCTTTTGTCGAAGAGGGTAGTTTATACTTAGGCTCTTCCAATGGTACCATTCTGCGTTTTATACCCGAAAATATAGTGGGCCTACCAGTACTAGAAAATGACCCTTCCGTTACCGTATTTCCCAATCCTTTCCATTCAGAAATTCAAGTCTCAGGATGGGAGGGACCTATGGTTTACCAGCTTTTCCATATCAATGGACAATTGGTGCAGACGGGGCAATCTTCGGATTCTACCCCAATCAGGCTCCAGCCAAACCTCCCTAGCGGACCCTACCTCTTGAGTATACAGAACAGTAGCCGAATGCAAACCATCAAAATCCAAAAGCGAGATTAACCTCCACCCCCTTACAAAAACCAGTTATCATGAAAACAAATAGAAATAATACAAAGCCACTCAGTACTTCCCGGTTTCCCAAACCGCTTTCCTGGCTTTCGACGCTTATTATCGCGAGCACGCTCTGGTATTGCCATAGTCACCAAAAGGCTAATGAAACAGCTACCCCTTTGGAAGTCATCATGAAGGTTCGGCAAGCAGCCATGTTACTAAGTCAGCAAGGGAAAGAAGCACTGACGACCCTACGAGACAGCAACTCGTCTTTCACTTGGAAAGATAGTTATGTGTTTGTGGTCAACTGCAGTGCAGATTTAGTGCTGGCCAATCCTGCCTTTCCAGAAAGAGAAGGCGGGGATATCCTCCAACACCTCGACTATCAAGGCAAACAATACGGAGTCGAATTATGTGAAGCAGCCAACCCAAAAGGCGCCTGGATACAATATAGCTGGCCCAAGCCCGGTGATCAAAAACCTCAGCGGAAGATCAGTTATTTAATTAGCGTTCCGGGACAGCCCTATCAGGTAGGTGCGGGTATCTACGACTCAACCTACACCTTACAGGAACTCAACGAAATGATCCTCAGCAGTCCATAATTGGAGGAAGTGAAAACCAAAAATAAACTTTGACTACTCTGGTGAATTATATGTTTATTTGGTTGTCGGAGCGATATTGAAAGCCAATATCGCTCCTCTTATTTTGTTGAAACTTACAGTTTAGCAGGATCGTAGTAATTTTCAGGCCTTCGTAGACAACAACTAAGGCCCTTTGCACTGTTTCTATTGCATCCCGGAATTGTTTAATTTAGAAGCATGAAAATCCTTTGGTCTTTGTTGCTGATCGTCTTTCTATGGAGTTGCCAATCGAGCAGGGGACAACAACTCGGCATACAAGATGAGTTTGAGGATCGACTACTCCAAATGTACTTGCCACAATCTCATCAGGATAGCCTGGCCTTAAAAGAGTATTTGGCTAAACTAAGACAAGCACTACGTGCCTCAGATCTGGATGCCTCCGCTCAGTTCGACCTTTGGTTTTATCTGAATCAATTCACGCAAACCGACGCTTTCCCTCAATTATTCCCAGAGAATAACGAGTTTAGAGAAAACCTAGCCCGCTTTATAACGCCTCAGGAGCAAACCCGCTTTGCCCAAGCAGCAACCTTAGCTTATTTTCGGCAAACCTATCTCGAACAACTCTTCAGCCCCCCAAGCAAAGACCGCCCCTTTTTTCAACTGGATCAAAAGTCCGAATTACTAAGGGAGTTGATGACTTACCCCTTTGGAGAACTCAATAGTCTTTTAGAGATTGGAGCAGGCGATGGTGGCTTTGGATTGCTCCTTCAGCTACTATTCGAAATAGAACATTTGTACCTAAATGAAATAGATAGTAATCGACTCATGAGTATCAAGCGGCAAGTCCAGCTATTGCCGAGTAACCTACCCCAACCACAAGTCGTTGCAGGTACTACCGATGGAATCGGCTTGAAGGATGAAATGGTAGAAGCAGTCTTGATCCGGAACAGCCTGCACCACTTTGAATCGCCCGAACAGATGTTAGATGAAATAAAACGGCATCTTTTGCCCGGTGGAAGGCTGTATTTGTTTGAGGAAGTACTTGACCCGATCTCCGGTCATCAACATTGCGAAAAAGCCATGACCGAAGATGAAATTCGATTTCTCCTGCAGATCGAAGGTTTCCGCTGGATCCAAAACTATTCCCTCACTTCCGACTGGCAGAAAATCATGGTTTTTGAACCACAGGGTTTGGAAAACTAATTCTACAGCTATTCTGACTCGAGCCAATACTGATCCAAACTACCAAGACGTTCTCGCCAGAAACGCTTAAGAATGTAGAATTGGACGAACATTACGCCAAGAAAACCTGCGGAGATCAGGTATCTTTTGGTATTCCATTCAACGCCATATAGAAAGAACAATAATAAGGTGGCCATAGCCAATAGGCGACCGATTAAGTTTAGGCGAACGAATTGTTGTAACCGGCGACGATAGTCAGCCAAAGATGAAGCAAGGCTTTCATTCGCTTTACGCTGACTAAGCAGTCTAATTCCCAACAGATGATGCCCTAACAATAAAGCAAATGCCACTACCAACAGTGCATTCAACCACCATGGCTTTTCATGTCCATCAAAAGCATCGTAAAACAAAAGCAAGAACGCCGACCAGGCTACAGACTCTATGAATAGGACCTTGCGTGAACGTGCGATTCCCGGATGCTTTCCAGAGTGAACCAATTCCTGCATTTGTTCTACCGTCAAATTTGAGGTCGATTGGTTTTGCCAATCGGTTTTTAACTTATCCAAATCCATTATTTCTCACTTAATAAGGTTTTTAATTTTTGTTTTATCCGATGAAGACGGGCCCCGACATTGGTCGCAGAAAGCCCCACAATCTGAGCAATCTGTTCATAGCTCAGGTCATCCAAATACAAAGAGACTATGGCTCTATCTATTTCCTTCAGCTTCTTAATAGCATTCCATAGTTTCCCAACTTGCTCATCACGTTCCTCCGGTAGATTGACTTCTCTTTGCGGAAGTTCAGCTGGAAAGAGAAGTGAAGGACGCTTTTTTCTAAAGCTTGCCAAGGCCGTATTGAGGGCAATTCGGTAAATCCAGGTACTGATCTTAGCCTGCCCCTGAAAACTAGGATAGGCCTTCCATAAATGATAAACCATCTCCTGAAACAAATCTTCACGATCAGCTTCTGTATCTCTATACAGCCCACACAACTTGTGTAAAATAGCTTGGTGCTGGTCCAGAATTTTCATGAACACTTCTTCCATCAATCCGCTTTTTCAAAACTAAAAGTTCGACCTCTTCCTTCTGCCTTTAATCCCACAATCCGATTTTCTGCCTCAACCTGAAAGGTAAAAGAAATATCTACTTTGCTTCCATAAAACTGGTGCGTTCGTGTTGGGGATAGGAGAAAGGGAGGACGCCCCTGCAGCTGCGCGAATAGCTGCTCATCATGTATAAAAACACGGAGTCGCTGTCCTCCTTTACCAGATACAAAGTTTCCAATATAATGCTCTAATGGTTGTGAAGAAAAGGCCTCGGAAGGAGGAACTTCAGGTAATTCAAAAGGTAAACCCAAGACGATCCGTTCCACATTTTGCCAAATCATATCAATCGGTAAACCAGAAACATTCGACAGTATAACAATGCTCAGTTCTTCCTCAGGGTAAACAGCAGATACAGCCGAACACCCAAAGGTGCCACCACCATGAAAATAGGTCAAAGGATGGCGCTCCTGCGCTGCTCGGATAAACCAACCATAACCATATTGGGCAGCCTCATGGCGTTTAGCCATGAATCCATTTTTGGGCCTTACTGCCTCTGCTATAAAGCCCGGTTCTTTGCGTTTTTGTAAGATGTATTGATTCCACCGAAGTAGGTCACTAGCACTACTATACATATCCCCACCACCTTTCAGAGTCGAAAAATCTCGGTACGGAGCCGAAATGAGTTGATTATCTGGCATCAGATGGTAGCCCTTGGTCAATTGAGGGATTATGGCTAGGTTATCATCGAACCCCGAATTTACTAGACTTAAAGGTTGGCCAATCTTTTCATCCCATAGCTGCGGAAACGAGATATCATATACCTTTTCAAGGATCGTGGCCAACAGGAAATAGCCCGGGCTACTGTAAAAGAAATTCGTCCCAGGTTCAAATTGAAGCTCCATCTTTCGGATAGCTTGCAGTATGCTTGAAGTAGATAGGGTAAGTCGAGATTGAATAGTCCAATAGTTTTCCATCCCCTTATGATGAGGGATACCTGAAGTGTGTGTCAAAAGCTGCTGGATCGTAATTTGGTCCCAAGTCTCACCTTTAAATTCTGGTAAATAGGTAGTAATTTGATCCTGTAGCTTTAGTTTTCCTTCGTCCACGGCTATGCCAATAAGCTGAGCGGTAAAGGACTTTGAAATAGAGGCGATCCGAAACCTATGATCCACTTCCAATCTAGCATTCAATTCCTTTGAAGCTTGCCCAAATGCTCGATGATATTGGATTTCTCCACTCTTTGCAATGAGACATACCCCTGAAAAACTAAGCCGTTCCTCTTCTAGAGTCAAATAACTTTGTAGTAGTTCATAGCGATCTTGAACTGAATGTTGACCCAAACTTGACCAGCAGTAAAGCAAACCTAATAGTACCATAATACCTATTCTCATCATTTTGATTTTTGGCCCTATTAGTTGCAAGCACGATCATTTTATTACAAGATCAGTAAAATTTTTTCAATAAAGGTTCAAACAAAAGCCGATCACTACCTTTGGAGAAATGCCATAGCCATAGTTCGCTTCGTCTTTCACCAAAAGATTTTTTTAACAGAGGTTAATCTTTCATTAATGCACAATATGGACTGGATCATGCCCTAAGAAATCCCTATTTTACAACAACGGCGTAAACAATCAATCTACAACTACATATGAAAAACGCACTGTTAATCTGCCTCCTATTAGCGGGGCTAGGTACCTCCTGTACCATCGAAGATCGGCTGGAACGAAGAGAAGACCGTTTATTAGGAACTTGGTACTTTGATCGAGCCTTTTACAGAGAAGATGGCGCACTCTTCCGCGACAACGTTATTAATGAATTCGAAGGAGACGTCATTACCTTTTTTGATGACTACACCGCATTGTATGAAGATTATGATCTCAACGCAGCCTTTGATGGCCAATGGGAGATCTTCGCTGATCGCGCCTTCTATGATGGTGATGACGATGTTGAGTTTTTCCTAGACATGAGCTTCTACGATTACGTTAACAACGAAGACTTTGCCTACTATTCTCGTGTTACCCGCCACACTCGCAACCGGCTAAATATCAGAGTAAATCTGCGAAACGGTTTCTACACCTTCAAGCTGAGGCGATAAATGAGACGAAGGACTTGTCCCGTATACGATTTCCTTGATCAGGAATGTCGCTATAGGAACAATTCTCCACCAAAAGGACTGAGAAGGCTTTCAAAACCTAATTTGCTTTGTACATTGCTTTTAGTATGAAAGCCTTCTATCTCCCATTCCTATTACTTTTCAGCTTTCTAGCCCAATCAGGGCTAGCGCAGTTCCATACCAATAGCAACGCCAGCAAGCTCCCCAACAATTGCTTCGAACTCACCCAAGATGCACTAGATCAAAAGGGCACTGTTTGGACATTAGGTACCATCGATTTTAATCAGCCTTTCGACACCATCGTATGGATCATGCCAGGGGAAGTTGATGAAGGAGGAGAAGGAATGGTCTTCGCTTTTCACACAGGCATTATTTCTTTGGGTAGTTACGATGGGCACATGGCCTATGAAGCCCTACCTTCCATCTTAGGAATTGAAATTGACACCCGCCAAAACCCAGAACATGGAGATCCAGCATACGACCATATAGCACTGACCAGAAATGGAGCAGTAGATCACGAAAGTAGTGACAACTTAGTTGGCCCTGCAGCCTTGTCCCCTACACGCGAAAACGTGGAAGATGGAAATTTTCATAGTCTTCGAATCCGATGGCGCCCTCCCAATAGCTTTTCGGTCTATTGGGATTGTAATCTCCTGATCAGCTATTCTGGGTTTATAGTAGAGGATGTCTTTGGTGGCAATTCTACGGTACGATGGGGGATGACTGCCGGCACCAGTGTTACGACCCAAAATAGACATGTACTTTGCCTGAGTGGGCAGCCATTAAATGAATTGATTGATCAGACTATTTGCCCAGGTGGGCAGACGCAGCTCAGTACCAGTTTTGAAGCGGAGAAATACCTATGGAGCCCTGCGGACGGCCTAGATCGGGTGGATATACGAGATCCAATGGCAGCGCCAGCGGTCACGACCACCTATTTTCTCCAAGCTACTGACGAATGTGGTCAGCACTTTGCGGATACCGTGACGGTTTTCGTGGAAGGAGAGCCCTTGGCACTTGATATACCGATAGATACCACCATTTGTGCAGCTGATAATTACATCATTGATGCCACCACTCCTGGCGCCAATTACCTCTGGTCAGATGGCTCCATAGGTAGCCAGTTGGAAGTAACTTCCTCCGGTACATATACCTTAAGTATCCAAACGGCAACTTGTGAGGCCTTGTATAGTCAGCAAGTAAACTTCGGTAGCCCACCAAGTCCTAATCTCCCGTCAGATACCATTTTATGCACGGAGAATAACCCCGCCTTAGATGCCACGGTTCCACTTGGAAGCTACCTTTGGAACGATGGAAGTACCAGTCCAAGTTTACCTATCTCTGCCCCTGGAACCTATAGTGTTACCATTTCAAATGAATGTGGCAATAGCTCCGCATCCACTCAGGTTCAGTTGCAATCTTGTGATGCCCTTTATATCCCAACCGCCTTCTCACCCAATGGAGATGGAATCAATGATGAATTCCTGTTGCAATCTCCTCTTCCTTTGCAAATCGAGCACTTCCAAATCTTTGATCGCTGGGGAAACCAGGTATACAGTCGGAACGGATCATTTATGCTCGATGAATCCCAGGGGTGGGATGGAACTTTCAGAGGCAGCCCATTGCCAGTAGGACCTTACATTTACTTTTTCCGGCTAGTCAAGGAAGATGGGACTTCAGAAATTAGATCCGGCGAGATCAACATTATCCGTTAATTGCCTATATTTAGGTATCTTTCAAACCCAGACTACGTATTACAAGTAGAACAGTAAAGTCTATTTTCCCCGATTGATGTGAGCTCATGGTCACCTATCTCTCCGATTATCTCCCGTCAAAAAACCCTTATCTCTTCTTGTTATGGAGAGTATCAAGAGAATTTGGCCAGGTTGTAAACACAGGGATGCTACCCAAACCCAAACTTATTTGTTTTTTATTTTAGGCCCACTCGCACGGTGAGCTTCGAGCAACACAAACATGAATACGCTTTTAAATAAAATCATATATTTTGGTATAGAAAAGGATACCCCTTTAGATGAACGCATCAAAATAAAGGGCATCAACTCTATTAGCCTGGCGCTCGTGCCAGCCTTGTTGTTTATTGTCATTCTAGAAAGTTTCAACCCAACTGGAAATTTAGCTTTTGTAGGCCTGATCGGCGGATATCTTGCCATTATCGCTGTTATTCTATTCCTAAACATCAGACATCATTTCCAGGTCTCCTATCATCTCATTCTTTTCTTAGCGCCCTTTGGCGTTTTTGCCGAGATCGTCTTGTTTGGCAACTCACTCCGTGCGGACACCGTCTTTATGATCTTGTTTGTTGCAGCCATATTTCTTCGCCCAGAAAGAAGAACCATGATTGCAGTCTATATCCTGTATGCCGTACTCTTGGTTTCTTCCCAAGTATTCTTGTATTTAAATCCGCCCGTCATTGAATCGCACCCTTACGCCATAACCGAATACACGGCATTGATATTGACTTTTCTCACAGTTATCTTGATCATTGACAACTACGAAACGGAAAAGACGATAGAGCAGCGTGTTGGCGCTCAAGTCTGAGTCTGTCAGTTCGTCCCGCTTCACAGAGCCTAGGAAGGCCAGCGCCCGGTTCCAGGCGTCTTCAGCCGCCTCGCTGTCCGTAACTTCACCTTCACCACCAATCTCAGGCAGCCGCTGCGCCAGGATCGCCCCTGCGCGCCACTGCCCATCCGTGGACCGGTCTGAGGCAATGCGCACCGCCATGTCGACCTGATCGGATTGAGCGAAATAGTGCTGGATGCACTCGCCGAGGTCCGCGCCTTCAAGGTCCACGATGCCTTGGTAGCGTTCCGTGTGCTGGCCCTGATCAACCGTGAAGGCGATGTAGCCCTTGCCCACGAGCGACCGGAAGTCGTGCATCCCCAAAGCGTCGTACTTGGCCTGATCAAACTGCGCGTAGCCGCGTAGCTCACCGCTGGTGGTCACGTCAGCAACCAGCATGTTCACCGGCCCATCAGACTGGGTCTGCAGGATCAGCTTGCCGTCAAACTTCAGCGACGAAGCCATAGCCGCAGCCAGCGCCGCAGCCTCAGCCAGCAAGGCCGCGATGGGCGCGGGGTACTGATGCACGTCGAGAATGTTCTGCACGGTCGAACCCAGTCGCACCAGACGGCCGGAGATGTCCGTGCCGTGCACCATGTAGGGCTGGGCGAAGTTATCGACGTCCGCGCGGGTCTGATCGAGCGTAATGGTGGTCATGGTCTCTCGGCGTTCCGACTAGTTCAGCGCGCCCATGCACCATGCAAGAACCGCTTTCTGAGCATGTAAGCGGTTTTCGGCTTCATCAAAGACCACCGATTGCGGACCATCCATGACGCTGCTGGTCACCTCTTCCTCCCGGTGCGCCGGCAGGCAGTGCATGAAGATCGCGTCCTTGTCAGCACGGGCCATGAGCGCGTCATTCACCTGGTAGGGTGCGAGCATGTTGTGCCGGTTGGCGGCGTCCTTGTCGCCCATGCTGACCCAGGTGTCCGCGATAACGGCATCCGCGCCTGCAACGGCGGCCTCTGCGTCGTTGGTTAGGGTCACAGCCTCACCAGCGTAGGCTACGGCCTCAACAGGCGGGGCCAGCTCTGGCGGGGTGCCAACGCGGACGTGGAAATTGAACTGCTTGGCGGCTTCCATGAGCGACACGGCGACATTGTTACCGTCGCCGACCCAGGCCATGGTTGCACCCGCAACGTCGCCCTTGTGCTCTTCATAAGTCATGACATCGGCCATGAGCTGACAAGGGTGCGAGCGATCGGTCAGACCGTTGATCACCGGAATGGTCGCGTGCTCGGCCAAACCCAGCAGCAGGTCGTGGGAGTAACAGCGGATCATGATCGCATCGACGTAGCGGGACAGGACTTTAGCCGTATCATGCACGCTTTCGCCCCGGCCGATCTGCATGTCGCTGGCGCTCAGCACGATGGCGTCGCCGCCCATTTGCTTGATGGCGCATTCAAAAGACACGCGCGTTCGCGTCGAGGGCTTTTCGAAGATCATGGCCAGGGTCTTGCCGGCCAGGGGCTTCTTTTCGGATCCAGCTTCCCGGGCCGCCTTCATGGCTTTGGCACCGTCGAGAATGGAACGAAGATCGGACGCCTCAACGTCCTTGAGGTCGAGAAAGTGGCGGGTCATTGCAGGCCCTCTTTGTCTCTGGAATTTAGGATTTAATCTCGGCAGCAACGGCACTGAAGGCTGCGAGTGCTTGGTCGATTTCCGCGTCATTGACGATCAGCGGCGGCAGAATACGGATGACATTCTGGCCTGCAGGCACGGTCAGCACGTGATGGTCGTCCCGCAGGCGCGCGACGATGTCGCCGCACGCGTAGGGCTCTGCGATCATCAGACCCTGCATGAGGCCCGCGCCGCGTCGGAGTTTGAAGACCTCGGGATGGTCGTCCACAAGCTGCGTCAGG
>CAJXPD010000242.1 GCA_913057785.1 uncultured Lewinella sp. | reverse complement strand
CTATAGATATTGGATCCACTCTGGTAGACTAACTTCTGTTCATCTCCAGAAAAAGCTGGATTACTCTCCCGTCCGACTGTATTGGTTAGTTGTTGAGTAGAACTAGTACTGAAATCGTGTAGAAATAAATCTCCATTTCTAACATACACTTTTTTGCTCCGATCCTTATTGTAGGTTCCACCGACTGGTAGGTTCAACTCTTCTTCTAACTCCAGGGCTTGAGGCGCTGCCCCGTCCATACCGACCTTATACCAAGATCGGAGGGTATCCTGATTCGGGTTCCACGAGAAATAAATGGTTTTACTGTCTTCAGACCATCTAATACTGTTCGGGGAAAACCCGACAAATTTTTCGCCCTGCATGATTTGGGAAATCTCTAGGCTAGAACGATTTGGCACCGTCTGGCTCAGGCCCATGGTAGCAAAGAATAGTAGAAAGGAAAAGGTCAAAGTTAGTCTTGCACTGCCGCAAGATTTTATTAGTTGGAAGCGGGTCTCTATGCTGTTTGTCATATATTTACTTGAACTGATCGATTAATGAGGAAAGTCCCTTTGGGTTCCTATAATTTCGAAAATTAGAAAAAATACCATAAATAACCGGTTCTCTGGCCAATAAGTAGTACCACTATCTGTGCTGCTTAAGGTTATCAGAGTGAGAAATACGCTTCCTACTGCGGATGAGTTTAGAAAAGAAAACAGCTGAAGATCAAAGTCGGTATTGCCCTAATTGTCACTATCCGTTGGCTAAGTTTGGTGAGCATTGCTCCAACTGTGGTCAGAAATTCACGGATGGACGGGTCCCCATTTGGATTTTCCTTCATGACTTGTTTGAAGCTATTTTCAATGTCGACTCCAAAATCTTCCAAACCATTTTCAGCCTGTTCAGGCCTGGTAAGCTGACCAACGACTATTTTAAGGGACGACAAAAACGCTATGCTACGCCGCTACGCCTCTTCCTGATCTTGGCAGTGCTACATTTTGCAGCTTTAAGTCTTATCATCGCAGAAGATGATATTAATGTATTTGACTCGGGAGACACCAATGAAGAAAAAGATGCGTATTACGATCTGTTTCTCGCTGATTTTGACACGATAAAAGCAGATGTCTATCCGCTTTTTCAGAATCAGAAGTCGGTGATAGCTGCCATTGATACACTAGAAGTTCGACTTGATGAGTTGACCCAGGATAGTACCACAGCAGGGTACCTAGAATATCAAGGCCAATTTAATTTTGAAGGTCAATCTATCGAGATGGCAAAGGTGGATGTGTATACCAAAACACCACGGGAATTGGTTGATATGTATGGCGTAGAGGGTTTTTGGCACAGATTACAAGTTCAACAGGTAATACGAATTAAGAAGGACGGTAGTTCCTTTTCTAGTTTTGTGCTAGGAAAATTAATCTGGATGGTAGCCTTGATGATGCCTGCCCTTGCCTTTACCTTGAAAATCTTATACATACGTCGCAAAAAGTATTTTGTAGAACATCTAGTATTCTCTTTTCATTACCATGCCTTTGCTTTTCTAATCTTCACAATGATCTTTTTAGCTATTAAGGGATTTGATATGATAGGGCAGGAAATGTCTGAAGATGAGATCGCTCCCTGTATCGGTGTGGGGATGCTGGTAGTCATGATTTACAACTTCATTGCCATGCGCAGAGTATACAATCAGGGTTTCTTCAAGACTTTTATAAAATACAATGTGCTGAACTTCTCTTATATCTTCATATTTACCCTATTTTTGGTCCTCACTTTAGCGGTGAGTATTTTGATCTTTTAATTCGACTGGAAGGAAAATCCATCATGTCAGAGATATACGATAAGTATGAGACTGTAATTGGTCTCGAGGTTCATGTGCAGTTATCTACAGCTAGTAAAGCCTTTTGCGGAGACGATGCCCGTTTTGGAGGCGATCCCAATACGCATATCAGCACGATATCACTAGGCCACCCAGGCACACTACCCATGCTCAACAAAAAGCAGGTGGAATATGCGGTACGATTGGGATTGGCGCTAGGAAGTGAGATCAATCAAACCAACAATTTTGATCGCAAGAACTATTTCTATGCGGATCTACCTAAGGGATACCAAATCACACAAGATTTGCGCCCTGTTTGCGTAGGTGGAAATCTGACGATTAGAACAGAATCCGGAGAGAAGTCCATTCGCATTCACCATATTCATATGGAAGAAGATGCTGGAAAGTCCATCCATGATATGGCACCTCGCTCTTCTTGGATTGACCTCAACCGTGCCGGCGTTCCCCTCCTAGAAATAGTGACTGAGCCCGATATGCGTTCGGCAGCTGAGGTGGATGCTTTCATGACTGGAATGCGGCAATTAGTCCGATATCTGGAGGTTTCTGATGGTAATATGCAGGAAGGGTCTATGCGATGCGATTGCAATGTATCCGTAAGATTGAAAGGCGCGACGACTTATGGTGAGCGATGCGAAATAAAGAACTTGAACTCCATGCGGTATGCCAGACAGGCTATCAAATATGAGGTCAAGCGACAAATCGATCTCTTGGAGCGTGGCGGACAAGTGGAACAACAAACGCTGAACTTTGATCCTACAACAGGCGTGACCTCTCCCCTTCGTAGTAAGGAAGATGCACATGATTATCGTTATTTCCCGGAGCCCGATCTACCGCCTGTGATTGTTACTGATGATAACTTGGCTCAAATTCAAAGTGAGCTACCACCACTACCTTGGGAACTAGAAGCTCAGTTCCAGACGGAATTTGGACTTTCCGAGTACGACACCAAAATCCTCACGGAGGAAAAAGCTACTGGCTTATATTTCAGGGCATTGGTCGCACATACTCAGCATATCAAGGCTGCTGCGAACTTGGTCATCAACAAGATTCTCCCTTATTGTCAGGAGCAGGCTACGCCGATCTCAGCCTATCCACTTAGCCCGCAAAAATTGTCGGCTTTTATTTCATTGATCGAAGATGGGAAGGTAAGTAATACCATAGCCTATCAGAAACTATTACCAGCTCTGCTGGACAGTCCTACTCAAGAGCCCCTGGCCATGGCCCAGCAACTAAACCTAATCCAATCAGCTGACGAAGATTTCTTAACCCAACTGGTAGCAGAAGTCATTGAAGCTAATCCGGATAAGGTCGCTACTTATAGAAAGGGCAAAAAGGGACTTCTGGGCTTCTTTATGGGAGAGGTAATGAAAAGATCCAGAGGCAAAGCCGAACCCAAGTCGACCAACGCCCTGCTACGCAAGATGCTAGACAGTTAAGCCAATTACATCCAAGTTTATCTGTATTTGACTGGTAGTCAAAACGCTAGCACTAGCAGTTTTGCCCTTAGCTAGTTGAGCCATCACGGAAAGCCGGAGACCTAAGAGTCAACTTTTTTCCCTATCTTTCCTGAAATGCGCCCAAATGAAGCTATTAGATGATCAAGGTTCAAGCCTAAAACGGTACTACAGTATCGGTGAAGTGGCGGATATGTTCGGCATCTCCAAATCAGTCATTCGATTTTGGGAAAATGAATTTGACAGCCTTCGTCCGCATAAGAATAGCAAAGGAGATAGGCGGTTTACACAACAAAACATCCAACAGCTACGCGAAATTCACACCCTGGTCAAGCAACGAGGCTTCACCATTGACGGGGCGCGCCGCGAACTCAAAAATCAAAAATCGAGGATTAAGCAGAAAAAACAGATGCTAGAGAAGCTCAATGAAATTCGGAGTTTCCTGGAAGATTTAAAACACGAACTCTAAGCAGCGTATTGGAAATAGGAAAAACAAAAGCCTCCCGCCAAAAGAAATAGAATTGGCGGGAGGCTTTTTTATGCTAGAATTGGCGGCTACGGACGAGCATTTGGGATTTCCTCGGCAGATCGTGCATATCCAGTACCTACCTTTTTAGTGAAAGCTTTGGCCGCGTTCAAAGTCGCAAAGTACCCTAGATATACTTTGTAGAGCTGTAGACCATCTTCAGTTTCTTGCAAGGCAATGAAGCCATCAATATTGAGATCTTCGCTCCACTTAATCATAGCATTGTGGGCCTTTTCGTGGGTGGAATAAGCACCTACTTGAACGCTGTAGCCATCTTTGTTGCTAACGGTCTTCGGCTCATCATATTCCAAGGGTAGAATCGGCGGATGGCTGATGGGACCCAGTTTTTCTTCGGGTTCTACGGTCTCTTCTTTTTGAACAATGCGATCCTTGTTCACTCCAATTGAAGGATAAAAGTCCTTTGGACGTTCCTCCTGCCTTGGTTTCTTGTTTATTTCGGCCTTATAAGTGGTTGTCTCCACATTGTTTCTCGAAAAGTACAAACCTGCGAAAAGCACAAAGGATAATAATGCTACGCTGGTGATACTTCCTAATTCTCGACGTTGCTTTTTTAGTTTTCGGCGGTCCATGTCCTCTCGCACCCTTGGTACGTGCAGACTTTCAGTAGTTTGATTTTGACTTTTAAGCAGTAAGTTGACTACAAGGATCAACATAAGGATGAGCATGAAAAAAGCAGTCATGATCTCTCCGGAATACATTTCCATGAAGCTTTCCATCTTCTGGGATTTTTAGGCAGATTTAGGGAATAGGATTATAGTGTCAAAGGTTCCGGTAAAGTGGCGAAATGCAGTAATTATAGGCTTTACACCTACTGTTCAATCAGTAATGAATCAATAATTTGTAGTCGTGAAAAGAAAAAGGAATGTGTGTAGGAAGAAGCAGTTTAACAGATTTCATTCTACTAGTTTTTTCTCGTTCAACAGGATAAGATAACACGGGGTGGCAGAGTTTTAGTTCCCGAATGGGAAAAGAAATGACAACCACCTTGAAATACTAGTAGATTTGATTCGATAGATTAGATTTGAATGAGGAGTGTAGCTTTCGGTGGATAATTTAGGCTATTTCATCGAACTTGTAAAGGGGTTGGTAGAAAAAAATGTTGCTTTCAGGACTTGAAATCGACAACATTAACTCTTTCTTCACAGAAATCGAAGTCGACGTCGACGTTGGAGGCCACGATGAGAAGGCGGTCTCTTTTATACCGATCTATTAGTTCGCGATACCAGCTAACCCCTTGGCTATCAAGGTTGGTGGTGGGTTCATCTAAAATAATGAAATCTGCTTCCGAGCACAGGGCAAGTACCAATTTCAGTCGCTGTCGCATGCCGGAAGAAAAATCACGAATATTTTTATTGGAAGATTTTTGAAAGGCCAGTAATTCGATGATATCATCGGGCGTCATCTGATCCAAGAAGGGCTTGAAGCCTTGGTGAAAACGCAGGGCTTCCCGCAAAGTGTATTCTTCGATCAATTCGACGTAGGGTGCCGCATAGCAAAGGTGACGATAAAGCTGATCCCTAGGAATCTCATTTTGGGCATCATCACTCCAAAACCTGACTTTACCACGAGAAGGCGTAAGATGTCCCGCCAAGATTTTGAGCAAAGTGGATTTTCCAGAACCATTCGGTCCACTGATAGCGTAAGAATGACCTGTCTCTAATTCCAGGTTTACCCGCCTTAAAATCCACTCTAGACGAAAACGCTTAGATACGCCTTCTAACTCAATCTTCATACACGCTGCTTCCATTCACTTTGTGAAACCCTCTCACGATACCACCCTCTGCTGCCCGGATAAAGGAAAGAATCGTTTCTCGCTCAGCAGAAGGGGCGATGGTCTTTTCTATTTCTTCTAGTGCGTTGCTTATGTTGTAGCCTCTCACAAATAAGATTCGATAGATATCATGAATCTCTTTGATAACTTCTTCCTCAAAGTTTCGGCGGCGAAGACCAATGCCATTCACACCGGCATAGGCCAATGGTTCTCGGGCGGCTTTAATATAGGGGGGCACATTTTTGCGTACCAAAGAAGCGCCAGCGATAAAGGCATGCTGCCCAATCTTTGTAAACTGCTGAACGGCTACTAAGCCCTCTAGAATAGCCCAATCCTCAATCTCCACATGACCCGCTAAATTCACGTTATTGGCTAGGATAACATGATCACCCAAGATGCAATCATGTGCCACGTGAACATAGGCCATCAACAGGCAATTCTTACCTACTTTGGTTTTGTCGGCATAGGAGGTACCTCGATTCACGGTGACATATTCTCGAACGATCGTATTATCACCTATCTCGGCCGTTGTCAGCTCTCCTTGGAACTTCAAGTCTTGCGGAATTCCGGCAATCACGGCACCAGGAAAGATCTTGCAGTTCTTTCCGATTCTGGCTCCATCAAAAATGGTGACATTCGGTCCGATCCAGGTACCATCACCGATAACAACATCCTTTTCAATGCAAGTAAAGGGTCCGATTGTTACGTCTTTGCCTATCTTTGCATCTGGATGAACCACACTGTGAGATTGTAGATTGTTCATATATTATGAGCGCTTAACAATTTGTGCTGTTAACTCGCCTTCTGCGACAATTTTATTTCCAACATAGGCCGTACCCTGCATCTGACATATTCCTCTTCGGATGGGTGCTAAGAGCTCCATCTTCAAAAGAAGTGTGTCGCCTGGTAATACCTTGTTCTTAAACTTCACATTATCCATTTTAATAAAGTAAGTATCCCATTGCCCTGCATCGCCGACGCTATTGATAGCCAAAATTCCTCCGGTCTGCGCCAAAGCCTCCATGATCAGCACCCCTGGCATGACTGGATTTCCAGGGAAGTGCCCTTGGAAGAATAGTTCATTAAAGGCCACACTTTTCACCCCCACCACTTGCTGATCCGAAACCTCAATAATCTTATCCACTAGCAAAAAAGGATAGCGGTGTGGCAACCACTTCGCAATTTGAACAACGTCAAAAAGTGGTTCCTTATTTGGGTCGTATTTAGGCTTTCCTCTTAGTTTGCGTTGCTCCTGATACTTTTTCTTCAATAATGAGGTAAAAGCGACATTTGCAGAATGCCCAGGCTTGGTCGCAATGATCTTGCCTTTGATAGCTTTACCTAAGAGGGTAATATCCCCGATTACATCCAGCAACTTATGCCTCGCGGGTTCATTCTTGTACTTTAATTCCAGTGTATTCAAGACCCCTTCGCTCGTCACCTTCACTTGTTCTTTCCCCAACTTATCCGCTAAGGCATCTAGTTCGGACTGATCCATCAATCTATCCACAATCACGATGGCATTATCTAAGTCTCCCCCCTTTATCAATCCTTGCTTAAATAAAGCCTCTAGTTCATGCACAAAAACGAATGTACGACAAGGAGCCACCTGATTGGCATAATCTTGCCCGGTTTTGAACTCCGCATATTGCTGCCCTAAAACTTCAGAGTTAAAGTCAATCATCGTAATGATCTCAAAGGTATCAGAAGGCAGCGCTAATAATTCCGTACCGGTAACTTCATCGATATAGGAGATCGGTTCTTCAATGACAAAATACTCTCGATTGGCATTTTGTTCTTCGATACCGGCATCTAGTAAGGCTTTTACAAATGGGCCTGCGCTACCGTCCATGATCGGCACCTCTGGTCCATCGATTTCAAGCAGTACATTGTCTATATCTAAACCTCTAATAGCAGACAATACATGCTCCACCGTTCTTACTTGAGCTTCGCCCAATTGTAAACAGGTGCTTCTATCTGTAGAAACCACTCTATTGACATCAGCATTTATAATAGGCTGCTTTTCAAGGTCTATCCGTTGAAACTTAATACCGTGTTCCTCTGGAGCTGGTTTAAGATTAATCTGCACCGTCTTTCCGGTGTGAAGACCTACGCCATTTAGGGATACCGACTTTTTTATAGTCCTTTGCTTCATATTTCAGTCGACTAAAGATGTACAATCAATGCCCTTCCCTAATAAGGCTCTTCTTTGTATAAAGCCTTTTTCATCCAAAAGGATGCATGGAAGGGATGTATTATTTTGGAATTATGCGATAAATGGAAGTGCTGTCACTCCTCCGAATTTTGCTTTCTCTCTAGTAGATTAAAGCGCTTGTAGAGCTCTGGAAGTTTTTTAAAAACAGCGTAAGAGCGGATATAATCGCGATAAGGAATGGCTGGTGAACCGAACAAGGCTGTGCCAGGTTCTTTAACAGGGCCAGCAATTCCGCTTTGTGCTTGAATCTGAGTACCATCAGCAATAGTGACATGTCCGACGAATCCGACTTGCCCTCCAATTCTACAACTTCTACCAATTTTAGTACTTCCGGCTACTCCAGCCTGGGCGGCGATAACCGTGTCTTCACCGATCACAACATTGTGACCGATTTGGATTAAATTGTCCAACTTCACTCCTCTCTTGATCAAGGTACTACCCATCGTCCCACGATCAATCGTAGTATTGGCACCAATTTCCACATCATCTTCTACCACAACGTTGCCAACATGAGCGATCTTCTTATAGTGACCATCTTCCTGGGGTACAAAACCAAATCCATCGCTACCGATTACAGCATTGGAATGGATGATCACTCGATCACCAATTACAGCATTGGCATAAATCTTGACCCCGGGATACAGGATTACCCCCTCCCCTAGCTGCACATTCTCTCCCAGGAATACCTGCTCATGAATTTGACACCCAGCCCCTACTTTCACGCCTTTTTGTAAAACCGAAAAGGCACCAACACTAACCTCTTTCTCCAGCTGCACGCTCTCATCAATAGAGGCATGCTGGGCAATCCGTGCTGGACGGCTACTCGCTTGACCAAAATGTTGCAATAGTAGTTGAATAGCAGCATAGACGTTTTCTACTCGAACTAAAGTAGCTTCCACTGGCTTGCGAGGCTCAAAGTCCTTGCTCACCAACAAGATAGAGGCCTTAGTCGTGTAGGCATATTCCTCGTATTTCAGGTTACCCAGAAATGAGATACTCCCGGGTTCTCCCTCCTCAATTTTGCTGGGTCGGTCCACCAAAACAGCTGGATTTCCGTCCACAATTCCATCTAGTAAATCGGCCAAAGCCTGGGCTGTAAGCTGCATCCGGCAAAGGTAGAAAAAAGTTTGGATTGTCCAGCGCACAACAAAGTGATCTTTGATCGCTGTGCGGTTATGCCAGATGTGAAGAAAATGTATCTTTGCAAAAAATGTGTACCTTTGGATCGGATAATAAAGATAGGAACTCGAGGCAGTAAGTTAGCGCTTTGGCAAGCGAACTTCACCCAAGAAAAGCTAAAAGCAATAGGCGTCTCCGCAGAATTAGAAATCATTAAAACAAAAGGAGACAGAATACAAGATTTAAGTTTCGACAAAATTGAAGGCAAGGGCTTTTTCACAAAAGAGATAGAAGAAGCATTGCTAGCAGGAAGGATCGATCTCGCCGTTCATTCGATGAAAGACCTACCTACAACCTCTCCTGAAGGACTAGTTATTGGAGCCGTCTCTTACCGCGAAGACCCAGCCGACTGGCTCGTCATTCGGAAGGAAAAAGTGGCTGCAGATCAATTACTAAGCCTGCCAAAGGGAGCCATCGTAGGAACGTCATCTGCACGTCGTAAAGCCCAAATGTTAAATTTCCGCCCTGACATCCAACTAAAAGATATCAGAGGAAATGTGCCAACTCGCTTGGCTAAATTGGAAGCTGGTGATTTCGATGCAATCCTTTTAGCAGCTGCAGGCCTGAGTCGTTTAGAAATGGACTTGAGTCATCTGACCGTAATAAAACTCAATCCGAAAGAATTTATCCCCGCTCCTGCTCAAGGGGTTTTAGCCTTCCAAACCGTAGTAGACAATAAAGATATTAGAAGAGTATTACAAAAAATTCATCATCCCGAAGTCTCCAAAAGAACCAATATTGAGCGGAAGGTCTTGCAGTTATTTGAAGGAGGTTGTCACATGCCTCTAGGCGTTTACTGCGAAACTGATGCACAAGGTAATTATCACGTTTGGGCTGCAAAGGCTGACAGTTGGGAAAGTCCCGTCAAGTCGGTGCGACTGTCATCTAGTACTAGTTTTGAGCTCCCCGAACAAGTAGTATCAGCGCTCCAAACAAGCTAATTAATTCTCTCCAGGCCGTAGATAAATCAAATATAGGCTGACTGCTAGTAGGCAAGTATGCTTAAGAAGATAGGTTCGATAGATCCTGTCTGATGGCTATTGAGTAGAGCAAATAACCCATAGATAAACACAAGACTGACCTCCCACCCCATCCCAAACTTTTTTGGCTTAATTCATCCTTATCGGTTTCGTTCTTTAGTCAGTCTAATTGGATTAGAATAGCAATAATTGAAAAAGAGAAATGGCTAGGTTCCCTGCCACAGCTATATCAAATGGCAGTGTTTGGGTCTTATGCTTAGCTCCAGTTTTAACTTAGGTATAGTATTATGCAACAGAAGATGACTAGGATAGCCGTATTCTATGATGGTAACTACTTTTTACACGTTAGCAACTACTACAATTATGACCATCCTAAAAAGCGGAGGCTCAGTATCACCGGCTTACATGACTTCATTCGGCATCAAGTTGCCCTACAAGAAAATACAGATGTACGATTGTGTCAGATTGTAGATGCACACTATTTCCGGGGTCGTCTAAGTGCTCATGAAGCTAGTCAGCGCGGGTACACCCTTTACTGGGATCGCGTCTTCGATGATGTCCTTATGTCAGCTGGCGTAACTACGCACTATCTCCCACTTCGCGTATTTAATGGGCGGCGAGAAGAAAAAGGCATTGATGTATGGCTGGCCTTGGAAGTCTTCGAACAAACCTTCTATAAGCGGTTCGATGTTTTGGTTTTGATCACCTCTGACGGGGACTATGTGCCTTTGGTCCGCAAGGTTAACACCTTAGGGACGAGAGTTATGGTGATCAGCTGGGACTTTGAATATACTACGGATACGGGTAAGCAAATGATCACTCGTACCTCACAAGATCTCATTGAAGCAGTAACCTACCCAATTGCCATGCACGACATTATAGACGGGGCCAGCGGTCGGAGGGATCCCCTAGTAGATGGCCTATTTGTGCAAGGGGAAAGCAAAACTTCAGCTCCAGAAAAGAAAAGTGCAACCCCAGCAGCCGAGGTAAAGGTCAGTACTGTACATAGTCTCAAGAACGGTTATGGCTTTATTAGCTTCCCTCCCAACAATCTCTTTTTTCATTATACCAGTATTCTAGACGGTGATTTCAATGAATTACAAGTGGGTGATGAAGTAGAATTTACTATCGGTTTGAATGATGAAGGCCAACAAGTTGCTCAGACGGTGCGTTTGTTATGGTGGGATGAGGAAGAATAAACACATATTTATTAGTAGGGATCTCTCCCCTGATAGTGTATTCCGTGAATGCTTACAAGAACAGGGGTGTACCATTGAAGGTCAATCACTAATTACCTTTTCGGCACGAGCCTTCCCTTCCTATCCCAAGGCGGATTGGATCTTCTTCTACAGCGCTAAAGCTGCCGCCTACTTCCGCCAAGGCTTGGAACAACTCGGATTGGATTGGCCTACTCACACGCAAATTGCTACGATTGGAAAAGGGACTGCGCAATGGCTACAAAACCGTGGTATTGATGTTCATTTTATTGGATCAGGAAACCCCAAGCAGACTTGCGAGCAGTTTTTAATTCATGCCGCTAGCAAAACCGTACTCTTTCCACAAGCACTCCACTCCAAAAAATCCATTGAAAGGCTGGCAGGACAAGAAATAAAAGCTATCCCATTGATTGTGTATGAAAACGAGGTGAGGACTGATTTCACTTTGCGCCCCGCTGATGTTTTGACTTTAACCAGTCCCCTAAATGCTCAGGCTTATTTCAAGAGCTACCCTAAGGAATCCGGGCAGCGCATCGTATCCATTGGACCGACCACTAGTCTTGCCTTGGAAAAGATGGGAATAAAAGTAACCGAGGAAGCTGCCGAACCCAATGAGACTTGCCTGGCAGAAGCTGTTTTACGTTGCTTAGGCTAGATTTATCTTTCTGAAGCTGTAACTTTTGCCATATTTAGAGTTAAGATCATGATTCCAGAAAGCTACATTCGTTTGAACAAAACCACTTCTAATTTACCTATGCGAACTTTTGCTCTTCTATTATTTCTTCCATTCATTCTCCTATCCTGTAAACAGAAAGAAAACACCTCTGAGGTAGAAGGAGATACTTTACCCAAAGACTTCATTACCTTTTACGAGCGTTTCCTACAAGATTCGCTATACCAGATGGAGCACATTAGTTTCCCTTTAGAAGGCATTCCCGATAATGCCTTGAAAGGCGATCAGCTTCAAACAAACTTTAGATGGCAAGAAGAGAATTGGATTATGCATCGTCCCATCCAAAAGGATAGCACTGGATTTAGCTCTTCCTTTTCCCAATTGGGCCCGATCATTATTGAGGAAGTTTTGCACGAGTCTGGACAATATGGTATGCTTCGTCGTTTCGCCAATGATGGTGAAGATTGGCGACTTATCTATTATGCAGGTCTAAATCCATTGAAGCAGTAATCGAAGGAGAATAGTTCACCTACTCTACATAAACCTGCCGGACCACCAAAGCATAATAATCATCCTCCAAGGCGAGGTAGCCTTGTTCGTAACAGAAATGATATTGATTTCCAGATTTTGTCAGGTATTGGTTGGTGAAGTAGCTGAACTTAAAGCCACGCTCAAGTAATTGATCCCGATGTACCTTGGCTTTCCCCTTCGGGTTTAATTCTGCTAAGATTCTGCGGTTCTTCCGCAAGATATTATTGATGTTACGGACGAAGTTGGTGGCATCGCTATTCAGCTTATTATTGTAGCTACTTCGACATTGGGGAGAACAGAATTTCTTATCTGCACGACCAGTAAATTCGTCGCCGCATTCCAGACATTTACTACGCATACACAGAGAGCTTTATTCCCTCCAAGTTAGTGTTTGTCTGATAATCACAAGAATATGAGTCAATTACACCAACGCTGAAGCATGGTCATTACCATTTCTTCATATTGGTCTAGTGCGGTGGGTTTGAGGTAGTGTTCGGTAGATCCGTGAGCTAAACAATCGGAAAGAAAACTCTGTCCAGGCAGGCTTGATATGGTCAAGACTGGAGGGCCATTAAGAAACCCTTTCTCTTTGAGGTGATCCAATATCTCAAAACCATCCATACCCGGCAAGTGCATATCCAGGAGGATGAAAAAAGTGTCATTCAGCGGTGTTGTCTCAACATAATCGATTAGAGCTTTGCCGTCAGCCATATGAACAATACTAGCAGCTACAGGAGACTCGTCCATACAAAACTTAAACAACTCTACATCGGCACGATTATCTTCAGCAATGATGATCTTTTTTGCTGGGATCATATCAATTAGTTTTCTAGGCTGACATAGGAAGCCAATCCTATGTCCCTACGGGGGGGTGAACAAAGCTAAATCGTGTTTTGGAATGTAACCTCGCTGTAGAGGAGCGCTATGTATTACTTTAAAGCTAAGATGATATTAGGTCTATGTCAAATACTATGAGAGGAATAAATTAGGTTCTGCACTGCGGTACACAGATTAGGGGTAGAATAGTAGTCGAACCATTCGGAAGCTTAATCGGGTGTAGTGTCAGTGAGCAGGAATCTTTTAAACCCAACAAGTGAATTTGAAACATGCCTATTATAATATACTACTGTGGCGGGTGTTTTTATTCAAAAAAGCGACAAATTTTGCAGATCTAGAGCGCTTTCCCAGTGCTTTTCTGCTTGAAAATACCTGGTCGATTCACTAACATCCAATTGCCGGAAAGTGGAAGGTACTCTCCTTGAGGAAAAACCTGGAGGAATTGATTTTTGAAGAAATTCGAACTTGCTTCGGTGTCAGCCCTGCTTGCTGCCAAACGATTGTATAGCAAAATTCCCTCTGGAGAGAGATGACCTCGTAAGGCTTCCAGGAATTGCTGGCCCTCGAAATAGGTGGGAACCGTATCGTCCAGGAAGATATCCATACAAATTAAATCAAACTTTTGGGTAGCCTGAGCGAGATATACCTTCGCATCAGTACAGATCACTTCAATGGGAGCTGAAATGCTGGGTAAGCCATATTTGGAGGCTAGTCCAATCACTGCTTCGTCAATCTCGATAGCTGTGCACTGGAAGTCAGAGCCAATCTGTTTTTCTAGCAATAGCGGGACACTACCTAGCCCTAATCCTAGAACTAGTACGTTTTGGATCTTTTGTGCTTCCCAGTCCAGCAGCTTAAAGGTATCTCCAAAATTAGAATAGAGATCAGAGAAGGAATACACGGCATGGGCTGTACTCAGTTGATAGCGTCCTTTCTTTAGGCTGACATAGAGGTGAGGATTGTATTCGCTGGAACGACTCTCAATATGCCATTCGAATAGATAACTCAAGTAGTTTTTCCAGCGGGGTTCCGTGCTTTCCATGGAATGGTATCTATTCCCAGTTTCTGTATTTAGCGGTATCCTCAAAAATGCGAAGCATAATAATGCGATCTTCAACGGAAAAGTCCACATTTCTTCGGGCCATTACCCTCTCCATCGTTTCGAATGCCTTGTCATTTCGATACGTTTGGAAGCCTTTATGGCCTCCCCAAGAAAAGGATGGGATGAAATTTCGAGGGAATTCACTACCAAATACATTAGAGGATATTCCTACTACTGTGCCCGTATTAAACATGGTATTTATGCCTGTTTTGGAGTGGTCTCCCATTACCAAGCCACAGAATTGCATTCCTGTTTTAGCAAAGGAATTAGATCCATAATCCCACATTTTTACCCCCTCATAGTTATTCTTAAGGTTGGAATTGTTGGTATCTGCTCCAAGATTACACCATTCTCCAATCGCAGCATCTCCAAGATAACCTTCATGTGATTTACTGCTGTAGCCTTGCATAATGGCATTCTTAACCTCCCCTCCGATCTTGCAGTGTGGACCGAGTGTAGTGGCACCATACACTTTGGCTCCCATCTTAATGGTAGAGCGTTCTCCAACAGCCAAAGGCCCTCTAATCAGCACTCCTTCCATGATGGTAGCGTCCTTACCGATGTAAACAGGGCCAGTCTGCGCATTAATTGTCGCGAATTCCACGGTGGCACCGTGCTCCAAGAAAATGTTTTCTTTACCTAACACCTGATTGGTTTCGCTTAAAGGAGCAGATTTACGTCCCTTGGTAATCAGTTCAAAATCTTCTCGCAACGCAGCATCATTGATCTTAAAGAGATCCCAAACGTGATCCAGTTTAAGGTACTCCGTATCTTCTAAATCAAAGCCTTTCAGCTCACCGAAATCCTCGTCATGTATGAGTTGCTCCAGCTGTTCGCCGTTCAATTTCGCAGCAATCAACTCTTCTCCGCGCAGAAAAGCCTCATTAAAATCCATCTGTTGGATCAGTCGTACCAACTGGGGTGAAGGCAAAACACTACCGTTAATCAGGATATTTTCATCACTGTAATCGATGGGATACTTACCGGCGAGGTAGTCTTGCGTGATATAAGCGACTTCGCCGCCAAGGCTGCGTTCCCACTTTTCCCGAATCGTCAAGATACCAACCCTTAGTTCGCAAACAGGTCTAGTGTAGGCAAGTGGGAGGAAATTGTCTCGGGTTTCGTTATCGAAAAGGATAAGATGGGCCATATTAATTGGGATCAATGGGGTATTTGGGGAGAATCAATCAAGTCGTTGTACGCAAAAAAGTCCCATTCGGATCCAGCCGAAGGGGACTTTTCAAACTTTTTTGCAAAAGTTTTTCTAAGACTCTGTGTCAGGCTTAGAGAATTTATTGAACTTGGCAAATTTCTTATTGAACTTGTCAATACGTCCCGCAGTATCAACAAACTTCATTTTACCAGTATAGAAAGGATGAGAGTAACTAGAGATCTCTAGTTTAACCAATGGGTACTCTTTTCCATCTTCCCATACGATGGTATCCTTGCTTGGTGCACAAGAACGAGTAAGGAATGCGTCATCAGACGAGAAATCCTTAAATACCACAAATCTATAATTGCCAGGATGCGTATCTTTTTTCATAATAATTTTTTTTCAAGACCGCAAAGATAAGGTTTTTGTAAAAATGGTCAAATATTTAACCACTTTTTAGTGGATAATTTAGGCTGTCCTCTACGATCTCATCCTCCATACGATCACTTCCCACCAAAAAAATGCACTTTTTCACCTTTTTTGCACAACTAACCAATAATTATTTTGTTTAGTGATTAATTTTTACGGAATTTTGCAATTATATTTTTCGAACGAGCGCTTTTTTTGCGCTAAATTTTAACTGAAATTTTCTCAAAAGAGAAAAACAAGCAATAAAAACTTTTTAACAATACTTAAATCAAGCTAAAATGATGAACTTTTTGGCAAATCCGAAATCTCTTTTTGGAATGTGGATGATACTGGGATTAGTGCTGGGCCTATATTTCGGTTTCATCATCAACAGTATGACTATTGGTTTACCTATCGGTTTGTGTCTAAGCTTTCTTTTCGGGAAAGTGTCCTACCGTGTAAGCCAGAAGGTATTGCGATTTAGAGGATAAACGATCGCAAAAGGAGCCGATAAGTAGCTACATCCAAAAGAACAAAGTATCATATATAGAATGATCATGTCCCAAAAGAACAGGAAGTTGCTTATTGGTTCCTTAAATCACCTGCCTCAATGATTTCATTTCCAAGGACACCCTCACCCCACCTTCCAACAGTCTTTTTTTCGCCCCAAGCTCTGATATTCTTCATTTAACATTCAACATTCTCAATTAAAAACTGCTGTATCTGGATGGAAAGCGTACCAAGCAAACCAGTACAGTGAGACGCTAGGTATCTCCTCCCCTGATGCATTGGTAAATTGAGCTATACCAGCTTCTTTATCATATTTCACCCAAATCTGTTGCCCTGCCAAAGTATCTTGAAAGGATCGTCCTATCTTAACTAATCTCTTCAAAGAATAAGCCTTGTGTTGACCTTTAAGTGTTATTCCCAACACCCTTTCCTTTTTCTTGAGTTTTTTACTTTCGTGTGCTACTGGGAAATACAGTTTCGTGCTCCCCTCATACCCTGCGTAAGCTTTCTTATCATAGTCTCGCCGATAGCCCGTATCTGGAGTGAGTACCAGTGTATTGGGGTATTGGGCTTGCCATTGAGCCCAAGTGAGAAACTGGGTAGGTAACATCTTCAGTCGCTTTCCTGAGGAAGGCCCTGAGATTGCCTGGTTTTCAATCTGCGACCAGAGCGACTCGGTCTCTCTATCATATAAGAGCACATCACTATTATACAAGAGACCAGACACACCAAAACTGTACCTCTGGCCTTCTACATCCGCTTGAAAAACTATGCCGCTCCCACAGAGTGGACAGTAAGTGATCACTAAGGCCTCTCCCTTAATCCGATCATTAACCACCTCATGTCGGTCCATGATCTTAATGGGATAGGCTTTCGCTACTCCCTTGTGATAAAGCCCAAGTACGTATTCCTGCGCTCCCAAAAAGTCGGCAAACTCCGCACTCATAAACTGTGGACGATCAATGGCAGGAATGCCATCTCGAGGTGGACCACCCTGCCTAATGTCTTCTACTGGGATCAACAAATTCGATAGTTCAAAACCGTTCCGTAGGCTTGCTTTCGGGTATTCTTGTCCCGATAACTGTAGCGGAAAAATACAGCAGAAAAAACAGGTAAGGGTTAAAGAGTTAAATGCTTTCATGATCGTATGGAAATGTTCCAAAAGCATGTTACAACATTCTGCCCTCCTTTACTGTTCTTAAGCGGACACAAGCTTCTTGAAAATCATTAATAAGCATAGATCCTTATGTCAAAAGTGCCCATCGGCTTAAAACGTTCGGCCGCCATGATCGTGCTCCGGCATGAACAGTCTTTTCTTCTGCTAGAGCGCGCTAAGAATCCTCATATAGGTAAAATGGTGCCCGTCGGTGGCAAATTGGAACCCTTTGAGGATCCTTACACTGCTGCACTCCGCGAAACCAAGGAAGAAACAGGGATTAGTCTAGATCAGCTACAATATGCAGGGGTACTTATTGAAAGCTCTCCCAGTCCCTACAACTGGCAATGCAACATTTACGTAGCTGATATCCCTTTCCAAGATCCTCCACCTTGTGATGAAGGCATTCTAAAATGGGTTCAATACGAGGATATCCCAAACATCTTAACTCCTCCAACGGACTGGCAAATCTACCAGTACATTATGCGTAAGCAGGTCTTTGCATTCAATGCGGTTTACAATGCGGATCTTGAGTTGATTCGTATGGTGGATGAGATTGAAGGGAAAGTTGTGGTGAAGAAATAGTCTTAAGGTTGGGTCAAAGAATTCTGTGGTTGGTGGTAAACACCATAGCCTTCAGGCTAACAGCT
>CAJXPD010000241.1 GCA_913057785.1 uncultured Lewinella sp. | reverse complement strand
GCCGTCGTAGTGGTTTCGATTACATTGCCATCTTCATCCTTCAAGTTCACCGTCACCCCTTCTACGCCAGTATCTCCATCGTCCTGAATACCATTGCCATTCAAGTCTTCCCAAACGTAATCCCCTAAGCTGGTTGTTTGATAAATACCTGCGTCTAAGGTTGGATCATCATCGCCACTTTCCAGGGTCGTGGTAGCCGTCATCCCGTTCATGGCAGGATCAGCATCACTATCTAGAGCGTCATCACCGGCATTCAATGGGCTATAGGTAAAACCACTTGGCAATACAAATTGTACGCTGTAAGTGCCAGGTGCCAAACCATCAAAGCCATATGAACCATCCGCTGCAGTGGTCGTGGTCTCGATTACATTTCCATCTTCATCCTTCAGGTTCACCGTTACTCCTTCTACTCCAGTATCACCATCGTCTTGGATACCATTTGCATTTACATCTTCCCATACATAATCACCCAGACTAACAGGTTGATAGATTCCTGCATCCAGTGTATTATCCGTTTCGCCATTTTCTAGATCTGTAGTAGCCGTCATACCATTCATAGCCGGATCAGCGTCACTGTCCAAGGCATCATTTCCACCAGCATCTAGCGGGCTATAGACAAAACCGTTGGGTAGTTCAAATTGTACACTATAGGTTCCTGGAATTAAATTGTCAAAACTGTAGGAACCATCGGCAGCAGTGGTAGTTGTTTCTATCACATTGCCATCAGCATCTTTAAGGTTTACCGTCACGTCTTCAACGCCGGTGTCCCCATCGTCCTGAATACCATTACCATTGGTATCTTCCCATACATAATCGCCTAAGCTAGCACAGAAAGCTTCATCAACCGTTATAGTCACTGAGGCTGAACCTTTACATCCATTCTCATCCATGACTTCTACAGTATAGTTAGTAGTGGTACTTGGGCTTACACTAATACTAGCGGTAGTTTCACCTGTATTCCAGCTATATTGATAGTCTCCCGTACCTCCACTTGCACTAGCAGTTAATTCAACTACTTGCCCATCACAGATCGACTGATCATTTGTGACTGAAACTGTGGGTACAGGATTAACCGTTACAGTTACATCTTTTGTTGCTTTACAGCCATTTTCGTCTTCAATCGTTACGGAATAGGTGGTAGTACTACCTGGAGATACGGTAATGCTAGCTGTATTGGCACCAGTATTCCAAGTAATCGTTAAATCTCCCGTACCTCCACTAGCTTCAGCGGTGAGCGTCGTGCTTTCACCTAAGCAAATAGCTACGTCATCACTGACGGATAAACTTGGACCATCTTGATTAGTCAGTGTAATGCTGCCCAGGTCGGTGGCACATGCACCATCGCCCCAACGAGCCGCCAGCTCATAAGTACCTTCACCTAAATTATCCACAGTGAAAGACCCAGTGTTATCTCCCACAGTATATGGGAAAGTTGTTCCTCCATTGATACTAAAGGAGATATTGGTCCGATCTGGATTGTCTGGGAATGTGAAAGTGATTTTGCCATTGCTGTCACCACAGGTAGGATCACCCTTGCTAGCAGCGGCTTCAGGCGTATCCAGGATAACAATCGGTGCTTCACCAATGTCCGTACAATTGGCTTTAGTTACAGTTAACTTCACCGTAGCGCTTCCATTTCCGACTTGATTTATAGGTAGTGTATAGGTCACAGTGTGAGGGCCGATTCCGTTTGCAGTAGAAGGACTAGCATTGGCTCCAAAATCCCAAGCATAACTCACGCCGGCTCCTTGATCTACAGCACTAAAGGATAGTGGTTCGCCAGAACAAACGCTTCCTCCGCCATTGATAATGGCTGATGGCTCAGGATCTTCTCCAATGGCAATACTGCCAATGGAAGTGGGACAGTCATCATCTCCCCACCTAGCCCAAACATCGTATGTACCTGGAGCTAGGTTATTATAAGTAACTGATCCTGAGTTATCAGGTACGGAAGCTAAATAGGTGCTTCCGCCATCCAGGCTGAATTCAATATTGGTTCGACTTGGGTTATCCGGGAAGCTAATCGTAATACTTCCATCAGAAGAGCCACAACTCGCATCTTCAGCAGCTAAACTGGCCTGTGGGCGATCATTTACGACCACTTTCACATCATCAGAATCCTGACAGCCTCGATCATCAGACACACTTACCGTGTAGGTAGTTGTGCTACCAGGACTAACAGTGATGCTGGCACTCGTCGCTCCTGTATTCCACAAATAGGATACGCTTCCGGCTCCATTAGATGCGGAGGCAGTCAGTGTAACACTCTCGCCTTCGCAAATCTCTTCATCATTCCCCGCATTGACGGCCAAATCACAGACAATAGTGAAGGTTAGGGTAACTTCATCACAGGATACCCCTCCACCATTATTATCTGTAAACACCTCTGCCTTGAGGGTATAGGTTCCTGCTCCTAGGCCAAGCGGTGTATCATTCAATTTATATCGATATGGAGCAGTGTTTTCCGTATGATCACCAACCATATTACCACTCACATCGGTGAAGACTACACTACTGGCACTTGAGCCAGAAACTACTGCCTCGATATTGAAGTTAAGCGGTAGCTCAGATGAGTTGTAGGAACTTCCATTCACTATGGTCGCGCCTAGTGTACCCGCGTCGGTATCGTAAAAGGCCAGTTGATCAATCACTGCATCACATTCAAAACACTCACTGGTCGTAGAAACACCACCTGCTATAATATAACTTTGACCATTGACCGATTGCCCATTTTCTCGATTTCGAGTGTCAATGGTAAAATTGACTGAAGTAGCCGAGCCAGGTACATCATTTAGCGTTAGCATAACGATGTTTAAACAACAATTCCCCAGGCTTAAATCAGGGCCATAAATTATGGTCTGCGCCTCGACGCCACCTGCTTCGGCTTTAGCCAGTAGATATCGCCCGTCATTAGTCATTTCCGAAATCGGCAGTTTAACCGTTACATCTCGAGGACCGCTATCGGTGGTTAAGGGAATAGAAAAGGTTTTGATATTATTGTAGGCCTTGAATCCATCTGTAAATTGCATACTTGGACTCAAGTTCTCTGTGGTATTTCTAAAGGCATATACTACCATAGACTGGTACTTACAGGCATTGGTAGGATCATGGGTAATCGTACTGGTATTGCCAGGAACTAATCCACGATATACATAGATTCCGGAGCTTTCTACCTGTGGAATTTGATAGTCTGTTCCATCAACATCAATCCAGATGTAGTCTCCCTGGCTGTTAGTCATATAGGTAATCTCTACTACATTTTGGAACTCTGTACCAGGGATTGAAATACTGGAGGTAGGTTCACATTTATCTCCGACTCCATAGATTTCAATTTTCTTTCCATCTCCACAAACGAATACTTCATCACCAGGATCATCCAAACAGTTGTCCAATACAGTGATCGTGACTACATTAGATTCTCCAATGTAATCATCACAACCATCTCTTCTACTGCAACGGATAAAGCAGGTAGTTTCAGAAAGTGGACCTGGATTATAGGAGTGCCCGTTGGCTCCAGCAATAATTGTCCAATTGGGATCATCTAAGCTCGCAGGTGGCACACAACTTGTCGTACTTTTAATCCAAATGTATTGGATGGCACCTGTTCCACCAGAAGGAGCCGTTTTATTAACGATGTTATCTGGATCAAAGGTTGGATCGGCACAACCCTCTTGGTCAACACCAATGGTACCCCCTGAGGTTACGTTATTACAAACACAAGGATCACCTTCATTTCCATTCAAGCGGATATTAAAATCTCCTCTCAAGCCATCTGCATCAAACCAGCCACTCGCGCCTAGTACATTCTCATTAAGGTTGGCACCTTTACCTACTTGGAAAGGTTCTCCTCTTTTAGCTAGGTTGAAAGATCCTTCACTTCCTTCAATATATCCGGCAATACCTGTATAGTAGTACCAGTTGCTCGTATTTGCCGTGTAGCAGCCAGGTAATTTCGGACTACCCAATGGAATTGATGAAGTTCTGCCAGTAAAGACAGCATACACATCAAACCACTTTCCAGATCCATTATTAGCATTCACTCTACCCAGAAGAAGTGCCGTACCGTCGGCAAATTCTTCAAAGGAAGCCCCATTCTCAAAACTATAGTTGACTCCTTCTAACCAAAAACCATAGTGTGTTGAGGCTAGACAACCAGAGGTATTACTTACTACCCTACTTGTACAGCCAGAGGGTAAACAACCGCTATTCAAGCCAACTTCTGTAGCGGTGGTCACGGTACAACCGTAGGAATCAGTCGCTGTAACGGAATAAATCCCTGCGTCAGCCAATTCAAAGCTATTGGCAATTAAAGCATCACTGCTCGAACTAGTTAAGGAAAAACCGTCTGGCCCTTCCCATTCATAAGATGCCAACCCATTTGGGTTTACACTTAAATTGACATGGTCATCGACACAAACATTTATACTGCAGTCGCCATCATTACTCCATCCTGTATTATTGATATTTTTTTCACAGGTAAGATGTAGATCGCATTCTATCTTGGTCAGACAGACCTGATCAATCTTGATATAATCACCGTTGGCATACCCTTCCACCCGTAGGTAAGCCGTACCACTCGGGGCTACCGAAGAAATACTGTAATATTTCAGTGTGTTTCCAACATCAACATCATGATCAATTTGGCGAGATTCTCCAGCAAGATAGTTGCCGCTAGAATTGTAAAAAGCAAGGCGGATGAAGTGGTTAAAAGATGGCTGGTGAGTTCCCGCCCAGAAATTAAGATCGATTTGAGTTCCTACACTAATGTTGTTCACTTGTTGCCAAAACCAGGCATTGCTGGTTGTAGCTTGTAGGAATCCATTGTTATGGCCACAAACCTGATAGCCAGAACCATAGTAAAGGTTGCCTCCAGAACTCAACCAACCTAGGGTTGAACCTTCAAAACTTGGGTTTACAAGGAGATTATCGGGACAACTACAAGTTAAAGCCTCATCGCTGTTCGCTAGGGCTAAAGAACCAAAGAGAGAGGCCCCAAATAGGGCAAGAGTGGTAAGGATAAGCCTCATACCAAAGTGTTTGTTTGTTTGAGTGGAAATACTGAGTGTTCGTTCGTCTCTGCTTGCTTGCAGGTGTGTATAATTGGGTAGAAATTTCTTCATGCGACGTTGTCTTGAACTGGGATAAATGGGTAGTCTGTACAAAGGATCAGGCGGTCTGCCCATGGGTCAGGGTGGACTATTGATTTGAATATTCTGTTGACTAAACTGCGATAGTAGTATTGGAAAAGTTGGAAGTTGTTTTGGACGGTGTAATGGAGAAGTAGAAAGGAGTGTTACCAGGTTTTTCTTAAGAATAGAAATAGACTTAGCAAGGTCACGAGTCATTGCCTCGTCACAAAGGATAGAGTTCATTCTTGTTGTAGCCTGTCCAAAGGGTTCAGTTATAGACATAGCTATCCAGGGAATGCCAGTGCATTCAATTTTCTCCATTAGAGTTGTTCGTGTTTGCCTACTATTGATTTAGCTAAAGGGTGCCTGTAGCCTGGTCAAAAGGGCGGTCAGTATCAACGTATCGATAGGGAAGGACTTTGAAACTTTATTACAACTATATATTGATAGTAAACTACATATCATTTTGGCTTGCCTCCTGCTGTTAACACAGAAACCAACATCCTTATAGTGTAATTTCTCAAAGTGCATCTTCCAATAGCAACATTGGAGGAATATGTAAGTCTTGTGTAAGAAACAATAGACTATGACCGATAGGGAAAGACTGTTACTTTCTAATTATTAAGTGAGGGAGAAACATAGAGTGAAAGAAAATCACTCAGGAATAATTTTTATAAAGGTAATATTGAAAGCTTAATACACCTTACTTTGATTAGAGAAAAAAATATTCGTACATAAACGACCAATATTCGTACGATTTCACGAAGAAATTCGAATATTCTTTGCGAGATGCCAACTTCTAAATACTAGGTAACCTAGACAAAAGGAAGGAACGTCGGCGATGGGCCACCGGGATTCGAGCCCCGTCCAACATTTCCAAAACCATCCCTTTTGCTTCCGTTTCCAGATCAACAATAGCATCTAGATTAACCAAATGAGATTGATGCACTCTAACAAAGCGATCCTCCTTGAGCTGCGCTTCGACACTTTTCAGTGTTTTGGACAGCACCAGGGACGGGTGCTTGCCTTGACAGAATATGGTCGTATATCCTTCCTCTGATTGACAGCGTATGATCGAAGCTTTCGAGACTAGATATGTCCCATTGGCATTCTTAATCAATAAGCGCTGCCCAATGGGAGGTAGAGATGTGTCACCAGTGGTCTTGTTGATCTGGGAAAGTCTGGACAAACTCTTCATGAGCCCTTCCTCCAGCATCTCGTGATCCAGTGGCTTCAACAGGTAATCTATCGCTCCTTTTTTCAGGGCAGCCATAGAATATTTAGAGCTGTCAGCAGCAATGATTGTTGATGGAGCAGTAGCAAATTTGGGATCAGCTAGTATAGTGGATAAACAATCCTTACCAAGATCATCCCCAAGGATCAAAATATCCGGCTTTGTCTTAGTCAATAGTTTCTTCCCCGAATGCACGTCTGTTGCCAAACCCGCAAAACGAATTTCAGAAAGCGACTTTGACTTCAATACCTGTTCGCATACTGCGCGTGTGCGTAGATCTGCATCCAAGATGACCAAGGAATAGATCATGGAGTTTATTTATTTACTAGGGTTAGTTGCGCAAGGTCATGCACGACCCAGCGACAGCTGATGCTATATCACAATCTTATTTAGCTTTTCGGGAAAATCCCTTCGTCTGGGACGAGAGAAAGTAATCAACCAGATCTGGATCACTAGTGTTAACGGGGATGATAAATTTTTCTAGTAGGGAGAACTAAAATTGCTAAGTCTAAGCTTATATCCTATGTATGGATTGGTGACTCAAATATAAGATATTTGTAATTATGAATCAAATATAGCCTTGCGCCTGCAGGTGAAATAACTCTGCATATTTGCCATCTTTCTCCAACAATTCTTCATGGCTTCCTAGCTCTAGTAGTTGTCCATGCTCTAAGAACAAGATTCGGTCTGCCATTCGTACTGTACTAAAACGATGTGAAATAAGTACAGCAGATTTATCCTCAATCAATGCCGAAAAACGCTGGAATACCTCGTGTTCGGCCCTGGCATCTAAAGCAGAGGTCGGTTCATCCAGGATCAGTAATTGCGCTTCTCTCATGTAAGCCCTGGCCAAAGCAATCTTTTGCCACTGCCCACCGGATAATTCCAAACCATCTGCAAAGCGCTTACCCAACATTTGTTCATACCGCTTAGGTAGGTCGTCAATTACCGTGTCCGCTAAGCTTTTCTCTGCCGCCGATTCGATTACCGAAAGATCTGACAACTGCTCAATACTTCCCACCGCTATATTCTCCCCCGCCTTCAGCTGAAATCGCATGTAATCCTGGAAAATGATGCCAATGTTATCTCGCAAGTCCTTCAGATCGTATTCTCGGAGGTCTTTACCATCCAGAAGAATTCGACCTTCGGTAGGCTCATACAGCCTGGCCAGTAATTTCACCAAGGTGGTCTTGCCGGCGCCATTCTCTCCTACCAAAGCCAGTTTTTCCCCAGGGGGCAAATGGAAGCTGAGATTGCGAATGGCCCATTTTTCACTATTCGGGTATTTGAAACTGACCTTTTCAAAACGGAACCCGTCTTGCAACTTTGCTGGGAACACCGCAGGCTCTGAAGCCGATTTAATGGTAGGCGTAATACTGAAAAAATCAAAGAGATCTTGAAGATAGAGGGCAGAAGAAGCAATATTTGAAAAGCGCATCATAATAGACTGTAGACGCGATTGCATGTTTTTAAAACTTCCAGATAGAAAGGTCAGCGTACCCACTGTAATCGTCCCACTCACTGTCTGCATAATAATGAATACATAAGCCCCATAATAAGCCAAAGTTCCTAAAGCACTGAGCACACTACCCCAAGCTGCTCTAGTAATGGCAAGCTTGCGATTAGCCCGATAGTAGGCCATGGATAGATTCTCAAATCGATCCGCAATGAAGTCAGCCAGATTGAAGGATTTGACTTCCTTCGCAAATTGATCGCTAGCTCCGATAAACCTAAGGTAATCCAATTCTCGGCGCTCCGGAGTCCAACTTCGAGTCAAGGAATAACTCCAACTATTGAAACGCGTTTCTCCCAGAAAGGAAGGGATAACCGCAATAATCAGAATTAGGATTAACCAGGGATTAAAAGCGACTAGGCCCGCCCCCAAGAAAAAGAGCGTAATCGTATCCTGAAACTGAGATAATACCTGGGTCATTAAAACAGTACGCCCTGTGGTTTGTCGGCGTGCCCGCTCTAGCTTATCATAAAATTCTGCATCTTCGAATTGGTATAGATCGAGGGTTGCCGCATGCTTTATGAGGTCCACGGAAGTACGATTTGAGACCAGGTCCCCTAGCAAGCTATCCAAAAGGGAGATACCGCGATTTAGCAGATCCGATACCACTGCGAGCCCAAGCTCCAAACCTACCATCAGCCAGAGATATCCTCTATCTCCAGATCCATCACCCAAAAGGCTAATGACCTCATCAATAATCTCCTTACCAATATATAGCATCAGCAAGGGGATAGCAGATTTAACAACCCTAAGGAGGACATTGGCCACGCTCATGCTTCGGTTGGTATTCCAAATCAGCTTGAAAAAACGAGGAAGGTTTCCGAGTGCGTCGAATTGTTCTTTGAGTGAGAGTTCTTCTTTCTTTCTAGACATACTGAACGATATTACTCCTTAGTGTACAATAAATGTAGGCATTTAGTTCTTTCTAGTTTCCCAGAAATTCAAGTCACTTAGCTTTGAAGGTGTATCTTTGCGCCGCTGTAGGAGAGATAGCTATCCCAAAAAGTATCTCCCTTCGGCAGTTTCAGCTCTTACTCATACCACTATGTCAAAAATAACCCAGGAATTAGATGCGCTCTCCGGGCTACTGGCCAAGGAAAAGCAAGAAGACTTTGAACAGCACCGCCAAAAGGTGATGAGTCTACCACTAGAGGAAAGAATAAAAAAAGGTTACTCCTGGTATCCCGTAACCGTCAGTCGCTCTGGCTATGCACTGGGGGAAAGAGCTTTTGTAACGGTCGAAACACCTAAGTTAGATGGCCCTCATCAATTCCGAGCGGGGAAAACCGTGAACTTCTTCACCCGTCAAGCAGATGCTTATCAGCCCGAAAAAACAGGTGTAATCCAATTCGTAGAAAAGGGTAAAATGAAAATCATCCTCAACGCCAAAGACCTTCCTGACTGGCTAGGTATGGGGCAATTAGGGGTCGATTTGCTGTTTGATGAAAGGACCTACCTGGAAATGGAAAAGGCCCTCGAAAAAGTAAAAAAGGCCAAAAATGATCGATTGGCTGACCTGAGGGATGTCCTACTGGGCGCTCAGCCCGCCCGTTTTCACGAAGGGGAATGGCAACAACATACAACGGCTTTAAATGAATCTCAAAATGCCGCTGTACAACAAGCCGTAAATGCGTTGGATGTAAGTGTGATCCACGGACCTCCTGGTACGGGCAAAACGACTACCTTGGTAGCGGCCATCCAATTGATAGCCAAAGAAGAGCAAACTGTTTTGGTCTCAGCTCCTAGTAATACCGCGGTGGATCTACTTACGGAAAGGCTCGCTGAAGCAGGATTAAATGTAGTTCGGATTGGTAATATTTCCAGAATTGATGAGAGTATCATCAATCACACCCTGGAAGCCAGACTTTCTCAACACCCGGAAAGTAAGAACATCAAAAAAGTGAAGATCCAAGCTGCTAATGCTCGAAAACAAGCTCAGCGTTATCGCAGGAAATTTGGACGAGAGCAATACCAGGAAAGAAAGGAACTTCAACAAGAAGCCAGAGAGCTGGCTGCTTGGGCTAATCAGCTTGAGGATCGCTTAATCGATCAAATTCTTTCCGCCGCAAACGTAATCACCTGCACCTTGGTAGGCTCCAGCTTAAAGGTATTGGAAAAGCGAAAGTTTAGGACTTTGGTCATTGATGAAGCCGCCCAAGCCTTGGAGCCAGCCTGTTGGATTCCCATCTCAAAGGTTTCTCGGGTTATCTTGGCAGGAGACCCCTATCAACTTCCTCCTACCGTCAAAAGTATAGCCGCGCAAAAGGGTGGATTTGGGATTACCTTAATTGAAAAGGGCTTGCAGCGATTGAATAGCACCTCCTTTTTGGATACACAATATCGCATGAATGAGCAGATCATGGGTTTTTCCAACCAACGATTCTACCAGAATGCGTTAAAGGCAGGTGCAGATGTAGCTCAGCAAAGGTTACCCTTCTCGACCGATGAGCCACTGCTATTTATTGATACTGCCGGATGTGGATTTGACGAAAAGATTCACGCTCAATATAAGAGTAGGTTTAACCCGGAAGAGTACCAGATTTTAAGGGAGCATTTGTATCAACTCATTGAACATTTCGATCCTGAAAACCTCCCTTCCATTGCCTTGATTTCGCCCTACCGAGAACAGGTGATTCACATCAAACAACAGATTGAAGAAGACCCCAAACTACAAGATAAGTCGATTAGCATCAATACCATCGATGGCTTTCAAGGACAGGAAAAAGATGTCATCTATATCTCCCTGGTCCGATCCAATGAAAAGGCTGAGATCGGATTCCTCAAGGATTATCGGAGAATGAATGTGGCAATGACGAGGGCTAAATTGCAGTTGGTAATAGTGGGAGATAGTGCTACCATCGGAGATGATCCCTTCTATCAGGAGTTCCTAGATTATGTGGAGCAGAAAGGTCAGTATCAAACCGCCTGGGAATATATGCAGGGATAAAGGGAGGAGTACTCAGTTTAGGGCATAAAAAAAGGATCTTGGGGCTCGACCAAGATCCTTTTTTCCTTTTTCAGGAAAATCCTAGTATGACCAAAGATCGTGATCGAAGTTAAAGATCTCTTGTCTAATTTTTTCAGATTCCAACAGTAGGTCAACGCCCGATAAATATTCCTGCAGACGTCGATCGTGTACGTTTGAGGCTTTGATGATATAGCTTGAGAAGAATCTCGCCTCTAAGAGGTCCTCCCAGGTTTGGTTCGTGCTATCATTCTTGAAATTGAAGACACGCTCTCTAGCTAGTGTTTCTCTAGCTTCGGGGTAGTATACCCAGAACATTGGCTGCTCGTAACGAAACTCGCCGGTGTTCTCATCCTTTACGTCAAGCAAAGGTGCAATACCCAAGATACGTACCTGCAATGTAGAGGTTTCTTCGTCAAAGAACCAGATCTCTTTGATACGGAAACGCTTAACATCTTCAGGATTGATGTCGTTGGTTACAATTTCAATTTTTTCTTCGTAGGTAACAGGGTCAAAGGTGGTGATCGTATCCACACTTGCTCCCATTGCTTTTACTTCATCTGGGGTCAATCGCTGAGAGAATTTATCATCCTCTACACTGTACACAGTGATTTCTCCAGCTTCGGCTGCGTCCATCAAAATAGAAAAGAAAGGACGTTCTGGGTAAGCAAAAGGCAAGTTCATTTTTTCGCGCGTGTCGATCACACGCCAAACGCGCTTCTCCCAAAAGATATCAGCTTCACGGATGTGATCGTAAGCCAATACTCTTTTTTCAGTAATCGTTCGTTTTTCAACGATGTCATCAAGCGGACGATCTTTGTTGTCCTGGTCTTCTTCACCAGCATCCATCATGATGTTATCTGGCACCTGAGCAGATAGAGAAAGAGGCGCCACGAAAGTTAGTAACAACAGGCTTAATCCTAGCAATTTCAGAGCGATCTTCATGGTCGAATCGTTAGTTTAAAATGTGCAAAAGTGCAACCATTTAATAACGAACTAAATGGCTGCACTATTACATGTTAACAGAAAAATTTATCTACTTGATGGTAAACACCATCGCATTAATTTTTCGACCTGCTTTATCGCCTGGACATCTGGCTCGAACATTATCAAAATAATAGATGTCACCTGGCTTAGCTCTACTAACTAATCGCTTAGCTTGAGCACTAAAGCGAGGTCCTTTATTGATTACAGGAACAGGGTCCTGTCTCTTTGCAACGTAAGTTAGATTAAATCCTTGGATATTACAGCGTGCATCGAAATCAAAGCCGTCAAGGATAGCTAATACACCACCTTGCGCCTTAAATTCACCGTTACCCATTGGTCCTCCTGAAGACTTACCTAGTTTTGCCATTGGATCAGGAATACGCTTGGCACGGAAAAGGAAAGAGCTAGCTTTCAAGCCACCACCGGATACATTAATTCTGGCTTCGCCAGGTGTACTTACCGTAGCGGTGTACTTGTTACCTCTTCCTTTTAGCTTCAGACCAGCTCCGTTTCCACTTACTCGTAGATCGTTACTGGAAATACCAGCCGCAACCACAGATACTGGGTTGTCAACACCGATATAGAATACATTCATCTTATCAGCAGCCACCGTTACACTACGACGTCCCACCTCATATTCAAACTCCTTAGAGTAAGTCTCCGTTTTACCGGTTGTTGGGTTGGTCAAAGTGATATCTACGTTGTAAGATTTTACACCTGTACCGGAAGTACTAGCGCTATACTTAGCTACCCCGTCTTCCACATCCAGAGAAGATCCATTCACCTTCACGATCATATTCTCGTAAACGGATTTACTAGAAGCACCGATCGTAATCTCAGATTCGTAAGGCTCACCTGCGATGATGTAACTTTTCTTAGCCGATGAGATTGGGATAAAGGCATCCACTTTGAATGACTCGGCACCCACCTGATTTACCAAGAAGTTAAGTACAGCAGCCTCCGAACTTTTCATATCGTTCTGGAACTTTCGGAAAATTGGGAAGATAGAAGCTACAGGCATATGATTGAAAGTAAACTCTTCCCAAGATTTCTTCTTGGAGTTTTCCCAATCATTGCTGATGTTCAAGGTGATACTTTTTTCCAATTCAGCAATGGTAGTATCGTTGATCGCAGTACCTTCTGTACCACTCAAACTTCTCACTAGTTCCAAGATTTTCTCACGATCACCCAAGATTCGTTCTCTCATCTCGGTACCTTTCCCATCATTTACAAGGATACGAGTCGTTACATCCTTGTTCTTGTAGGCTTTGGGTTGCCCAGGATGTTTTTTATCATCTTCTGGGAAATAACCTTGACCGGTTGCATCGATCAAACCTTCTCTAGTATCATCGATGTACTTAGTGAATTCTTTAGAGATAGTTTGAACTTCCTTAGCAGCATCCACCAAGGGCTGATATTTTTCTCGGTCTTGTTCTGCATTCTTACCCAGAACAGTCATCGCAAAGGTATTTGAATCATCGATCACTGCGTTGGATCCGGCGATACCTTTGTCGATCAAAAAGAAGGCATTGATAATCTCTGCGGACACGTTCAGGGCCAATAGGGCCGTCAGTACGAGATACATCAGGTTGATCATCAACTGCCGCGGTTCCTTTGGAATTGACATAAGTCTTTAATTTTTACAATTAGCAATTGATTTCAAAAAATGATTAGCTATTTCGTACGTTAGCCATAGAAGAGATCACAGAACCATATACATTGTTCAAAGAACTATAAGTCTGGTTCAACGTGCCTAGGTTTTTATTTAGATTCTCTAGATTAGACTTGTATTGCTTCGCCTCATCTACAGAGTCACTGATATCCATCATTGCCTCGTTCAACTTCGTGTAGAAGTTACCCATTGCTTTGATTTGGTCGCTAGTACCAGAGAAATCAACTTCTTGCAAAGCTTTCAAAGAACCTAGGCTCTTAGCCATAGTTTGCAATTCAGTCAACATTCCTCCTAATTGGGCTTCAACTACTTCACCATTCAAAGCAGGTGCTTGAGGTGTAGAAGCTACAGGGCCAGCAGTTAGTGGCTGAACGTTAGCAGAGTAGTTATCCAATCCTGGGTACAATTTTTCCCAGTAGTAGTCTTTGTCTGGTGGGATAAGGCCTAAGAATAAAAAGATGCCGGCTTCAGTAAACATACCTGCCATCAACATTTCATCAGCACCTGGCCAAGAAAGGATTTTGAACAAAGCTCCTAAAAGTACTACAGAAGCTCCAACTCCAATGATCAAGTTTTTAAGATATTTGAACCCTTTCGATTTTAAGAAACTCATTTTACGATGCAGTTTTAATGATTAGTTGAAAAATTTGCTTGTTCAATTTGTTTGAAACTCACTCTCATAATGCACTAGTCGAAAAAAGATACACCTTCGACTATTTTTTTTTGAAAATAATTTTAAGGGCTATCAAATTCTTGATTTTCAGAAGATTAGTGCCATCAGGAATTAAAGGAGACAGTGCTTTACAGGTCTAATATGGGCGAGTGAGTAGAAATACAAAGAAGGATATTGCGTGGGCAATATCCTTCTTGATATATGGAAGTTAACTAGAAGTCATTAACCGAACGACCCAAGAAAGTCAAGGCACATCGGAATCCGATGTAAGACTTGGTCGTATCTTGGTATTCCCAGTGACGAATACCATTGCGTAAGTAGTGCATAACATCTTTCCAAGACCCTCCTCTGATCACTTTACGCTTATAGGCCTCGGGATCGTCCTCTTTAGCGTCGAAGCGAATATCAGGGTTTAAGTCGTGGATGAAAGCGTAGGCATTTTCATAATAAGCTGAACTTGTCCATTCTGCTACGTTCCCAGACATATTGAATAAACCATAGTCATTGGGGAAATAAGCATCGGCACGAACGGTGTATTGGCCACCATCTTCAGGGTAGTTACCGCGTCCAGGCTTAAAGTTTGCCAACAAACATCCCTTAGCATTTCTTACATAGTAAGTACCCCAAGGGAAAGGAGCTAATTCATGACCGCCTCTAGCTGCGTACTCCCACTCGTGCTCGGTAGGTAGACGGAAGTCTTCCGTGTTGATACCATCGCCGCGAGTCTGCTGGTAAGTATTCCAAAGTTTGGTACGCCAGTAGCAGAAGGCATTGGCTGTGTGCCAATCAATACCAACAACGGGATAATCGTCGAAGGCAGGGTGCCAGAAGTAGTTACGGGTCATTGGCTCATTGTAGGAGTAAGAGAAGTCTCTGATCCAAACCAATGTATCCGGATAAATCTTGGCTTTCTTTCTTTTAATGAAAGTGTTGCGAGGAGATTTGCCTTTGTCATTAGCAGCACGTTTCCAATCGTACCACTCATATTCAAAGACTAGCTTGTCAACATCAAGTTCTTTTTTACCAGCGAATCGATCGTCGCCTTGGTAATAAAGATCTTCAAGCGTTTCATCCTCCCAATCGATGTCATATTCCCAATCGATTTTCTCTTCACCGGTCGCTTCATCTTCGATGTAGTGATCCAAGTAGGAGTGGGCGATGGAATCTCTAACCCAATAGACGAACTGGCGATACTCATTGTTGGTGATCTCCGTGTCATCCATGTAGAAACCCTGAATAGAAATCTGCTTTTGACGTTGAACAAAGGTGTTACTTACATCCTGATCACTAGGTCCGATCGTAAGTGTTCCAGAAGGAACGTACACCATACCATAGGGGTTGATCCCCTTCCAAGATGGGCGGTCAAGTACACCTAGTAACTGACCGTTCTCGCGTCGTCCACACGATGACGCTACTAGTACCACTAATAGTACTAGTGTTAATTTGGATAAATTTTTCATGTTAACACCCGAGTTTTCCTTCAGATTAAAATGTTATACTTAAGTCCACTTTTTGTCAAGTTGCTTTTGGGATCCTTACGTTTTTGGGCCCCGGGTCCTTCTTATAAAGTGGAACACCAAACTCGCTGGTTTGAAGCGAATGTAAATATAGACCGTTTCAAAAATTTATCAAAGATAATTAAATCCTTTTATACATTCGGCTACAAATTGCCAGTGACACTCGAATAAGAAACGTCACTTTGGAAATTATTATTTTAAAGTCGGGCACTTTAAATCAGAATTTTTTCCTTCTGCTATAATGATCTAGGATTGTAGATAACTCGAGGAGGTCGGCCCGCCCCGATCCGCTTGTTGAGATTGTAGTTGATCATGATCTCATGCGAACCAGTACTTACATTATTCAGCTCACTTAAGGTCAGATCATAAGCATAAGCTAGCCTCATATTTTCGCTGATCTTAAAGCCGACGATAATGGCTACTGCATCTTGCGAACTAGGGCTATGAGCTCCCCTATAAGTCGCTCCACCAAAGATATTCTCGTTGTACTGGGCGATCAGTCCTACGTTGGTTTGTGTCTGAACCAAATCAGATTGCACCATCAAACTAGGCATCAACAGTAAGGATGAATTCACTTCTAGGTTGTAGCCGGCATTGAGGAAGAAAGCCCTTTTCAGTGGAAAAGATAGTCCTTCTAGATCCAGGCTGGGCTCGTTCAGGTGTCTTACTCCAACTCCCAACTCTAGTTTTTCACTTTGGAAATAAACACCAGCTCCAAAGGTATTGGTCATGGTATTGATTGACCCTAATGGTAAGAGTTCATCTTGATGGTCAATCACCATCCCCCCTACCCCTTCGAGGTAATTGCCTTCGGGAGTTCGCAATCTGGATCCATCTAAAGTGAATTGAACAAAGCCTGCACTTACCCCAAAGGACAGTATTCCAGCATCAGAGAAAACCTGATAATTATATGAAATGTATGAAGACGTTCGCTTTGTGGCCCCTGCCTCATCATTCTCCAGGTGAATACCAATCCCTCCACGAGCGATGTACAATGGCATATGAGCACTGATGAATTGAGTGCTTGGAGCACCTTCCAATCCTACCCATTGCTCCCGAAATCCACCTGTAACGCTTAAGGAATGTTCTAAACCAGCATATCCTGGATTCCAGTTGAGCTGATTCATCATGTAAAGGCTATACTGGGCTGGTTGCTGACTAAATCCTAATACAGCACTGAAGAGAAAGAAGACAAGTAGTGTAGTTTTTGATCGCATGCAAATTTGTTAATGAACAACAAGTCCGGCAAAAAAGTATCTAAGTTTATTCAACAGACACCGCACCCAAGCTCAGTTTTATCCTTCAATTGTTTATGCCATCCTCATCTGGATCTAATCCATTGTAAACTATTCATTTTCCACGATTTCCATCATCTCTTTCAAGCTTTTAACGGGAAGTCGACAGGAATAGTTTTGGCAAACAAAGATATTTGTGTCATCTCCCGTACCTCTTGCCCTTAATAGTGGGTAATTATCCTCCTCCGCAGCACTAGCCATGATAATCTTATTCGGAATAAATTGTCCGAGTATCTCCCTTGAGCGGGGCGCAAATTCAGGGCCAACCACTGCGATTTCTCTAAAAGGGTAAATCCAGTTTAAACTGGCCTGTGCCCAGCGTGAAAAGGAAGTCGGATATTTACCTATCGATTCTTGCAGCCTCAGCAACATCATTTCGGACTGCTTCGAATAGTCATTTCTATCTAAGAACCGTCCTAATCGAAACAAATTATCCGCCATCACAGCGTTTCCTGACGGGGTCGCATTATCATAAAATTCCTTGCGTCGAATTGGCAAATCCCCTTGCTTGTCTGGTGTAAAATAAAATAAATTATGCTGACTATCAAGGAAATTACTCAGCACAAAGTCCGTGATTTCCGAAGCTTTGTCAAGGTACTGACTATTAAAGCTAATCTCGTACAACGAAATCAGTGATTCGATCAAAAATGCATAGTCATCTAGGAAAGCCTCATATTTGGCTTCTCCTTCCTTATAAGTGTGAAAAAGGCCTTCGGTACCGGCCTTAGCAAAGCGAGTCAAAAGGAACTCCATGTTTCGGATAGCTACTGCTTTATAGGGCTCGTATTGCAGCGCTTCGTAAGCCTTGCTGTAGGCCTTGTTCATAAGAGCATTCCAAGCCAACAAAATCTTGTCATCCAGACCGGGTCTGACACGCTTAGCCCGCAATCCCATTAAGAATTCCTTGGTCTGTTGTAATTTCTCTTGGTCTACATCCGTATCGGTGACTCCTTCTGGGAGCCAGAGGATGTTTGTTCCTTCCCAGTTTCCTTCGGGACTCACGCCAAATCGATCGGCAAACCAGCCAAAATCACTCCCCAAAGAAGATTCTAATTCTGGATAGGACCAAACGTAAAACTTGCCTTCCTCCCCTTCCGAATCCGCGTCCAGAGCCGCATAAAACCCGCCCTCCGGACTCGTCATTTCACGCTCAATAAAAGCTAGGGTTTCTTCCAATGCACGCTTATAATGTTCCTTACCGGTAAGTTTGTAGGCATCTGCAATAACCTGAATCAATAAGGCATTATCGTAGAGCATTTTTTCAAAGTGAGGAACT
>CAJXPD010000240.1 GCA_913057785.1 uncultured Lewinella sp. | reverse complement strand
TGGGTCACGCCTTACGAACTAGAGGAAACGGATCAGAATGGGAACAATACCCTTGATCCATTATTGGATGAAGAGGGGAATCCCATCGTAGATCAGGATAAGCTGAATAGATACCAATACAATGGTAAAGAACTCACTAGTGATCTAGGACTGAACTGGAATGATTATGGGGCTAGGTGGTATAATCCGGCGATTGGGAGGTGGAATGCGGTGGATCCACTGGCGGAGAAATATCCTGCGTTTTCCTCCTACGTCTATGTCGCTAATAATCCAATTGTCTTCATTGATCCTGATGGCATGCGAATTAATGTAGCAGCTATAATGGAAGCATATCCTGATGAGTGGGAAAAGACTTTGGCTGACCTTAAGGAAATTACTGGTTTGGAGTTAACAGTCGATAAGAATGGATACCTTAACTATAGCATACCGGAAAAAGAGTTGGAAGGCAGCGAGACAGCTAGAAATATGTTAATAGAGGCTATTGGCCATAAAAATACGGTGACCGTTAAAGGTTGCGATGATTGTGGTTCTGCAGTAACAACAATGAAGAAAAGAGCTCCACTAGAAAAACGGAATGAATTTACCCTTGCTCGTGATCAAATTAATAGGTTTATTGATGGAGCCTCAGATGATCTAAATGATCAGACTTATGGTTTTGGTATGAATTTTCTGCACGAGATGGGTCATACTCAAGTAGGTGGTAGAATGTATGATACTTCCAGTTTTAGTGCTTATGTATTAGGCAAAAATGTGAAGAATATGAATCAGGTTAGGACTGAGCTTTCAGCAGCAACAGGCACTAACTTTGGACAAAGGGTAGAATACAACCCTAAGAATGCGGATCCTGCATCTCCTTACATTTATTATGCATTTGGCCCCAGTGCGCTAGAAAGCCTCAATAAAGGGGATACGCCTACAAAAGGTTTTATTAAAGTACTTCGATACCCCAAAAAAGATGAATAGCAATAAAATCTTTTTCTTCAAGACCTAGTTAAAAAAGAGTACCTTCTGGGGCAGAGATTTTGACTAACACCAGACAAGGTTTTTAAAGAACTATAAACTAATTTGGCTTAGTTAAAGCTGCTTTACGGGAAATGATTTTGATATGGGTCAGACTTAATAAATATATTTTAAAGGTAGATTTGGGATGGGGCTGAAGGGATTCATCTCTTCCCCAACCAAGTCACTCTTAAAGAATTATCATGAGCGGAATAAATAAAGTAGTATTTTCCCTATTAATGATCTTTTCACCACTTCTTACTAGTGCCCAAGCTTCACTTGAAGCTAGAGTATTAACAGCACTGACATATATCCAATATAATCCAAACGTTTTTTCTCAATTGAAGAAAACATTTCCGTATCTAACAAAAAGAAGAGATAGAGTAGTCCCTTATGAAGTAAACACATTTGTCGAATTTAATACGATCTACTTTTTTTCCTACAAACTACCTAAAGACAAGATTCCACTGCCGATTGACTTGATTGAAGACCAAGATCTTTATAAAAAGGAGTTTTTCTTTACTCGATACAGTCCCGACTTCTTACAACAGATTCCTAGAAAAGAACAAGCAAAAATAAATTTAACATTTTCCCAGCCAGTCAAAAACTTCTTAGTTGCCGAATTCCTTGATAAGGATGCTAATATAAGCTCTATTAAGATGGGGCCAGCATTACAGTTGTTATTCGTATTTGCTCCTTCTGGCCTAATTGAAGAGGTTTATTTTGCTTCGCCTGTATTTCATTAACTTTCTGATCATTTCATCAACTACTTTACAGCCTGCCTGTAAAAAGGCGAATATCTCTGACAGAGAGCATATGCCATTATACATAAGTGGTATCTACCATGCCGAAGGGGGCTGTGTTGAATGGAACTCCCGCATCTGCTATAAACTCTGCATGGTATTATGAAGCATGATATGTTGGAGCGTTTTATTTTAGATATGTCCAAAAATAAAGGCGTGTAGTGAGCAAACTACAAACGGGTGAAGCTGCCACTGAAAGCTACGAGAGCTAGCCAGCCCTGAACAGCTACGCAGCGGGAGCGATCCCGACGATTCTATCGGGATAGTGACCTAGCAAGTACAGCTGTGAAGGGCTAAATTGGTCCCGTTCTATCGATACGGGATAGACTGTCGTCCCCTCGGGCAGTGGCTGAAAGTGGCTACTGAACGCGAGATAATCGCTTTGGGATAGGTCTCAATGGGTTGACGGAGGAATACAAGATAAAAAAAGAGGGTTACAGTGACGACTGCAGCCCTCTTTTTTGTCTCTTAAAGTAGGAAGATAGGTCATGATATTTTGGAATGGTAGGTATGAAAGAATACAGGTCGAAGTAGCGCGAAGATTCCGCACCGACGAAGGAGGTCGGAAAGAATCATTATTATCCCTTCGGCCTAAATATGGACGGACCGTGGGTCACGCCTTACGAACTAGAGGAAACGGATGAGAACGGAGACAACACCCTTGATCCGTTATTGGATGAAGAAGGTAATCCTATTGTTTTATTCTATTAAGCTATGTAAAGATCATATATATGTCAAGGATTTGCTTTTTCGTAATTTGCATGATTTCTTGTACTGCAATCTCTTTTTCCCAAGGAATTGACTGTAAGTATTTATCTACAATTATTTACTTGAAGGTAAATCCGGAAATCAATGAGGAAATCCGTCGGTTTTTTCGATTGAAAAAACAACGGAAGGGAAGTAGCGTTAACCTTAGTATTTCGGACAAAGTTGCTTTCTGGGATATAGCCCCCTTTAAAGAAGAGATCACTGACACATTGGAAAAGTACGGATTAACTCAGGAGATTCTTAAGAATGAAAGTTTATATGAACAGAAGTATGGCTTTGAAACTATTACCCAGGTGAATTTGAGTAAAATATTGCCTAAAAGTGAAGGTCCTCTGAAAGTTTACTTCTCGAAACCAGTAGGCAACACATTAATTGTGGAAATAACTAACATCGAATATAAGAGCAATCTTCCTCTTCGATTTGGCAAGGGCTTTCGAATTTTATTTTTTTTCAGCGAGGAGGGTTTAATTGAAGGAGTTCGTACGAGTACTGCGATTTACAATTAGGAGAGGGCACTATTTCTATAGATCTTGGAAAATTAACTATAGGCTGTGTTGAGCCATATGAAGAACTAAAACACACTTTGGCAATTGGAAAGATAAGTATCCCAAAGTCTTGGGCAATGGAGGTAGTTGTATATTTTTGACCTTGAGCCCAACACCTCTGGATAAACAAGGAGATCTTTTACATTTATTCTCAGGTCAAATTTTGGTAGCCTCACTACCTGTTCTACGTAGTTTTGGCTCTGTTTTGGCTCTGCGTAGTTTTCAACTACGCTATTGCCAAGCCCCTCCTATGCCAAATCTCCAAAGCCCCCAAGCTCAACCCTCCTCTATTTTAACTTTTAGCTATCTTTAACTAGTACAGTTTTGTTGCCCGGTAGAGGCACTTCAACTCAATCCATACTAACCCTGCCGCATGCCCAATACCTTCGTCACTATTATCGGCGATCAGCCGGCGCCCAATATTTTCCTAATTCGGGATCAATTCTTTGCCCAGATTGATACTTTCCTTTTTTTGACTACAGAGCTGATGCAGCAACGGCGTAAGCTGGAGCACTTGGTCAAGGCTTTAGGATTGATGGAGAGTCAATATGAGGTAGTTAAGGTACCTGCTGATGACCTCATTGCTATCCGCGACCAGTTGGGACTACTCCGATTGGAAGATCGTCCGGGACGATTCTTTGTTAATATTACCAGCGGCAGCAAAATTATGTCTATCGGCGTATACGATTTTTTTGCGCGAGCAGCATTGGAGCGACCTGCTGAGATTTTTTATCTATCTATTCGGGATAGACACTTTTTACGCATCCATCCCGAACAAGATTACCAGGCTTTTCCGCTTCAGCATCGATTGAGCTTGCGGGAGTACCTAAACAGTCATGGCGTTTTCTACCGCTTTGGCCCTTCAGCTGGACGGCCAAAGTATGATTTTGCACAGGCCTCGCGAATGTATGATTGCTACCGGGAAGGATTGATCATATCTGCGCTTAATCAGCTGCTAACCCGGTCTCGTGAAATCACGCGAGCGACGGCGGCAGCGGCTCCAAAGTTGCCACTGTTAGAAGTACCCTTATGTCGTCAACTGCTGTATGCTATCGGTTTTAAGCTGAAGGACCCGATACACTTGGACCGACAAGAGATCAAGTACTTACTTGGTGAATGGTTCGAAGAGTGGGCTTTTTACCGGCTGAAAACCCAACTTGGCCTCGCTGATGATGTCATTGCCTGTAGCCTTCATGTGGAACAACAAGGTGAATCGGGGCGGGCTGAGTTTGATGTGCTCTTCTTGCATCAAGATCAACTGTTTGTCGTCGAATGTAAATCGGGGCTTGCCCGCAGTTTTCATGATGCGAAGCGAACTTTCGATGCGGCTGCTCTTCGTTTGGCGGCACTACGCTCTACTTTCGGTCTTAAGGTTACTGCTGTCTATCTGACACTTACCGATAAGCTGAGAAACCGTAGCCAACGCATGAAGCCCTCAGTTAGAGATAAGGCGCAATACCTCGAAGTGAACATCCTAGATGCTATTGATCTTCTGGAACCTCCAAAGGTATGGATCTCCAGGTTGATTGGTCCGAAACCTTAGCAGTGATTAAGTCGCTAGTTGTTTGGCTGTGCGCATCATCTTGGAAATTAGATTGCGAACGGCTCCATCTGATAGCCCTACCATCCCGGCAATTTCCTTGCTGGGAACGCCCATCGTTTTTAGGTTTAAGATCTGCTGATTTCTAAAGGAAAGTTGCTGATACCACAGCCAATGTCTGTCCATCCCTTCTCTGTAGAAGAGGGTAGCAGCGGATTCGTGTGCTTGGACTTGTTCTTGTACCTGATCTGGCAGCATTTCTGGTGCCCGATATTCTACCTTGGAGGATTTTCGGAGATAATGCAGAAAGGTGTAGCGGACTATTCCAAAGGCATAGTTCTCTAAGGATTGCTCCTGCTCCGGCAGTTTATCGATCTTCTCGAATAGAATGATCATGCACTGGGATATGCTATCTTCAATCCACGCGTGCTGATGAGCAGGATACCGCTGCTTGAAATTGCGCTTGACTCGCTCCGACAACTTCTTGACAAAGTAGTGGACGATTCTCGGATTGCGATTCTTGATGCCTGCAATGATCTCACGTTGGTTATAGTGCTGTTGGTGATGCATGGGTTGACATTTTTTACTGAAAATTGATAGTGGCGATGCGCTTGGCACATCTGGATGTGGCATTTTCAGTTTGTCAAACTTTACTAGCCCTATTTGTTGTTATCCATCGTGGTGATCTCCTTGTTCTACGCTCTGGTATTGTTGGTCTTCAATTGTATTATGACCTGAGAGAATCGATTTGTCATCACTGGATGCTATTTTTTTTTGGACATGACAAAATAATCTCATAAAACCATTAGTAGGTAGTAAGAAGGAAAACATCAAGAATCAAAGAACTTTAGCACCTTCTTACAACGTCAACTTTTTCTTGATAGTATGCTAAATTAATAAAAAAGAACTTTCTTGATTTTAAAATTTGCTTTGCATGTGATTTTTGTTTATGTTTGGTTATAGCGAAACATTAGTTCGCTCTTCCGTTCCTTTACTTTTCCATTCTTGGTTATTTCTCTTGGTGTATAAGTACTTGATTGTTAGCAAGTCACTAGTGATCAGACCTTTGGTCCTAGCATTCTCGAGGAGGAATTGTACAGAAAATGCGGGGATTCCTAGCAGGTCCTCCTGTTCCAATTTTGTTTTTGCTTAATGGTGTTCAAATATTTGATTATGGCTAAATATTTGTATGGGGCTGTCGTGCATGGCATACAGTCATTCATCTTCGATACGGGTAAATTAAAGGAAATCATTGGTGCCAGTGAATTCATTGAAGAAATCTGTACTACTAGATTCGCAGCTGCAGTGGGAAAGGCCTTCAACCCGGAACAACAAATTATTGGGGCGGCAGGGAAGATTCAGTACTTGTTTGAGGATAAAATGGCTTGCCAACAATTTGTTTACGGATTCCGGAGGCAGATTGAAGAAGAGGTCCCGGGCCTAAGCCTTGCTGAAGCTATCGTTGAGGTGTCCGGTGAGCTCTTAGATAAACACATAGCTCGCTTGGAAAAGCAATTGGCGCAAGAAAGAAACAATCGAGCAGTACCTCATGGACTAGGATGGATGATAACGGAACGGGCTAGACGTACAGGTGGTAATGCGTTAGCCGTGACTGCGATTGATGACGATTTTGTGGATAGGAGTCAAAAGACGAAAGAAGAGGCTTCTAGAAATACTACACTCTTGAAAAAGATGGTGGGAGAGGATGCTCAGGAACTAGAAAAAAAGGCGCCCAAGTTATTTGAGGACCTTATTGTAGATCCTGATAATAGCTGGATTGCAGTTATGCATGCCGATGGCAACAATCTTGGTAGAATTATTCAAGAATTAAAAGATCATCTGACGAAAAGTAAGAATGCACAGCTACATGAGGTCTTGAAACGACTCTCTGCACAGTTGGATAGTGCTACACAGCAGGCAGCTTATCAGGCCTACAAAAGAGTGATAAAGCCGGTCTATGATAAAGAGCAACAAGAACGCGGAAAGGCATATTTGCCCATTAGACCTGTGCTTTTGGGAGGAGACGATATTACGGTAGTTATCCGGGGAGAACTGGCGCTGGACTTCACCGCAGAGTTCTTAAGAGCTTTTGCGATACAGACGAAACAGGCCTTTATGCCCCTAGTCAATGACTATAAGCTTCCTATGCTCTCAGACGGCCTCACGGCTTGTGCTGGGATTTCCTATATCAAGGTAAAGTATCCTTTTCATTATGGGGTCAATTTAGCGGAAAGCCTTTGCAAACAGGCGAAGGCTCACGCTAAAGCCATTAATTCAGAACGGGCACCTTCGGGCTTGGCTTTTCATCGAGTGCAATCGTCTTTCGTGGAGAACTACGATCGAATACTGGACAGGGAGTTGAAAGCAGGCGAGGTGAGTTTCAGCTTTGGCCCCTATTTTCTGGATCAACAGGATGGCTACGATTACAACACCATCGACCAACTTCAAGAGCGAGTGTGGCAAATGAGTAGGAGAGATGCTCCGAAGGCTAGCGTTAGGACCTGGCTGCAGGAACTTAAGCTTAGCCCAGAAAGCGCTGCCCAACTGATGAAACGTATCAGACGAATGAATCCCAGCTATATACAGCGCTTGGGGCTAGAGGACCCAAAGATGAGGTCTAGGGCATCGAAGGAGGGCCGTAAGGATGTACTATTAACTCATTTATATGACACGATCGCCTTAGTCAGTATTTAAAAATTTAGTGCGATGATACAGATCAATTATTCGATAGAATTTTTAGGCTATTGGCATGCTGGTTCTGGATTGTCTGGCGGTGTTGATGCCAATGCTTCAGTCATCAAAGATGAGCTGGGCCTGCCATTCATTCCAGGACGAACAATAAAGGGACTGCTGAGGGAAGCTGCTGAGGTACTTAATCAGCTGCCTGCTGGCCATCCCCAGGATTTTCTTAAGCTGGTTTTTGGAGAAGAGGAAGGGGCGTCCGCGCAAGGAGATGGAGGGGTTTGCTTTTTCAGTAATGCTGAGCTCAGCGCTTATCTGAAGAAGAAACTTGGCGGCGAGCAACGGGAGAAAATGAAGCTTAGGGCAAATCTCTATCAGTCTTTGGCTGCTACGGCGATTGATGAAAAGGGACAGGCTATTGACCAGAGCTTAAGACAGATGGAAGTGACGATACCACTCACCCTGTATGGAACGATCGGAGCTTTCCCAAAAGAGAAGAAGTATCAGGAGGCTCTAGAAAACTGCTTTTCATGGACTCGGCGACTCGGAATGAACCGAAATCGAGGTCTTGGTCGCTGTATTTTCACGCTTCAAACCTAAGCATAATGGAGAGACTTATTTTTAATTGTCAATTGCTGACGGATCTAGTGCTTACTTCTAGATCTGCAACAGCTGGTTTTCATGCATCCTTGGATTATATTCCTGGTGCTAAATTCTTGGGTTTGGTGGCCGGACAACTCTACGATTCTGACCAGAGTGATGCTAGCCTGGATCTTTTCCACAATGGTACCGTTCGCTTTGGAGATGCACATCCTTTACTGGATAGTCGCGCTCTTCGTGTTCCGGCGGCTTGGGCCTACGCTAAGATGGGAGGGTTGACAGAAGAGATCTACCTCTATTCCAACTTGACGGACGAGGATGTTAAGGAGCTTTCTGGGAAGGGTATTCAGCTTAAGCAGGCTAAAGGGGCTTTCTTTACTCAGGATGGGGCCCTGGTTTCCGTAGAGCAGAACTTCAGCATCAAATCTGCTTATGATAGATCAAAACGCCGCTCTGCTGAAAGTCAAATGTTCGGATATTTTGCGCTGCAACGTGGCTCCATGTGGCAGTTTTACGTGGATGTGGACAATGGGGTTTATGCAGACCGTATCATCAGTGCTCTGAAAGGGGAACGAAGGATTGGCCGTTCAACTTCTGCGCAATATGGCTTGGTAAATATAGAATTCAAAGGAAAGGTAAGTGTTGAGCACAAGCCACTCGACCCTGGCAGATTATTCCTATATGCGGAAAGTAATCTATGCTTTTACGATGAAATTGGAAATCCCACCCTTCGACCAGATGCAAAATTGCTTAAACTTCCTCTAGGTTCTAGGATTATTTGGGAAGAGTGTCAAATCAGAACCAGGAGATATCAGACCTGGAACAAGAAGCGAAAGAATAGAAATGCTGATCGCTTGATTATTGTAAAGGGCTCTGTCTTTGTGGTAGAGCTGTCGGAATCTACTAGCACCGCTGTCTGGCAGGAAGGAATCGGAGCTCATCGGGCTGAAGGATTCGGACAAGTTATGGCTAATCCAAGCTTTCTGATTAGTGAAACGAAACAACTTGAGAACCTTCAGCTTACTAGTGTACAAATTAACCGGCATTTGGATGATTGGAGCCCTAGAACGACTAAAGGTGAGCAAGATGATACCATTTTGTCATTCCTGGAAAGGAAACTGCAGGGAGCGGAACGATCTCAGAATATTGATCAGCAAGTAAATGACTTCATGCAAAGGAATCAGCAGATTTATAAGGGGGTAAGTGCTAGCCAATGGGGTCAGGTAAGAAATATCACCAAGAAAGCGGCTGATCTGTTTGTCCTCAGACCCTTGCTGTTTGATCCGCAAATGGGACTCTTCCACTATGGGCAGTCTGAGCAAGTATGGCGAAAATTTGGCCGGGCGAAGAGGCTAGAGGAGTATCTATTTCCAGCTGGACAGCAGGAGAAGGCAAATGGTTATGAATTCTTAATGAAATTGGCATCTGAAATGGCCAAGATCTCTTAAAAAGGAAATTGCTATGAGTATGAAAAATACAGTGAGATACTTGGCTCGATTTAAAGTCGAGACAGCCTCTGCCCTCACCATTGGATCTGGGCAAACGGGCTTATTAAATGAGCGACTAATTGTAAGGGATGCCAATGCCTTGCCATACATTCCAGGGACTGCCCTAGCGGGGATTATTCGGCATACTTTGTCAGATGGACAGTCCGCTGCTTCTGCATCTTTCGTAGATGTGGTGGAGGAAATCTGGGGCTATCAGAAAGGTGATCAGGGGCTGGGAAGTCGAATCCACTTTTCTGATGCTATTCTCATTGGGCCGGAAGGTGAGACGATTCTTGAGGGACTGCAAGAGGTGGATATGAATCATGAGTATTTCAAGAATTTACTGTACCTCCCAGAGCGAGATCATGTGCGTATCAACCATAAAGGAGCAGCTAAGCAACATGCGAAGTTCGAGGAGCAGTTAGTGCCTAGAGGGGTTCGCTTTATGTTTGAACTTGAGTTGGAGGGGACTTCGAAAGATCGGGAAATCTGGATGCAGATTATGGCTATCCTTCGACACCCAAGTTTTCGCGTGGGCGCAGGGACTAGGAGGGGCTTCGGTGCCTTGAAGGTGCTGGAATGTCAAGAGGAAATGTACGATCTGTCGGAAAAGGACCAACTTAAGTGCTACCTGGATAATTCTGCCAGCCTAAATTCTGCGTTGCTCCCGAATCCCCAAAGGGATAGTGAAAATCCACAGGAACGTTCCAAGTCAGAGGCCGCCATGATTTCAGGTTGGCGACAGTATCGCCTTACGATTAGGCCGCGTGACTTTTTTCTATTTGGGGCGGGCGTACCGGAAGGACGGATCAATATGCCGCCTAAAAAGGAGGCCTTTTTTGAATGGTCCAACAATAGCGCTACGTTGTCTGAGGCTTACTATTTGATACCCGCTACTTCTATTAAGGGGGCATTGGCTCATCGATTGGCTTTCCATTGGAACAAATTGGAGGGACAGACGATTGAGGGCAGCGAAACTTTATCTGCTGACCTTAGCTCCAGCGGTTTCGATATGACAGAGGCTTTAAGTGAACTGGATATTGATCTTGATATCGAATTGATGAACTATGGTTTTGAAGCATCTGATTGGGGAAATTGGGCCAAGCAGGTGGAGGCACTTACTATTGATGATTCCAAACATTGGAAGGCATTTCTCGAGGAGATGGAAGAACGGAAGAATAATAAAGCGGCTGAGCTATATCCTGTCGGAGAACAAAATTTCGCCGTCAGGACCATCATGGGATATGCAAAGAATAGTAATAATGAAGGGGAGGAAGAAACTGGGGCACGGGGACGATTGCTCCTCTCTGATGTCTACTTGACAGCTGCTCAAGTGAGTACAAAGACCTTTACGCATGTGGCTATCGATCGCTTTACGGGAGGAGGAATTGATGGCGCTCTATTTCAAGAGGAAGTGATAACGACGGATGAGGATATAGAGCTGGATCTATTTTTAGCTGAAGACCTGGGAGTCGATCCTGAGGATACTGAGACTGAACAGCAATTGCTAAGGGCTTTTGAAGCTACTTTAGATGATCTCTGTGCGGGCCGACTTCCGCTAGGTGGTAATACCATGAAAGGACATGGGGTTTTTACAGGTGATATAGAAAAAGTAAAGTCTTAGCCATAGTCAAATTTTTCACAGGTATATTTTAAGAAATGAATATGATAGACAGCAATACCTTTGGACAGGGACAGTATGTGGGATATTACTGGTATTCGGATCAGACCAAGCCGGTAGTGCTCAAAAAGCCAGAATTAGTGAAGCCGAACTTGTTCTCTGCAAAGCTACCCTTTATTGTCGAAGCGGCTTTCTTTGATCCAAAGAGCAAAATCAGTATTCAAATTCGGAATATTGACGGCTCTAACTTTGTGCAGCGGATCGATTTAAGCGCCTACCTTTCTGCTAATCCATTAGCTACGGTGCAACACTATAAAAGCCATGATCTGTTGGAGGTGGGGACTTATAAAGTGGTGGAGGCATGGAAAGAAGTGACGAAAGACTCCTTGGCTGGAATGAAAACCTTAGAACCTGCATTCACCGCCTTCGCCGGATTTGTTCAGTAGCTTTTTTGAATCCTAAAACTTACCTAAGATGATTACAGCGCCTTATAATTTTGTGCCAATTAATCGGAAAGTAGTTCCAGCTTATTGGGGAGAGCACATTAGTCATGATGTACCTTTTGAAGATGGAGAGTCAGGCCTCTTGCAAGTAGTTATCCATACGCATAGCCCCTTGTTTGTTGGAGATAGTGCTGCCCGCGATGAACAAGGTCAGGCTCTTGTTCAGCAATTTAATGCGCATAATAGGCAACTCTTTATTCCTGGTTCCTCTATCAAAGGTATGCTCAGAAATGTCCTGGAGATCATGAGCTTTTCAAAGATGGATATCGTAAATGATCATCGCTTTGCTATCCGAGATTTGAGTGCGTCAGAGGTTTACCGGGAGAGGGTTGACCAGCGAGAAATCTTTGCGGGCTGGCTGAGGAAGACCCCTAATGATACCTATCTTATTCGCGATTGTGGACGGCCTGGCAGAATTTCACATCGGCATCTGGATGATGTCTATGGTACCGATTTTAGTACCTACTTCTTGAAACGTGATCGGGGTGGTAGCTTTAGCCCAAGGAATGATAAGGAAAAGGCTGCGCAGTTCAAGTATGAAAGATTTCAGACCAGATCAGCTACTAGAGAAAATACCTTTTTGTTTGAGCGCGAAGATGTGATGAGAGATATTTATTTAGTGGAACCTCCTACTAGTCCTAGAACCAGAAGAGGTACGATTGTTTTTACCGGTCAACCTGGATATCGCTCTAGTAAATGGGTGACTGATAAGAAAACGGGGGAAAAGCGTGAGAAATGGTCGGGTCATCATTTGGAGTTTATCTTTTTTGATTCCTTGAGGGAGATCGAGGTGGAAGAATCCGTTATGAAAGATTTCTTCTTTGCTTACCACGATCAGGATCGGAATAGATGGTCCTTGGATTGGACACACTGGCGACAGCAATTGGAACAAGGCAAAGAGATTCCAGTCTTTTTTAGGACCAAACAGGAGACCAGGGATAGTCTTCAGACTGTTCTGGTCAAAGATCTTGGACTCTCTTATATGTATAAACTTCCATACGATCATAGTGTCAAAGATGCTATACCTCATAGCCAGGATAGGAATATCGACTTGGCTCAAGCCATCTTTGGCTTTACGAAGGAAAAAGAAGATGGAACAGCTCTAGAGGCTTTGAAGGGTAGGGTACACATCGGGCATGCTTTCGCCTTGAATGATGTTGAAACCTTGGGGGAGCAACGGGAAGTGTTGTCTGGTCCAAAAGCTTCCTATTATCCCAATTACATTAGACAGTACGATCCAGAACGGTATTCTACTTTTTGGGATAAGCAGGCGCAAATCGCAGGTTGGAAACGATATCCAGTGCATAGTAATGGAGTTCAAACTAATCCAGCACCGAGTAACGTGCGAAACCCCGCTAGAATCCAAACTGTTTTTGTGCCCATTAGGGAAGGGGCCATCTTTTCCTTCCAACTGGCTTATCATAATTTACGAAAGGTGGAATTGGGAGCCTTGCTGAGCGCAATCACCTTTCACAATACGCCCAATACCTACCACAGCTTGGGCATGGCAAAACCGCTAGGATATGGCAAGGTTCAATTAGAGGTTAGAGGATTGCCTGAGCCTGAGCAATACCTGAGAGCTTTTGAAAGCTTTATGAGGGCGAATGATGTCGGTACTAAGGAGTGGCATGAAAGCGAGCAACTTACCGAACTCTTGACCATGGCTTCGGATCAAAACAATACCGCCAATAGTAGGCTGAAATACATGGAGTTGGCTGCCTTTGCGGAGGCCAAGAAGTCTGGTGATTTTCTTTCTACTTACTCCAGCTTACAGAATATTGGTTCTACCACACTTCGCCCTCTGGCAAACCAAGCGGAAGTGGCAAAGTCTAAACAGCTCATCGCCAAAGAAAAAAGGCAATATGAGCAGATGTTACAGCCTAGTGCTGCTCTGGAGCAACTGGAGCAAGAGCTTAGAAGTCGGTTTGAAGCTGCCTTGAAAGCTAAGAAAGAGCGCCTATTTAAGGCTTTGGAGGATAGAAAAGCAGAGGTGCAAAGATTGAGAAAGACGGCGCGGCTGAAAGCGCAGCAAGATGTTGCAAAGGAACAAGGAATTGATTGGTCAGTGGTTCTAGTTGGTGACCGAAAGCGCGGATTCGAAAGCTTAAAAAAGGGGATTCGTCACTTCTGCGAACGTTTTTATGGCCAAAAGGAAAAGGTCTTACTAAAGCAATACCCAAATGGCTATCTACCAGAATTAGAGCACGAGGAACTAGAAAGGGTTTTGCTTGCTCTTTACAATAATGCTTCGAGCAAGGATCGACTCAATTGGGCGAAACCATTTGAAAAGAATCCCTATATGAAAAAGGTGGCTGAATGGGTAGGTCGAGCTAAGGCTGAAAAAATATTTGCAAAGATTATTGACTCCGATGATTCATAAACCATGCTAAAAACTAAGATCAAGAGACAACTGAAGGAGCTTTCGACTAGGAATGCTGGGGAGGTGCTGCAAGTCCTTCGACAGATTTATGATAATAATGAGGAACTTAGAAATAGTGTGGTCATGCTGTCAGCAAGGTATAATCAACATCGTAAATCTGTGTTGAACGGAACGATTAAGAGCGAGGACAGCACCTTGGAATTCAATCAGATCATAGAGAGAGTGCTGATTCTGATAGATGCTGTTTCTCCTGAGGAGGCTGCGGCTTATGAATTAGAACATTCAATCTTTCAAAAGATTCTTATCGTTTGCCAGCAAGCGGAACGAAGGCACTTTATGAAATCGCTATTTTCTGAACAGTACTACAAGGAGGTTAGACTTTGGAGGGTTGAGGACAATATGTCCCTACAGGAGGTTAACGGATTTGATTTGGTAATCTTCGATAACCATGGTGATACTGCTGGTGAGCCATCTGATAGTTTACTGAAGTTTTATCTGAACGAGGCTCAGCCGTATATGCTGTATTTTGGTCACTTTTTACCCTTGCTACAGCAATACCCAGATAAAGTATATTTCACCAACTCCGTCTTCTCTATCCATGCTAGAGTCAGAGAGATGATCGAGTATTTGAAATATAAGGAATCTCATTAAGGATAAGCTAAAAAAGCCGAAGCCCTTGCGGACTTCAGCCAATGATATGCCAGGAACCAGTATGTCTTAGCCCTTACTCATCTGAAAGGATGTCCAGATGATCGAGGGTGCGAGGGAAGCCTTTGCGCAGGCCCTGGCGGCCTTGGAAGGCTTTGGCGGAGGCAGTATCAGAAAAGGGGCCAATCAGCACCTTGTAAGGCTCTAGATCAGCGGCGGCGTAGGCGAGTAGTACGAAGTGATCGGTTTTAGCCGCCCATTTTTGTACTTGTTCTTCAGCGGAGGAGCGCTGGCGGAAAGCATAGATCTGCAGGTAGTAGGAAGCAAGGGGCGTTTCATCAGGTGACTGAGGGCTTGCCATCGGGCTGAATTCTTCTTCCTCGACGATAGGTATGGGGGCAGGGGATGGTACGGGAGCGATGGATTCTTCTGCGGCTGAGAAGGTCGGTCTTGGAGGCGGTGGTGGAACGAAGTAGGCATCGAATTGAGTGAAAGCCCAATACAGACCTCCAGCACTGGCAATGGCTAAGATGAATCCAACAATGGTAGACCGAAAGGTGAGTTTGTTGAAGAAATCATCAGCCATGCGTTGTTGGACGGGCATCATGCGAGTAAGGATCACGCGAATGAGTTTCTTCAGCCAGTAAGCGACTAGGAAGCCCAGAATAATGGCTACCGCCATTTTGGTATAAAACCAATAAGAGAATAAGAGCATATGTACTATTGGTTAGTGACGCTGTGGAATATTGCTGGTGAGCCTGGCTAGGGAGACTTTAATGAAGTGCTGAATCAAATATCAGCTTACAATTGAACCTTCATAGAGACATACGCTGCCGACGAGAAAAATCTTTCAACCGGCTCTGGTATTTTCTGGACTTACCCAAAATACCAGAGCGATATCTACGAGTAAAAAAAATTATCATATGGATACTTCAAATACCAAGGTCAAGACACTGCAGTTATCTTTCGACTTAGACATTCACGCTGGACAATTGTCGAAATGGCGTGGCGCTTTCATCGAAATGGCCGGATGGGAAGATGACCGCTTCCACAATCATAAGGGCGAAAAGGGGTATCACTACCGCTATCCCGTGATTCAGTATCGAATGAACAAGGGACAAGCGGGACTGCTGGCCATAAATGAGGGCATTGAGGCTGTACAACAAGTATTGGCTCAAAATGATTGGGTGCTACGCTGGGAAGGGCAGCAAAGAGAACTAAAGATTGCAGATCTTAAGATGAGCGAACCGGAGATTCGTGTACAGGAAGATCCACTGCCGTATCGCATCTACAAGTGGGTGGCACTGAATCAAGAAAACCTTAAGAAATGGGATGCTTGTGCAAGTTTAGTGGAGCGAATACAATTGCTAGAATCTTTACTTGCCAATCATCTAGTAGCCGGACTCTGGGGATTGGGCTGGGATGGTAAGGAATTCATAGAGGTCAATATCCAACATTTGCACAATAGTACGCCGGTGCGAATTCACGGGGTTAAATTCCTTGCTTTTGATCTTAGTTTTAGTGCCAATGTGCGTATACCCTTTCATGTGGGTATCGGAAAAGGTGTTAGCCACGGTCAGGGGCGGATTGGCCCAATGCTGCGGGAGCGAAAGCATGTTCACAACGGTAGTAGTAAGGTATCAAGAACCGCAAATTATAGATCCAGATCCCTAAGCTAGCAGTCCAATCCATGTGAAACTGGGTTAGCGGATTTGAATCTATTAAACAGCAAAAGAGAGGAGCCAGATAAGTTTGGTTTCTCTCTTTTTTTATGCCATTCTCAATGGATAAAAGAGTATCTTCAGAAGAGGGCATCAAAAGTTCTTTGACAGGCTGATAAAATTCGATTTTTCTTAAAATAGGCATTGGAATTCTAGTGATAAAATAATGATGGAGATCAGAGGACAGGTCGTGATACTTACAGCTGACTCTGTTGTCTGGCCTATCTCGGAGAGCAGGTCTATATAGATGGGGAGACTGCCTCCGGAGCTGACAGCTGAACGCAACAAGTGTATAGGAATTGAGCCCTATTCCTACTTGGAGGAAATGAATGAAATTCCGATATTCAAAGTGAAGTTGTACACTGGTAGATCGTTTCTAGAAAGACCAAAGCAATTCAGCAATACTCGCGCCCAGTTCTTTGACAGGCCTAGCAATAGAATTCAATAAAGAATAATTTTTCAGAAAATAAAGGCATGCGTTTTTAGCGCGTAAACAACTTGTTTTTTCTTAAAAAAATGTTAAATTTTTGCACCCATTTTTTTAGATCCCTTCCAAGTGCTTGACAATCATACTGTATACACTTTAAGAAAATTCGTTTGACAAAAAAAGGTTCATTTTTGTTAAAATCAAATATGTCAGATACTGGCATTTTAGTGTTAGTGGGTTGATTATTAGTTGCTTACATATTTAAGAGGCTTTTCGTTTGCCGAAAATACTCAAATCTGTGACATTGAATCGAGTGTTAAAAAACAAATTAAAAACCCTTTAATACGTCTTTTCTGACACTCTCATGACAAATGTTAAAATTGCTATAGATTGATTTAGAGAGGGTTATCATTGATTTTGGAGGGGTAAGGGTAGGAGAGTAGGTCCCTGAAGATTAGGACTACGACGTTTCTGGATGCTGAAGGTGAGCACCTTACCTTGTAGGAGAGTAGGTCCCTGAAGATTAGGACTGCGACTATCTACCCCATAAATCGTAAGTGTCCTTTTTTGGTAGGAGAGTAGGTCCCTGAAGATTAGGTCCCGATGAAGCACTTCTCAGACCAGTCTATGTTCAAGTCTCGAAGTACTCGATCGGGATGTCGGTCACCCCTCCAACTGTAAGTAGCTATTCTGATTTTGGTAGGTTGAACGAAGTGAAATCCCGATCACTGAGGAACGATTAAAGGACATCGGGAAGTGGTAGTCCAATCTGATGGGGACTGCGACGGGAAGAAGTCTTGATTGGTACCATAAAACATTGTAGGAGTGGTAGTCCAATCTGATGGGGACTGCGACAATCCAGTACCTTGGTAAACAAAAGTGGTATCGTGTAGGAGTGGTAGTCCAATCTGAAGGGGACTGCGACGGATTGTGGTGTCTCCATTACTCTCGTAATGGTAGTAGGAGTGGTAGTCCAATCTGAAGGGGACATTGTCAGCCAAGCTGCCAATCAGGTGCGACTGGACCGTGTTGTTTTTAGTGCCTAGATTTAGTAGGTTGAACGAAGTGAAATCCCGATCTTCGAGGAGAGACCCAAGCACATCGGGAAGAGCAGGTCCCTGAAGATTAGGACTGCGACCCGTTATTGTATCGCTTTATCTGATTTTGGAAGGTAGGAGAGCAGGTCCCTGAAGATTAGGACTGCGACTCCATCACAACGCTCGTTTAGCGCTTGAATTTTTGTAGGAGAGAAGGTCCCTGAAGATTAGGACTGCGACGCAATGGCATTAAGAAGTCAACTCCATATGCAGGTAGGAGAGCATGTCGCTGAAGATTAGGACATTGTCAGACAAGCTGCCAATCAGGTGCGACTATACCTTGTTGTTTAGGGTATGGATTTATTAGGTTGAGCGCAGCGAAATCCCGATCACTGAGGAAAGATTAAAGCACATCGGGAAGTGGTAGTCCAGACTGAAGGGGTCCCGATGAAGCCCTTCTCAAGCTTGACATTGATCAAGCCTTGAAGTACTCGCTCGGGATGTCGGCTTC
>CAJXPD010000239.1 GCA_913057785.1 uncultured Lewinella sp. | reverse complement strand
CCTTCAACATGAATTTCAATGACTTTGTAAATGAAAAACGTGCTGAGGCAGTTATCGAAAAATTGAAAAAAGGGGAACATGTCAAGCAGACCCTGCTAGCCATAGCCTTGGATTGTGGTTTCAATTCGAAGACGACCTTTAATCGGGCCTTCAAAAAACATACAGGCATAACACCGAAGCAATTCATTACAAAAAATCAGCTCTAGAATTAGGGGGCATTTGTAGCTACAACTCCGATTAGGTCTCCAATCAAACCTTCTCATACATCAGATGTAGAAGCAACCGCCATGAGCCTACCTTGTGGCGCCAATCTTACTAATTGCAGGCTTATTGGGATTGGAGGGAACTAAGAATAGTGGGTTTTATGTTGGAGAATCTGTTGTGACCAATCATGGTTTGATCAAACAAGGAGTTGTGGTTTCGGCTTCTATACACACAGGCAATGCGGGTCCCGCTGGCCGGACCATTGGAGATTTTGTAGGTTACCTCTAAGGCCTACAGCTTGATGAAAAAATCAGTAAATAATGAATTGGATTAAGAGCCTCTTTAAAAATCGGGAACAGAAAGCAATAATGGTTTGGGAAACGGAAGATTCTATCTTGGACTTCCTAAAAAATAATATACAAGTAGACGGTTCACTATCGGATGCTGCATACACCTTACCTGATGAAGATAAGACAGATGACGAAATTAAGTTTGCGCCAGGTCTGCTGGATGCCCTGGTTGGAGCGGATAGTTCTGAAAAGTCCAAGTCAAGAATTAAGGTCCTGGTAAAACTGATTACCCGTATAGCTCAAAAAGGAGATGCCCAAAGTAAATCTGACTTCTACAAAGAGGTGACAGAAAATGAAAGCGTAATTGGTGTCATCGATGAGTTCCTAGAGCAGTTGGTCGAACGCTCCTTGCCTATAGAACCCCATTTGTATCATTATGCCAATAGCCTGGCCACAAAAACAAAGAACCGTGATGCCGTTAAGTTCGGAATCGCGATGCTCGGATTGTGCCAAAACAAAGAGCCCGTTGAGGATTTAAGGGTACTAGGGCTACATGACGAGTTTACTCTTTTTTCGAGTGTTGCGCTGTTGAACCTATCAGATGATTTAGTTAATGATTTATGGCACTTGGCGAAACAAGTAGATGGCTGGGGAAGAATTCAGTTGGTGGAACGGTTGGTAAAACTGGAATTGACTGATGAGATAAGGGATTGGCTGGTACTTGAGGGTTACAGAAATGAAATTTTGTATGAATACCTGGCGCTTACTTGCGCCCAGAATGGATTGCTCAATGAGAAACTGAAGAGAGACACTATCAGCAATGATCTGTTTGTGTCTGCGGGAGAGATCATTGTAGCCTTAATGGATGAAGGTCCAGCCCGAGGAATGTCTGGGTACCTGGAAGCTCCTGAAACCCTGGAGAATTATGTCCAACATGCCAAGGTTCAAGACCTAAGTATCGTCGATTTTATGAACCTACATAGAATCAAAGATTACTTGGAAGATGCACCTGGTAAGGTCGAAACGCTTAAGCATTGGAAACAAGACGAGCTGTCCGATCTATTAATTGACATCAGTACGGTTCTACATTCCCAAGACTGGACAGCCGAAGTGTATCGGGGGTTACAGAGTGCGGACAGCTTTGAATATTGGAATGCTAAACAAGCTGCTAATAAATTAGGAATTGAAATTTGGGAAACGGTTTGGAGTAAACTAAAACAAAATCCTCTGGACTTTTCGCTTTGGTATGATGTGACAACAAATGCTCAAGGAGGTGCGGTAGAGGAAGTGATAGATTTTGCCCTGAATCACCTACCCTTGGATGAGTTGGGGACAGGACCTAAAGATTCTTTGGGGTTTGGAGATGATTTTCAGAAGCATTCAGCTTTAGAAAGTGTGATTACACTCTTAGCGGATTACCCCGGAAAAGGGGAAGCACTGATACTTGTTGGACTGGATAGTCCCACGACAAGAAATAGAAATATAGCCATCAGGGTTTTAGACAAATGGAAGGCTGGAAATTGGTCAGTTGAGATAACGGAAAAAATAAATCGACTGCGGGAAATCGAACCAAATGAGAATACGAAAGAAAATATAGAACGACTTTTGACCGGACAAAAATTAGCGTAAATCACGTAAGCACAATAATCATTAAGTGAAGCTAGCGTACTATATCCAAGAAATTCAATTGCATCTCATCAGCACCCATGCAAGAATCTTCAAGTGGTTTGATGAGGATGCAAGTGTCAAAGATTATCGCCCTCTCGATCAAGGTTGGACCATTTCAGAGATATTGGAACATATCGCCTTGACCAGTCATTTTTTGCTGATACTGATTGACAAGGGCGCGGCCAAAGCCTTGCGCAATGTGAAACAATTATCGCTGACTGAGATAAGGGAGCAATTTGAGTATGACCTGGGCAAGATTAACGAGATCGGAGTCCACAAGTCTTTTGACTGGATCAGGCCAGAACATATGGAACCCAAAGGGGAGAAAACGGAATGGCAAATAAAAGATGAGCTGACAACGCAGCTCAATCGATGTCTTAACTACCTAGAGCAACTCAAAAATGGAGATGGCTTACTCTACGAGACCACGATGACGGTTAATGGATTGGGAAAGATCAATGTGTATGAGTACATCTATTTTCTGAGTAAACATGCTGAAAGACATATCCAGCAAATGTCAGAAAATAAGGAAGAGTATATCAATATGGGGAAAAGCCAGCTTACCAGCTAAGCGGGGCTTTTCCTTTTGCGCAAAAATTGGAAAAATAGAACTATGGAACCAAATTTCTCATTTAATACCCAAAGTCACGATTACTGGGAGATCTATGAATCGATAAGAAAATATTATCCCATTGGTCTGGAGCGGAAGGAAGGCAAGGGAATCTACTTTAAATATCCAGGGAAAAAGAAATTAGAAGATATTATCGTAGAAAACGTGCATGATGATCAAAACTATCAGGAACGGTGGGTGAAGTTCACCGAAGGGATAGGTCGAGAATTGAGGGAAGAAATAATTGGGACGACCTATGGACAAGCCCCCAGTTTTAGCTCATCCATAATCTTGGAGAGAAACCAACATAAATCTTGTAGGCATAGTAAAGAACTGCATTTTGCGGTGAGTTTTGTAGGAGGTTTTTTTCAGATCTATGGGATAGATATGACAACGATTGTGGAAGAAGATGATCTTCGAGGATATCCGTCTATAAATGTCGTGACCACATCCCCCTTTCTAGAATTTAGAGAAGCGTTTGAGTTGGTAGAGAGAAGGTTACGCGAGCGATATACAGGCTATCGAATCGTGCCATTTTGGATTGGGCAAACAGTAATTCATGGCTTAGAAGTTGCATATCTAGACGATAAAAACTGTACGATAAATCAGGCACTATTTAATAACTTTCTAGGTGATGATAAGTTGACGAGGTCTATTCGCGGTGATAGATACTACGGTGAAAGGGATTGGCGTAGGGCTGGCGCTTGACTACCTGCAACCAGCTAAATGGATGAGAATAGACAGTTTCTAGGCGCAAGTAATCGATAATTTTACAAAACAGTATGAAAAGTAAATACAATGTCGGTGAGTTAATATACGATGCGAATATCTATGATGCTATGAATACCGACCTGGCAGATTTACCATTCTACCAGAAATGGCTCCCTCAAAACAAGGAAGCTAAGCTATTGGAGCTTTGTTGTGGCACTGGCCGACTCACACTTCAAATTGCCAAAGCTGGATATACTATTACTGGGGTTGATTTCACACCTTCCATGCTGGAACGTGCAAAAATCAAGGCTGCTGAAATAGGTTTGGAAGTCGAGTTTATTGAAGCAGATATAAGGACTTTGGAATTGCCAGATAAATATGATCTCATTTTTATCCCCTTCAATTCTATTCACCATTTATATAAGAATGAAGATTTGTTCCAGGCATTTCAAACTGTCAAAAGTCATCTTAAAACGGGAGGCCGATTTCTACTGGATTGCTTTAATCCAAACATTCAATACATTGTTGAAGCAGAAAAGCAAGCAGGTGAAATCGCAGCATACACCACTGTTGATGGTAGGCAGGTACTGATCAAACAAGTCATGAAATACGAAAGTAAAACGCAGATTAATCGTATCGAATGGCATTACTTCATCAATGGCGAATTTGATTCCATCCAAAACCTGGATATGAGACTGTTTTTTCCACAAGAACTAGATGCGTATCTTATATCGAATGGTTTTGAAATTTTACATAAGTTTGGAAGCTTCGACGAACAGCCATTTGCTGATGAATCGGAAAAGCAGATATACGTTTGTGACTAGGTTATCTATGTGCTAACTTCAACAAGACCTACCTGGCCAAGGCCTCTCCTAAATAGGTGAAATTTGTTGCTGACTGAGCTTGAACATGTCCAATAGATGTTGATTTTTGGGCACGAAACGTTGAGATGGCCTCTAGTCAAACCAGGCTAGTCCTAATCGCTAAATCCGAGTACCATGCAGATTCAAATACGACATCAATTATTTATTAGAACGAATCAGATTAATAGGGAAAGGCAATCCATCTGGTTTTTGCATGGATTTGCCGATTCTGGCTTAGTCTATAGAGAGGTTTTCGAATCATCCCTTGCAGGGGAATTCAACCTTTATGTGGTTGACTTGCCAGGCTTTGGCGTAAGTCCGATCAATCAAGCGCATTTATCAATTAGGGAACAAGCTGACCTGCTTAGCCATGTAATCGAAGAAGAAACGCATGACCAAGGCCAAGTAAATATCGTTTCACACTCTCTTGGTTCATTAATTGGAACTTGGGTCTGCCAGAACCTGAAAGAAAGGATTAACTTTTACTTCAATATAGAAGGCAACCTGACTGAGGCGGATAGCTATTTCTCAAGTAAACCTTTACAGTTCAGAACTGCCACAGCATTTGTCGAATCCTTTCACTCAGAGATGTTTGAAATGGCCAAGTCTGAAGAAAGATATAAGAGGTATTATAGTAGTCTGAGATTTGCTGATCCAGAAGGGATGAGGAATTGGGGACTATCTAGCCAAGAGCATATCAAAGGCAATAAATGTGGAAGCGAATTCAAAGCATTACCCTGTCAGAAGTTGTACGTCTGGGGAGATGTTGATACGCCGCTGGAAACACAGCAGTTTATCCAACAACATTCAATCCCCAACCGACTATACAAAGGCATCGGTCATTGGCACATGGTCGAAAATTCAGGCCAATTTTATGAGGATATCGGTAGATGCTTAGGGTAAGATACTATGCAAAGAAAGATATCGATGAGACGTCCAAAAGTTATCATATTGACTGGACCATGCGGAGTTGGAAAGACAACGATTTCAAAACTGCTCCTAGAACAGCTTGATCTGATATACATCAGCGGAGATGAAATTGCAAAAGGTAAATTTCCAGCAATAAGTTATATCACGGAGCATCCTGAAAAACTCCAAATAGTGAAGCGTGAGCTGTATGACTTGAGTCGCACCTACTTTTTCGATCATAACAAGGCGGTGCTAATCGACTACGTCATATTAGGTCGGGACTACATTGCTGAGTTTCAACAAACTTTTAAATCTAACCTGATACTCAAGGTGCTGCTCCCGGATAGACAAGTTATTGTTCAAAGAGACCGGGATCGGGCCTGTTGGGAGAGCGGGAAGGATATGATCAATAACTTATATGACAAATATATAGGTCTGAAGGAACATATTGGAGCGGAGAACTACATTGATAGTGGAAAGCAAACGGCTCAGGAGACGGTTGATTTTATCCTGCAACAAATAATTGAAATTACCTGAGATCGACAAATGTTAATATCCAAGAATCGCATTGGGCAAGGTGGTAAACTAGGAATAGATCCCATTAAGGAGGTTTCCTATCTTTGCGGCCTATGAATGAATATTTTAGGTCGGTTATTCTGCAAGCAACTGGGGCCACTTCCTTGATTGAAAAGGAAGTGATTCAGGAATTGTGGAGTGGCTACGGAAAGATAATAAGAGTGGGTCTGGAAAATGCTTCCGTGGATAGCGTGGTCGTGAAGCACGTTCAATTGCCCAAATATAAGAATCACCCTCGGGGTTGGAATACCGACATCGGTCATCAGCGGAAGGTCAAATCCTATCAGGTGGAAACAAACTGGTATAATACCTATAGCAAGGATAGCGCTGCTCGTCTGCCAGGATGTTTGGCCGTCGAGACGCAAAATGATGAGGTACTGATAGTTTTGGAGGACTTGGATGAGGTGGGTTATGTTTTGCGCAAAAGGTCTGTTAACTGGGAAGAAATTTCAGCATGCTTAGCCTGGTTGGCTCGATTCCATGCTAGTTTTTTGGGTAAGCGTCCAGTTGGACTTTGGGAAGTCGGCACTTATTGGCACCTGGAAACTAGACCTCAAGAATTGGAAGTGTTGGATGATCAGCGGCTGAAGGGGGTGGCGCCAATAATTGATGAAAAATTGAGTAATTGTGCGTATAAAACCTTTGTGCATGGAGATGCAAAGTTGGCAAACTTTTGTTTTGCCAAAGATGGGCAGGTCGCAGGGGTAGATTTTCAGTATGTAGGAGGTGGATGCGGAATGAAAGATGTAGCCTATTTCGTTGGGAGTTGCTTAGATGAAAGAGAAAGTGAACGCTTAGAAAACCAGATTCTAGATACCTACTTTCAGCATCTGCAAGCCGCCTTGCCTGTAAGAAATGAAGCGCTAGAATCAGAATGGCGATCCTTGTATAGGGTAGCTTGGGCAGATTTCCATCGTTTTTTGAAAGGCTGGAGCCCGGGCCATTGGAAGATCAACAGTTATAGTGAGCGGATAACTACAGAAGTGATCAATAGCTTGTAGAAATGGATCTATTACAACTCAAAGATATAGGCATTGAGGCAGCCCTTTCGGCCGGTAGTATCATTCAGGAACATATGAGCCGTGATATAGTGGTGGAGAAGAAAACGGCTGGGGTGAGTTATGCCTCGCAAGTAGTAACTACAGTTGACAGGGAATGCGAGACGATCATTCTATCTCACTTATTGCCTACCTGTGAAGCTTTCAATTTGGCTCTTTTATCCGAAGAGACCGAGGATGATGGGGGGCGATTCGAAAAGGATTTTTTCTGGTGCATCGATCCCATGGACGGTACACTCGCTTTTATCAATAAATACCCCGGTTTTTCTGTTTCAATAGCCTTAGTGGCAAAAGATGGGACTCCCCAGGTTGGGGTAGTCCTGGATCCCAGCACTGATACCTTATATACTGCTGTTAAAGGATATGGAGTTTTCAAGAATGGGAAGCCCTGGAAAATAGAGCGGAGGAACAAGCACTTGACATACGTGACGGATCGAAAGCTCAAGGATACACCGAGGGTAAGAGAAATAGAAGACATGCTACAGGAACAGAAAGACCAGCTTCAATTGACGGGCATCAAGGAAATGGCCGGTGGCGGTTCGGTTCTGAATGCCATCCAAGTACTAGAACATGGCCCCGCCTGCATGCTCAAATTCCCAAAGAAAGAAAAAGGAGGAGGCAGTATTTGGGATTTTGCGGCCACCGCCTGCATTTTCCAGGAGTTGGGCCTTCCTGCCACAAATTTTGAGGGAGGAAGATTGGACTTGAATAGAAAGGATGGTACTTTCATGAATCATCAAGGCGTCTTTTATGCCAATTTGAACTCCAAGAAGCAAGGGGGGTGACAGGAGTTATGGGACAAAGTGATGCCAGAACTTGAAAGTGACTTAAATCGACTATGATGTTTGCACTCATTCTGCTTTTAAACGCCATTTGGTTTGGCCTGGGGTTTCACCTTTTTGCCCTGCGTAACAAAATATTTGCAAAGATACTAGTGCCAAAGGAGCACCGAGAAACCCCCGTTTTTGATATGCTGGCCGAAACCGGGAAATTTCTAGGTGGATTCAACTTTGCTTTCTGTGTGCTCAACCTTCTAATTTTAATCACGCCAAGTACCTTTCCAGAAGATAGCCAGAGAATGATTTTGTGTTTAGTTTTTGCCCTAGCCCATGGATCACAGTTCCTCGCCAATGTCCCAATTGCCTTGCAAAACCGTAGGGGTGAGGGCGTTTGGCAGGTAAAGGGACTAATGCTCTTCATTTTTATCACCGATTTTGTGTTGATGATGGCCAACTTTGTAATGGCTGCTATTTATGCGTAGCGGAGTAGCGATTGAAAATTTTACAACCTATAATGGAAGATGACGTATGGGGCGAGAAGTCTTTATATATCAATTGCAAGAGGATAAGATTGCTGAGGGATTCTACGATTTCTTAAGGTCAAGCGATATCGTCAATGTCTTCAAAGACTTTATTGCGGAAAGAAAAAGGGGTTTTGCGAACCCTTACGATCTAACTTTTGAAAAGTTGATGGAAAAAGTCAAGGAGGGTTTGAAGGAGGTAGATGGAGATGAATTGTTTGAGATTATCTATTTCATGACGGAGGAGATCAGCCAAGAATTGGAGGGCGATGCCGACGAGTTTTTGAGAAATCTTGGATTGGATAAAATCTACGAGAGTAAGACGAAATCTGAGGCCAATTTGTTCATCTCTCAATATCATAATTACATCGAGGGAGTCATGGACGGGGTCGATAAGGATCCACTACCGAATAGAGACCAGGTCAGCAGGGAAGTGTTTACTGGTTTCCTGGATTATATGTTACTCTATCTAAATGAAGTGAATAAATGGGAAGCGTCAGCGGTCAGTGTATCTTATGCTGCTCTGGAGCAACAACAGTTGGATGAAATCCGAAAACGGACCGCTTCAGCACCACGAATTCACCAGCTGATGGATCAAGAATTGGAATTGGCTCGGGAAGAATTAGCGATACATCAAGGGAAGGAGACTTCGGGCCATCTAGGCCATGCCCGGAGCCTTTTCACAAGATGCGTCGAAATAAAGAGTAAACTCCATGATCAGGTAGAAAGACTTGTGGTCATTGATTCGGTATAGCAGAGTTTTTGAGGCAAGGCTAGTTTTTAGTTCCGTAGCAAAACACGCTGGTAGGATCGAGATTAATAAGTTAACTTTGCGATAGAAATACATATATTGATGAGAGCAATTTCCTTGTCTATTTGTTTGCTTTTTTTTCTGACCTCATATGGGCAAGATCGTCGTACTCCTGACTTTGCCATCAGTATTACCCCACAAGTGTCACAACAGATCATAGAGGATACGAGAGTGGTTGATTCCGATCGGAAATTCGGCTTTGCATTGAGAGGAGATGTGTCTTTTAAACTTAGCCCATCCTGGCAAATTAATACGGGACTTTTTTATCAATTGACGGAAATTGCTCAGAAGGATTATTCGGTTATGATGGCCTGTGATTTTCACAGCTCTGCACCTAGTCTACTAGATTCCTGGTACGAAGATGAGTTTTCGCTTCACTACTTAGGCATTCCACTGGAATTGAAGTACTGGCCTTCTAGAAATTCTAGCCTCCCTTATCTCTCGATCGGACTTAGCCCTGCTTTGAATCTGTCCTATAATCGAATGACTATTTCACACAATTGTTTAGGATCAAAAGTGGAAGACGATGAATATTTGAATACACCTAACAGACTGCTGTTTCTAGCAAGCTTTGGGATAGGATATGAATTTCAACTGGGGAGTAATATGAGGTTTCTCCTAGAACCTCGAGTTGGCTATTCGATGAATAGAGTATTTAATGAGCTAGTACAGGAAACCTTCACAACCAATGATAGTAAGCTCTTGACTTGGGGGATTCGATTCGGGATATTGATCAAGTAGGAGGATTAGGCAGTCAATAATTAGCATACTTGTACCCCCCTCTATCAAAGGGGGCTGGCACTAAGATAAATGATCATGAAAATAGCATCTGCACAATTGGAGGTGACTGTAGGAGATATTACCGGCAATTTTAAGAAACACTTGGCATGGATTGACCTTGCTATAGAGAATCAGGTCGATCTAATCGTATTTCCAGAAATGTCACTGACCGGGTACTGTCGAGAGGAAGGGCGAGACCTAGTCATTGAGCCTACTAATCCCATCATTTGGAAACTCAAGAAAATTGCTGCGGCCCATGACATCATTATCGTGGTAGGGGCGCCCCTTGAAATAGATAACAGTCTCTATATCGGAGCCTATATCCTGATGCCAAATGGGAAAACCAAGGTATACACAAAGCAGTTTTTGCATGAGGGAGAGGGCGAATTCTATTCGAGTTCCTTTGATTATAATCCAAGAATTGAGTTGAAAGAGGAAGTTGTGCAATTTGCCATCTGTGCAGACATTGTCGAGGAACAGCATGCGGTGAATGCAAAAGAGAATGCCTGCTCGATCTATGTAGCCAGTATCTTTTATTCGAAGGGTGGAATTACGGAAGGGCATGAACAACTAAGGAAATTTGCTAAAGCCTATTCGATGAAAGTCTTGATGTCCAATTTTTCAGGAGAGGTATGGGGAGTCAGAGCAGGAGGCAAAAGTGGATTTTGGGATAAAGATGGGAATTTGATATCGGAAATGGGTGTGAATGGAGAAGGACTTCTATTAGCAGAAAAGGATGGGGAAACATGGACCGCTAGGCAAGTAAAGGAGAAAGAAGAGGAGGTCTTATGATCGGAGAGGCTTCTGTATCCTTGAGAAAGGCCTCCAAACTTGGTGTATGATTTATGATGATTGAGCAATCGATAGTTAACAAAATATTGGAAGTCCAAAGGGCGAAAGAATTTATCATAGTAGCATTTTGCGGAGCCGCAGATTTGGGAAAGACCCATTTAGCAAAATCAGTTGTCAAACTATTAGAAAGTTATGGCGTCCGTAGTGCTCACCTTGGTCTAGATAACTTCCTGATGGATCGGATTATGCGAAAGAAGAGGGGAATAAGTGGATATGATCCTAGAGCACATGATATCGGACAAATGGTAGACACCTTAGAAAATTGGAGAGAAGCAAAGACCCTCAAATTTCACCCCTATGATCACCACACTGGAGAAAAAAGTAAGGAGTTCACGCTAATCAATGCGCGGGAAGTACTACTCATAGAAGGTTTGTTCGCATTACATGAAGCCATCCTGCCATTCGTGGATCTTTCCTTCTTCTTTTACGCAAATGACAAAAAACTCCAGCAATTAAAACTAGAAGCGGACCTGGTCAAAAGAGGTTACACCTCGGAATATTCCAAGAAGATCTACTGGTCAGAATTTGAGCTATACAAACAAAATATAGAACCCTTAGGGGAGAAAGCAGACTTTAGACTGCATTTACAGGACAAGTGGCAGTACACTTTGAACTAAATTTGATGTATTTTTAAGATGAAGTCATAGTAAGCGGAGTCTTGAGATCGCCCTCAATCACACCAACTCTATTGGATGATAAAATACAGTTACTTGATCGCCAGCTATTGCCTAATAATTATTTCCCTTTGTGCTTGCCGGCAAAGGGAATCTTCAGTTCAGACCGGCTCCGACGGCTACATTCTCGTCCAGGATTGGCCGAATTTATCAAAAGACTTCGTTTTGGGTAATCCCACGGGACTGGGAATTGATTCAAAGAGTAATATCGTTGTGTTTCACCGGGCTAGCAGAGTTTGGCAATCGCCCATGCCAGTCGACAAAATTCAAGAAAACACCATTCTAGTACTCAATAAGCAAACTGGAAAGGTGATCAGACACTGGGGAGCCAATTTGTTTATCATGCCCCATGGCCTGGAGGTGGACAAAGAAGATAATATCTGGGTAACGGACGTGGCCCTACACCAAGTCTTCAAATTTAGTGCGGAGGGTGAATTGCTATTGACACTAGGAGAGGCCGCAGTACCAGGTACCGATGCCAATCATTTTAATTTGCCAACCGATGTGGCAGTTGCCGATGATGGTTCGTTTTATGTGAGTGATGGTTATGGCAACAGTAGGGTAGTCAAATTTGCAGCGGACGGAACCTATTTGTTGGAATGGGGCAGCCTAGGAAAGGAATCTGGAGAATTTAAGACGCCTCACGGAATCGATCTGGACAAGTATGGAAATGTTTATGTGGCAGATCGGGAGAACAATAGAATACAGAAATTTAACGCTGAAGGAAAATTTATTTCCTTATGGCAAAATAGCCGAACAGATCAATTGTACTCGGTGGTGATCGATCACAAGCATGATCAATTGTTCGGAATTGACTACATGACTCATCTGTTTGGAGCAATGGTCGTTGGCTCGGATATCTTCCGATTCGACCTCGATCTAACCCCTCAAGTTAAATTTGGTAGGTCTGGATCCTACAACGGGGCTAAAGCGCGTTATCATGATGTACTAGTGGATGACGAAGGAAGTATCTATGTGGGAGATATTTACGGTAACCAGATTCAGAAGTTTCGAATGGAAGAAGGTAGGTAAGAATAAAGCACCATTAATGGATCATCGTCAGCAACTAATTGAGCAAATCTTTGCTAGCCGAAATGAGGATGGTTTATGGAAGGTTATTCCTAAAACACATAAGTCTCATCCCGTGTACTTGCACTATGTGCCCAACTATAAAGCATCGCTTTGGACCTTGCTATTGTTGGCGGAACTGCAATGCCCTCAAGATGATAGAAGAATACAGAAACCGCTAGCCACAGTTAAAAACCACCTATTTGATGAGGGACATGGAATTTATACCTTGAAAGAGGACCATTTCCCTATTCCATGTCTGAACGGGAATATGCTCTACCTTGATTGTTACTTCAATGGAGGGCCCGACGAAAGGAGCCAGCGCTTACTGGATTTCTTTTGTAAATATCAAAGATTTGATGATGGTGAGTATGTAGCGCCTAAGAACCAATTTTGCTCCAATACGAGCTGTTTTGGTAAGCACAGCTGTTATTGGGGAGTAGTTAAATTATTGAAGGGAATCTCGTTTATTCCTCAGGAACTTAGAAATAGAGGAGTGAAAGAGCTTCGTAGGAAATGTATAGATTTTGTTCTGAAACATAAGGTCTGCTTTAGTTCGCGTAATCCTACCAAAGTGATGATCAATAAACTAGATCTACTCACGTTTCCTAATTTCTATAAAGGGGATTTCTTGGAGATACTTTGGATTCTAAAGCGTGAGCAGGTAGTCTCTCCAGAACTGATTCCTGCCCTAGAATTATTAAGGGCTAAGCAAAAGGAGGATGGAAACTGGGAGTTGGAAAGGAAAATGAATAATATGGTGGTGTCGATCGGTAATGTCAACCATTTCAATCCTTTTGTTACCGAAAGAGCCAAAGAGGTGGCGGATTATTATTCTCCAGCGCTAAGACTTACTTAAGTTATACTGAACTCTGAAGACCACTTAGAAATTCTACATCATCTAAATAAAACTAATGCAAGAGAAAGAAACAAGCACCTCAGCTGGACAACAGTCTGATGACGAGGTAAAGCAGCAGAAATCCGAGGCCATAATGAATGCTTTATTGATTGGATTTCTAATCGGGATTATCATCTGGAGCGTTGCGGTCAATTCAGTTGGATTGGTAACTTTAATCCCACTTTACTTGATTTACAGACTTGTCAAGAAACCTAAAGGAGTGTCTGCAACAAATGAATAAAACCTGCGGAAGTGCCCTTGAAATTCTACAACCCAAGAGATGAAAGTATTGATTGTATACAGCCATCCCAGCAGTACTAAATCTTACACGAGTGAAGTTTTACGGCAACTGGAGGAGAGCTTGCATAAACAAAACATCGCCTATGAGATTTCGGATTTGTATAAAATGAATTTTCAATCCGATATGACTGAGGCAGAATACGAAAGAGAAGGTCTGGTAAAAAAGGAATTGCCGATTCCAGAGGATGTAAGGCGGGAACAGGAGAAGATTGAGGCCGCAGATTGTATAATCTTTCTGTATCCTGTTTGGTGGAGTGATTGTCCAGCAAAGTTGAAGGGGTGGTTTGATCGGGTTTACTCAGTGGGCTATGCCTATGGATATAATGAGGCTGACCCAACAGAACGTCAACATAGCATGACTCAGCTCAAATATGGCTTGGTGATTTGTACTGCAGGTCATCCCACGGAATTCTTAGATGAAATTGGTATCTCCCATAGTATGCGAAACATCATGCTGGATGATCGATTAGGAAAGCGTTTTGCAAAAAAGGAGATGCTCATCTTAGGGGGAACCATCGATTTAGAAAAGGTTAAGCATCGGCATACAATAGCTATTGTAGATATTGGGGAAAAAGTATTGGCCAACTGCTCTTAGTATTAACGAATAGGTAAAGAATATTTAATGAAGATTGAGCGTGTACATCATGTAGCCATAATTTGCGCTAACTATGAAAGGTCCAAAAGGTTTTATACAGAAATTTTAGGATGCAGGGTTGAGCAAGAAGTGTATCGGGAGAAAAGACAATCTTACAAGCTGGATCTATCCGTGAATGGGCAATACGTAATTGAGCTATTCTCCTTCCCCAATCCTCCCGCTAGGCCATCTTACCCAGAGGCTACGGGTTTACGACATATCGCTTTTGGCGTAAGAGACCTTGAAGAATGGATGGATTTCCTGCGCTCGAAAGGGGTGGAAGCTGAGCCCATTCGTATCGATGAGTTCACCGACAAGAAGTTTACCTTTTTCAGCGATCCAGATGATCTGCCCATCGAATTGTATGAGTTGTAATCTGGACTAGATCTATCCGATTAAGTACATCTTCTGGCAATTCCCGTCAGTGATTTTTTACCGTAAAGCCAAAGGTTAGAAAGCCATCCTCACGTTTTTGACCTTCAATTACAATACTTTCATAGGTGTGGAGATAACTGATCTTAAATTCTAAAAACTTCCAGCTAGGAAAGTTTAAGCCCGCCTCAAACCGCCACCGAAAGTTATCCCCTTGACTCACCGAAGGCTGGAAATAGCTTTCATGGGTAATGAGCATCTTGTCTTTTACAAGTGTATGTTTCCCATTAACCCACAGTGTACTGCGTAGAGTCTTGATCGTACGAGAAACATTGTAGTCAGTACGATTGAAGCTCGCATTCTTAAAATCTGTTTCCTCATATTCACTGGAAATAGACAGTTTGAGCCAGTTGTCTTTTTCTTTCAGTAGTTGAAAGGTAGCACCCAACCCCAATAGGTACCGGAGGTCTATTTGCCTTCGAAAGTTAGTACTGGCAATACCCAGCAGAAAAGGATAAACCGACTTTTCTGGGTTGAAGTACAAGAAGTTTAGGCTTAGAACATCTTCATCCGCTTTTTGCTTTCCGAAGGCCTGATATACATAGGAATTCTTGGTGTTGAATACCCATTTTTTCCAAGGCTTGTAGGTCACCTCAGACTTCGCCCGAAATATGAAGGTTTGCACGTTTCCTCCTTGCCAGATCCCAGTTAGGGATAGGTTAGCCTTGAATTTTAGGGTGTCACTTTCGCTAGGTTGGGCGGAAAGAAAGATGGGAAACAAGAGGAAGTAACCAATGACCTTCCTCATTCTTTTTTGCTGTGTCATTATCTGTTAATAAAAGTTAGCGGTACGGTCAGCCTCGAGCCAAAGACCATCTGTAGGTAAATGATTTCATGGGCAAATGGTTTTCTGTGGAGCAAGATTTACCGGGAAAATTGACTGTGACCAAGCAAAAAGTAAGGTAAGCTTCATCTTGATTGGAAAAGACAGATATGACCTTTGTAGTATATAGAGTTTATCAGAACATTGGTCTACTAGTGCTTGACTTATACCAAGGATAAACTGATCTTGAGGCTCTACTATTCGAATCACTAGTAATTGACGTCGTTCTCTTAATCTAATCGAACATGCGAAGATTTACATCTCTTTTGCTAGCTCTGACCAGTTTCCTGCTGCTAAGGGCCCAGCAAGATCTCAGTCAACCCTTTAAGGATTGTGACCTAAAAGGCAGCATCACCATCTATGACTATAGAGCAAAGCAATGGATATCCAGTGACATTAACGACAGCCAACACCCAAGCCTGCCTGCTTCCACTTTCAAAATCATGAATACCCTCATCGCACTAGAATCCGGAGCGATCAATGATGAGCATGAACTGGTCAAATGGCATGGTCGGAAAGATACCATCAAGTACGGGTATCGTCCCAATATCTATCATGATATGAGCATGAAGAAAGCTTTCAAACTTTCTGCGGGTTGGGTATATGTTGAATTGGCTAAAAGAATAGGAAAAACAACGTACCGAAAATACCTGCAACAAAGTAATTACGGTAATGTCAATTTGTCCATTGAAGATGCTGACTTTTGGAATTTTGGGAATTTCGCGATTTCCCCAGTCAATCAGATAGAGATATTGCTGGGCGTTTATGAGGAAAGTCTGCCCTTCAGCAAGAAGCACTTTGGCACTTTGAAAGATATGATGGTCGTAGAAAAGTCAGAGGAATATATCTTGAGAGCAAAGACGGGTTGGACCAGAGATGGTGGAAAGGATACCGGTTGGTGGGTAGGCTACCTTGAAAAAGAAGATAACGTCTATTTTTTTGCCACTCGCTTAATCAAGGAGAGGCAGGAAATTAAGCCTCAATTTGGTCAATGCCGGAAGGATATTACCTGGGCCATCTTGAAGCAGTTGGATATGGTCGATTGATAATCTGGATAAAGGAGTATTTCTTGCCGTGATTTTGAACGCTTCCAATACATTGAATCTACCTATATGCTAAAGCAAATTCGAATATTAAATTTTGGCTGGATCTTGACCTTAGTGGGGGCTATAGTTATCATATCAGGCCTTTCCATGACGAGCCCTGAAGCTGGTGAACGAACCTTTCTATGCTTTGACAAGGGCTGTATCTATGTGCAAGGTGTCACCAACATCGTGATTGGATTATTGACGATTGGACTAGGCGTGTTCTCCATTTTAAGAAAGTAGGGCAGGGGGGGGGAGAGCATCACAGAGAAGCATTTAACGATATCTCGTTAGAGCGGCGATTCAAGGATTAGGTATGATGCAGCTCAGAGCGCGTCTGTATTTCAACCTAAAATGCGAATTTTTTAAATTCCTATTCTACTACCATCCAAAGAATTTTATTGGTTTAGTTCAACCTATTCAACTTGGATAATTTTGTCTGTCTGTATATGGTAAAATGATGTTTGAACAGTGCGAGAGCCTATCTGGTAGATACTATTGAATTAGATTCAACTATATTGAAAAACAATTAGTTATCATTAGTATGGGAAGTAATGAATAACTAAACATACGCTTATGACTAAGTATTGGAAAGTTTTATCAGTAGTAGCCCTAATCCTGATGTCAAGTTGTACGGAAGGTGGCCAAACTGGCCAAAAAGTAACGCAGCTCATCGAATCCGAAAAGATCGAAAAAATCAGCTTGTATTTAGGTCCGGATTCCAAGCCAAGAACGTATCAAACGACAGATGTACAATTGGATGGCCAGTTTCTCGTCATCAAGAAAGAGTACATCAATCTAAGTGATCTTCAAATTATCAAAGTAAAAGGAAAAGAACTGGAACTGATTATTGAGTAAAACCTATTTCTCCAGAAGATGCATACCAGCGTATGCATCTTCTGATTAAGTCCTTCGCCTACTTTGTGATGAATTTCTCCGAATAAGATTATCTTGTCCAAGACCAGTAGATTTCTCTTATGGACTTGGATTCCATTCAAACCATCGATGCAGTCATTGAGGCCTTGCAGCAAATTATTGATGAAGCTAAAAGGAACGAAAGCCCTTTGGGGTACTTCCCGGCTTTATACCAGAAAGTAACGATCAAAGTCAAAGAAGGTATTGAAAACAATTTCTTTGAGAATGGCCCCAGAATGGAGAAACTAGATGTGGTCTTTGCTAAACGTTATTTAGCTGCTTATCATGCAGATCAGTTGGGGCAACGCACTACGGAATCTTGGGTCCGGGCTTTTCGATTGACGGAGCAACATTGGCCAATCGTTCTACAACATCTCTTGATGGGCATGAATGCGCATATCAACCTCGATCTAGGACTGGCTGCTGCTCAAGTATCCACTCCTGAAAATATACACGCCTTAGCAACGGATTTTCGACGGATAAATCAGGTCCTAGCAAACCTAGTAGAGGAGGTCCAAGAAGATTTAGCAGAAATCTGGCCTACCTGGCACTGGGTACTAAGAAGAACGGGTAAGATAGATGACCACTTGATCGATTTTAGTATGGAGATAGCCAGAGAAGGAGCTTGGGAGGTGGCGCTGAATGCCGTAAAAGTCTCTCCTGAAGATTTACCTGTCTTTATTGCTGAGCGAGATGCTAAGGTGGCTAGGTTCGCCCGCAGAATAACCCATCCAGGATGGTTCGTGCAGTTTGCTTTACGAATTATTCGAATCGGTGAAAGGGGAAATGTGTCAAGCAAGATCGAAGCACTACAATCTAATTAACCCAAGTTGCGATGAATGAGCGCAA
>CAJXPD010000238.1 GCA_913057785.1 uncultured Lewinella sp. | reverse complement strand
CCCATGAGTGACGCATTGGTGCTTATTTCCGTATCGGTGCTGACCGTGATTTTTGACTTGGCCATTGCCGTGATAGCAGGGATCATCATGAGTGCCTTGGTCTTTGCTTGGGAAAACGCCAAACGCATTCGTGCACGGAAGCGCTTTTTGGAAGATGGGACGAAAGTGTATGAAATCTGGGGCCCACTCTTTTTTGGCAGTATTCAAACCTTCAAGAGTAAATTTGACGTAAATGGAGATCCAGATGAAATCATCATTGATTTTATGGAGTCTCGCGTTTGCGATCACTCTGCTCTAGAGGCCTTATTCCAGATCGTGGAGAAGTATGAGGCGGCAGGCAAGAAGGTTCATGTGCGACATCTCAGCGAAGAATGCCAGTACTTGATGGTGAAAGCTTCACCTACTTTAGCCAATGTGATTGAGCAAGATGTCGATGACCCTCGTTATCATGTAATGGCTATGGTTAATCAACTAGCCTAACTAAGAGATCCAGTAGTCTTTAGATAAAAAGACCCTTTCCCCAACAATTTCGGCAAATGGGGAAAGGGTTTCTTGATATAATACTCTGTTGTTAGTCCTTTTCTAATGTTGTATCAGTTGTACATTAAGTACCAGTCGTACCTCATCGCTGACCACAACACCACCGGCCTCGGTCAGCGCGCTCCACTTTAATCCGAAATCTTTGCGGTTGATTCGTCCTGTAATTTCGAATCCGGCCTTGGTCTGACCATAGGGGTCAACAGCTGTTCCATTGTATTCTACGGCCAACTTCACTTGATGCGTTTGATCTCGGATGCTCAGGTCTCCAATCAGCTCGTACTCGCTCTCCGATCGCTTATTGAAATTTGTAGAGCGGAAGCTTAAGTTGGGGTAAGCGGCGGCGTTGAAGAAGTCATCCGATTTCAAATGCTCATCTCGCTGCGCATTGTTGGTGCTGATGCTATCTACCTTAGCTTCGAAGGCGATCTCTGCATCTTGGAAATCATCCCCTTCGTTGGATAGCGTTCCGTTAAACACATTGAAGGCTCCGGTCACAGTGGAGACCATCATGTGCTTTACTTTGAAGTGGATCTCTGAATGCGCAGGGTCGATCGCCCATTTAGTTGCTGTTGCTACTGAGGTACTCATGTTATATATCTTTTAAAGGGTGAAGTATTGGCGTGCGGTGCCAGCTCCATTGGGTGCAGAACACCCGATGGAGGAGCTTGTATTAGCACGGACTTATGTTAAATGATTATTTGATCTCGAAGAGTCAGCCTAGTTCAAGGCCATTGGTACGTCCATGAGAAGGACTTTGGCATTTGAATCCGCTTTGATAGAAATCTGATCGGTATCCCAGACACCGAAACCATCTCTCTTTTCTAGTGATTGACCATTGATGCTGACTTCACCTTCCAAAACAAATGCATATACGCCATTATTGCGGTCCTTAATGTTGTAATTGGTTTCTGTACCTTTCTCTAAATCGCCCATGTGGAACCAGGCATTCTGATGGATCCATACGCCGTCGTCATTGGCATCGGGAGAAAGGATCTGCTTAAAATTGTTTTTAAGTTGACCCTTATCCAAAGTGATCTGGTCGTATCTTGGTTCTACATTCTTCCTGTTCGGGAATACCCATATCTGCAAGAATCTGACTTCTTTATCAGATTGCTTATTGTATTCGCTGTGATACACACCGGTTCCTGCACTCATCACCTGTACATCGCCCGATTTAATTACGGCGGTGTTGCCCATACTATCTTTATGTTCCAAGTCACCCTCTAAAGGAATGGAAATAATTTCCATATTGTCGTGAGGGTGAGTGCCGAATCCTCTTCCACCTGCGACTACATCGTCATTTAGGACTCGAAGCACTCCAAAGTGCATACGGTCTGGATTGTAGTAGTTGGCGAAACTAAAGGTGTGATGGCTATCTAACCAGCCGTGATTGGCGTGGCCTCTGGTTTTGGCTTTATGCAATACAGTCTTCATTGTTCTAATCTCCTTATTTGGTATATGATTAAATCCGACTTGATCCATTAATTTGTCGTAAGTCGATTTCGTTTCCTTTTTCGTTTCTTCTGCCTTTAGTTTAGTAGTCCCGGCAGCTAATCCAGCGGCCCCTAGTAGGCCTTTCTTGAGAAAGTTCTTTCTGTTCATTGGTTACATTTTTTATGCTGATGGATTCGTTTTGATTACACTACAAAATTGCAGCAAAATGGATCATGACGGAATATAAAAAAGGAGGTAGGGCATATAAAAATGGCGGATTGGGTAAGAAATATGGTTTTTTTTGGGCTGCAGACCTGTATAAATGGCGGATTGGAAGGTAGAGGTCAGATGGTAGATGACAGATGTTCAGAGTGTCTATTTAAAGAAGCCATAGATCGCTATGCTGTCAGAAGTCAGACCGTCTTTCTTCTGTCGTCTTTTGTCTGTTTTCTGCCTTTACTGTCTTCCCTGGCGATATTGGGACGGTGACTCACCTGCCTGTTTCTTGAAGAAACTGCTAAAATGTAAAGGCTCTTCATAGCCTAGTCGATAAGCAATTTCCTTGATGGTGAGGTCGGTGTGAAAAAGCAAACGCTTGGCCTCTAAGGTGAGGCGATCCTGGATCAGTTCCTTGGCCGTTTTGCCGGTGAGTGATTTAACGGTGTGACTGAGGTGCTTTGGCGTGATGTGTAGGGTAGGAGCATACTCCGCTACCTTATGCCATTTATTGTAGTTTTGATTAACGAGGTCTTTGAAATCTCGCAGCATACATACGCCGCTATGCTCTTCGTCTAATTGAGTGGTATCCAACAGGCGACTGTTATTGCAATAGATCAAAAACAGCTGCAGTAAGGCTCCTAAGGCGCGATTTCGGTAATGCAAGTCCAAGGGAAGACACTCTTCCATCTCCCCGAGTATGCGAGAAAGCCGTCCAAAGGTAGTCTCATCTATGGCCAAGGGTGGCGTTTCGCCGAATTGTCGAAAGAGATTGATATTGGTGATAAAACGCTCTGGAATATTGTTTTCTACCAGAAAATCTTGCGAGAAGGTAAATACCGATCCTTTTGGTCTAGATAAGGTCACCACTTGATGCACTTGTCCTGGGCTAACAAAATGAACCTGAAAAGGGGAAAAATCATAAGATTTATAATCAATAACATGTTTTCCGTCCGCCTCTTCCACGATAAGGACGGTGTAGTAATCATGTCGATGGGGTATATCTACCTTGCCTTCGGCCTGGTCGTAAATGACCTCCATCCGTTGCAGGTTGAAATCTTCGTGATGTTTTCGCTGTGTAAGCTGCGTATTAGAAGTAGGCGTTTCGATGACAAATCGTTTTGAAGGAAGTGTTCCAATGAATGACTCAGTTAATTTTGTAACACTGGAGCTTACACATTGTTTTGCACCGTGAATAACTGCAAGGGTTTAGCCTTGCCGCGCAGTTCGACTTCTCCGACTGATTCGAACTGGAATCTTCCCGGCTCTTCCTGCTCTAGGGCTTCAAATAACTGATTGGAAATCAATATATCCACGCCAAAATGATTGCACTTGGATTGGATGCGTGCTGTGGTGTTGAGCACATCTCCGGAAAAGGCAATATCTCGTTTGACTAAGCCAATCTCACCCACTATAACACTCCCGTAATGAAGCCCAACCTTAAAGGAAGGGACCATTCCAAATTTCTCCTGATAGGTTTTGGCAAGTGATTCTAACTTCGCTTTCGCATCAAAAAAGGACTGCAAGCAGCGCTGTTGTGGCAAGCCTTGTTCCAGCTTCCAGCTGACTACGATTTCATCTCCTACGTATTGGTAAATCTCTCCGTTGTTTTCCAGAAGGGGCGGGGTAACATCTTGGAAGAAGCGTCGGATGAAGGTGAAATATTCTAATTCTCCCAACTTCTCCGCGATAGAGGTGGAAGATCGTAGATCCAAGAACATAAATATTCTATCCACCCGAGTAGGTTTGAAGTATTTACCAAGTAGAAATGCCTGAAAATTACCGGGTCCGTATTTGTCATTAATCTGAAGGAATAGGGTCGTCAACAGGGTTACTATCAACCAAAACATGTAGTTCTTGAAATTCTCCGAGCTGGTTAGGTGTTCAATACTATTCTCCCAAGATTCTTGGTTGCCAAATCCGTAGGTCAAGTTATTGTACATAAAGGAACCCACTGTACCTACGACCAAGTAGAAGCCGGAAAAAGTCAGAAATATCAACCAAAGGGTTTTGCCATAGGGTAGGGTTCGCAACCAGATGTTAGCCTTTGGGAAGAAGAAGTAGCCCATAAAGAAGCCGGCGATCAAGGCCGCCAGTAGACTGGTAGAAAGTAAAACCCAAAAATTGATTCTTTCTTCAGAAACTCCATAGTTAGATAGGAGGGCACCTTCATAGATGGACTGTACGGTGGCAACTATCAGCCACATGAGCATGATACCAATGGTGGTCCGCGTTTTATTCATATGTAGTGGATCGTTCCTTCAGTTTCAAGATATGAATTCTTGCCTGGATCATTCTACCGCAAATTGTCAGCAGGAGTAATTATCCTGGATTATGCACCGATTCTTGAATGTCCTACCATTTAACGAATTTACCAATCTGTTGTTCACCTGATTTCGTCAGTGTGATGAGGTATAAGCCAGCTGGTAGCCATTCTATATTTAGCAACTGTTGACTGGCTTCCTGATAAAGCAATTCACCTTTTACATTGTGAATCTGTACGGTGTAGGCTTCTCCCTTCTCGACCGGCAGGTTTAAGTAAGCTTGCGCTGGATTTGGGGTAGGACTGAAGTAGGTGATAGGCTCCCTGGGCTTTGTCGTACTAGAGATGGCTCGCTCTACAATTTCTACCTTAATGATACTGCCTCCTCCTGGGAAATAGATGTTTCCTTCTTCGTCAATAATATTGGCATTCCCGCCATCATAGAATGGGTCATCTAGAAAAGTACCTTCAGGCCCAAGCTGATATCTCAGTTCTAATTCTCCGGTATCCCAGTTCAGTCCATAATAATAGTAATTGCAATCTTCCTCTTTACCACTTCCGTATAGGAGATTTGCCCCTGAAGAGTAAGTAAGCACACCGTTCATATTTAGCTGATCATTCGTCCAATCAAGCTGAAATCGATTCAACTGCTGATCCCAGGTAAACTTCTGCACCCCTTTTACATTTTCACAATCATAACCCAAAAAGCCATTGAACTGGGCTATGGCTACGGAATAGCCATTTACTGTAGGAGAATTTTCAATGGATTGGAAAGTGCTACTAAAACTAGAGGCATTTGGTATCTGGATTTTTCCTGCTAAGCGAATATCCTCACCCGGGAAACCAGCCCAATCTGCCGGAAGATTACGCCAAAAGGCCACTAAATTATTTTGCGCATGACCATCAGCTAGCACCACCAACTGGTCATTATCAGCTCCCCATCCCATCAGACTGGGAGTAGTGCCACTTCCCTCGGCAAAAGAACCGGTCGGCCCATCGCCCACAAAATCGTAGGCGGCCTCCCAAGCTATGGCGAGCTCGTTTCCATCCCATGTAAAGCAAATGAGTCGTGAAGTAGTGACCACATACAATGAATTGTTTTCATCAATAGGGAAGGCATTGTGATGGACAATTTCCCCAGGCTCAGTCGAGTAGCGGAAGGTATCCAATAAGTCTAGATCAGGGCTGATGATTCCCAAGGTAGCATAACCCTTGGACTCGTCGTTTTCGCTATTGAATACAATTTGTCCTCGATAGTTTAAACTGAAGTGCTGTACTCGATTAATGTCATAACTGCCGAAGTCGAAGCGATCCAGTTCGATGATTTCTGAATACGGATCATTAGGATCAGCATCGGTTAATTTGATCAATTTAGTGCTTTGCCCGGTCTCTGGGTCGTACTTGGGGTCGTAGGTGTACCAGTTTCGATCTTTAGTTAGAAGAAAATTCCAACCAAAGGAAGCGATTGGGTCGAAATCGATCCGTAGGCTATCGGCTGCAACGATTCTATCTCCTTCGTCAATGAGTTTGAATACATGCGTAGCATTAGAATAGAGTAATGCCCGTTGTCCACCAGGGTATGCATCACTGAGATATACCCAAGGGGAGGTTCCGCCTTGGATCTCAGTCTTGGTTTTGATCTGTAGTGAATCTCCGGGGAGCGGACCGGTAATACAAGTGGAGGCTTGGGCGTAGTTGTTGCGGTGGTAAATGGGCCAAGGACTATCCGCTAAAAAAGGATTGTTGGGAGGATCATCTGGACAGAAGCTGGTTTGGGCTGGTAATTCGGAACTTAAGAGCAGTAAGATCAAGAAAGGTAGCCGTTTCATGGTGTAAGTTGAATGATAAATATATCTACGATACACCGGCATCCTGAGATACCCTTAGTGCCTTTTTTGCTTTTTTAGGCATAGAGACCAGTTCCAGAGAAAGGAAAAATAGGCAGCCAACTATTGTAGTCTTGCCTTAATCCTGGCAATCATCCCTTCTTTATCCAGCTTTGCCTGCTCGAGAAAGGACTTTGGGATGGCTAAACTATCCTCATATCTTGCTGACCAAAGCATCATTTCGACCAATACCGGAACTAAATGCTTACCCTTTTCTGTCAAATTGTACTCCTTCTTCGTTTTTAGCTTTTCATAGACTTTTGATTCTATCACTCCATTTTGCTCTAGTTTCTTCAATCGATCAGAAAGGATGTTGGTCGCTATTTTTTCTTTAGAATTCAGGAAATCAGAATAGAACTTTTTGTTCTCAAATATGAGATCACGGATGATCAAAAAGGTCCATTTGTCTCCAAAAAAATCTAAGGCATAGCTGATTGGGCAATCAGATCTCATAAATTTTTGATTGTTCACTTGCGTTTTGCAAGAGAATGCGTGAAATTTGCTTCACTTGCATTATGCAAGTTAATGATTCTCCTCAATTAAATCTTCAGATATGAACATCATCCAGCTAAAATTTGATGAACTCAAGAAAGATCATTGGTCTAACAAAGAAGTAACAAATGTAAAACTGATTCTTGATTTTGTGCAACATCTCATGAATAGCCATGACTTTGACTATGTGGCAGATACCTTCGGTAATCAGGTTTACACCCAGCATAATCGGGGAATTCCAGACGGGATGGATGCCATCATAAAGTATGTGGGAGATTTTGCTAAATCAAATCCCGAATATACCTACGATGTCAAACATATTTATGCCGACGGAGATTTTGTGATTTTCCAGTCACATGCCACTATCAGAGCCAAGCATCGAGGGAGTGATCAAAAAGGGCTCAACATTATCGATATCTGGCGGGTAAAAGAGGGACAGATCGTTGAGCATTGGGATGCCTTGCAGCCTATGGATGGATTTATGCGCTTCTACAATTTGCTAACTGGCGGAAAAATTAGGAATACAAATGGCGTATATTAGCGAGAAGGCCAGATGGCTAAAACATGTAGAAAAACAGTAAAGATCTGAATATGAAAGTGAATGCATATGCTGCTTTAGAGCCAAAATCCAGATTAGCCCCATTCTCGTTTGAATTGGATGAACTAGGGCCTGAACAAGTTGATATTAAGGTGGCCTACTGCGGCATTTGTCACTCTGATCTAAGTATGATCAATAATGAATGGAGGATAACCCAATATCCTATCGTATGCGGTCATGAAGTAGTTGGAGAAGTGGTGGCGGCCGGCCAGGCGGTCAAAAATGTAAAAGTTGGCGATAAGGTGGGATTAGGTTGGTTCTCTGCTTCTTGTATGAGTTGCCAGCAATGTATGGGTGGGGCACATCATCTATGTGCCAAGGCCGAAGCTACCATCATTGGTAGGAATGGAGGTTTTGCAGACTATGTTCGTGGACATTGGTCATGGGCCATTCCCTTGCCAGATGAGATAGATATGGCGAAGGCCGGGCCACTACTATGCGGAGGCATAACCGTCTTCCATCCCATCATGATGGCGGATGTTAAACCCACGGACCGGGTTGGGGTGATTGGAATCGGTGGCTTAGGGCATTTAGCCATAAAATTCCTAAAGCACTGGGGGTGTGAAGTAACTGCGTTCAGCTCCAATCCAGCTAAGACGGAAGAGGTCTTAAAAATGGGAGCTCATCAAGTGATAAACTCCAAGTCCAAGGAAGATTTGAGGCGGGTAGCTGGTAAATTGAATTTTATCCTCAACACTACAAATGCTTCTTTGAATTGGAAAGCCTATCTCAAGGCATTAGCCCCAACTGGGAAGTTTCACACTGTAGGTATGGTGATGGACCCCATGGCTATACCCGCCTCAAGTCTGATTAATGGAGAAAAGACCGTGGGAGGCAGCCCGGTGGGCAGCCCTGCCTTAACGAGAACCATGCTCGACTTTTGCGTAAGACATGATATTTATCCAACGGTAGAAGAATTTCCTATGGAACAAATAAATGAGGCGATTGAACACTTAGCGGAAGGGAAGGCTCGATTTAGAGTGGTTTTAAAAGTGTAGTACATTAGGGCTTCTAGCGTAGAGGCTGAACTCAACGCTTCTTTAGCCTTTTTGAGGCATAGGGGATAGTCTCGTCTAAGAGGATGGCTTCTTGCCATACCTCCAACAACACAGGGTCGTGAATTTGCCTTAATTCCTCTATGTGGAGAGACTTCACCTGCTTTCTACCCTTACTGTCCAACAGCCCTTGATCATTGGACAATTCGTTGCCGCGGGGGAAGGCCAGTTCAACGCTTCCATCCTTCTGTGCATTGAGGTAGCATATCCAACTGTGGTTAAAGTAGAAGGGAATCTTATACCTTAATTTGGCTTCGAGGTTAAGCTCTTCAGTCAGTAATTCGTGTAGCTGTTGTAGAATTTCCCTTTGCTTCCCTTCGTGGCGGTAGATATAGTCTTCAATCGATGGCATGGGTCGTTACATTTATTCAACTGCAATATATTTCAAAACAAACTTTTCCAAAGGAAAACTTTGAATGAAAGAATTGATCGTTATTTCGAGACGAATGGCAGCTATATCCCATCATCTACAAAGACATTACCCTTTTCCTAAAAACAAGTATCCCGGATTTTGCCAAGGCAAAACCCGGGATGACTCATTTAACTTACAGAATATTAAGATGATTTCTTATCATCGTCTTCTTTCTCGTAAAGCATTTCTGGATAGTACTTCTCCATCCATTGTTGAGCAATGGTTCGTTCGCTCACGTGTTTAATATAAAAGTTAATGGGTACTCCACCATCTCCTTTATTCGCACGCTCAACAAAATCATCGATGGCGGTCATTAAAGAGTTCATGTCGATGACTTTATTTTTCTGGGTATCTACAGCCGCAATAGCACTAACGCTACCAGAAATGTAGTCGTTTTGCATATCTGCGACGGCTTGACCTGTCTTGGCCTGAGAAGCTAAGGATGCCATGGATTGAATACTTGAATTATTGGCTCCTTGGATCAAAGCAACTTGCTTCATCCGGTCCTCTGGCCCGCCTTGCAGTCCTTCCACCACACTGGTTACATCATTCGACTTGATCGATGGAATGATACCCATGGTGATGACACTACAGTGGGATTGAATATTGGAACTACTCATCAGGTCTTTGATATTGCTGGAGGATTCAGCTTCTAAACCCATGGAGGCTTCTACAAAATACGTTTGTACGGAAGCGCTCAATTGGGCCATATCAGAGCGGGATCTTTGCATAGATTGCGTCTTCTCAATCTGTTCGAAGTGCACAAATCCTACCATGCTTGATCCATAACTTGCTCCTACTAGGACAGGCATGGAATTTTTATCATTGCCAGGTTCCATCTTCTTCTTAGCAATTTCCAACATGTCAGGTGGAGACATGGAAGGCCATGGCTTTTGGGTATAATCCATATAATTGTCGATAGCACTTTCCACATCCAGCTTTACAGGTGAAAATACTCGAGCATTCTTATGTGTACAATTAATAAGAACGACCACTGTGCCGACTAGTGAACGATCTTTTCGAGCACTGTCCATCGTTTGTTTGGTAGAAGCTGCTGCACTAGCGCCATATTTAGGTCCTAGAAAGGAGGAAACCTTGGCGCCGACGAAGGCAGATGCAGCTTTAGCAGTAGAGTCACTACTTTCCTGATTTTCTTCGTATCGAAAGTACTGAACATCCATATTCATGGAGTCAGAGCTTAAGGGCAAAGAGGTAAGCTGAGACGCCGCAAAATCAATCGGGCTCTCTACTTGAGAACTTATTTGTTTTTGGGGCTGGTTGGATTTTTCACCAGCTATGGCTTTCTCTGCTTGTATGACCGCTTTGCTCAGGTCAGTGGTGGACTTGATAATCTCATCCATTATCTCTTGGATGTTTTTTTCAATATCCTGCATTTGGTCAAAAGTAGCTCCGAGGCTAATGAGTTCCTGAAGCGTCATATCGAGACTGAGCTTTTGCCGCAGTAAGGCATTTACCCTGTCACGGGCATTGTCTACGGGTTTTTGTAGCTCTGCAATTTTCTCTAATTGCTTTATTTTTTCAGGGGCAATTACCATTCCTAGCACCAAGCTAGGATCGAAAGGTATTGTTGAGGTTGGCATATTATGGACTTGTTAGCGTTAATCAATTGGGTTACGAATGAACGGCTACTCTATTTGTTAAATAAGGTATTGTAAGCCGTTTTAATTGATTTCCAAAGTGTTAGAGAGTCTGTTTTGTTCTCTAGCATCAATGTCGCTTGTGCCTGTGCCATGGTACTCCAGTTCTTTATCAAGTCTGTTGATAGCTTGCTAAAGGCGGTAGCAAGATCATCATTGATCTTTTGCAAACTTTTTCCGTATGCGTCAATTGCTTCAGTAATCTTTGCGGCGTAGCCAAATGAACTTTCGTGTTTCATGATTATGGCAGTAATACTATTACTTCTATTGCCATCTATACTATTGTATTCCTCAACATAGGCATCGTAGATGCTTTTCTTAAAGTTATCTTCTGCTATTTCTTTTGACTCCTTATAGGTTTGTACCGCAAACTCCCAATTGACCTTGGCTATCTCTATTTTGGCACCCACATCTATACTAGAGAGGAAGAACTTGTTTCTATTTTTATGACTTCCTTGCTCGAAGATGTTTTCCGCTTTAATCAATCCGTCTACCCTAGTAGTCTCACCCTGCTCCAAGCGTTTGGTGAGCATAGGAATGAAATTCTTCAAATCGTCATTTTCATTCAATGGCTTTCCATTGCGGTTATTTCTGTCAACGATTCTGAAGGTTTTGTTAAACATGTCTTTTACTCCCTTAAACTCTGATCTGGAAGACTGAGCGCCTAACTGGGAAGACATGTTTTTGAGCATCTCATCTGCCAATACGATCATGTGATCAGCTAGTGAGGAGTGGATAAATTTGATTTTGCTAAAATCTAAATCGGGTTTAGCATCTCGTATTTCCCGCTCATCAAGTTCATCAACGTTGGAATCAATCACCGCCGTTGGATCAACTCTTGCATCTAATGCCGCCTGTGAAGAAGGGACTGGGGTTGGTGTTGCTTTTGCCGTACTCTGAGTTCTTTTGGCCATTTTAATTTAGTTTAAGTGTTTGTGCCATTGCTATCTCGTGTAGAAATGGCGGAAATTAAATATGAAAGGTTTGTAATTGCTTTAAGGGATGTTGTTTTGAGGCAATAAAATTGAGTTCACTTTTTAAGGTTAACTAAAAAGTGTCCCAGTTTTAGAGCTTATCTAAAACATCATCAAATTTTACTGGTGAGAGAGATCGATACAATTAGTGTAAGTGATACTAAGGAATCCTACTCTTGCGCAGCACGGCAGAGCCTAGCTTATAAACCATTGATAAATAGCATGAAGTGAGCTATTTATAGTTTGGCCTATAAAGAAAAGTAACAACCTAGTATTAAACTATTTGTACAGGAGACAGAGATAAAATGGAGGAAACGAGACTTATTTGATGCAAGGAGTACAGGAGTGTGTATTAGACTTAATTCAAATATAAGGGGTTTTTGATGAGAAAGAAAGTTAGTAGGTTATTTTTTTACAATTTAATTTAATGATTTGGATGCTTTGTCTTTTCTTCTCTTTGTCTTTGCTTGGAAAGGTAGATTGGTCTTGCTTATTGGATAATTTGTGGGCACTAAATAACCCAGCTAAGATCTAATCTTCTTTTCCTACATTCAGGAGCAGATTTAGCTCTCCAAAGGGAAAGTGAACATATGGTCTTTAACTAATGGTAAATCACTAGCCCTCCGTGGTGTTAAAGTAGTTGCAATGAAGGTTTAGGGATTTAGACGAGGATTGTAGATGATGGGAGTAGGTTTGGTTTTGCCCCAACGCAACCAGCGAAAGGCACGCGACGGTAGCATGAATGCCACATTAGCGGACAAGTAGCTACCTCCATAACGAATATCGTTATCCTGTGTTATACCACTGGAATCGGTGTAGCTAATGTGGCCGCTGGCTGTTCTTAGCAAAGCCAAGTTAATAGCCAATTCGAAGAAGGATCTATTACCATTTTTACGATTGTGAACTAGTCCTAGACCGTAGCTAGCTAGTATCTGTAGGGGCCGCTGTTGTAGTTCTTCAATTACCCTTTCACCACTTTGGAAACTTTCTTTATTGACTTGGTGATTAGTGCTAAAGCCGAATTTAAAGCCCCCGCGGACAAAGGTGGTCAATCCGCGGCGAAGCATTTTGCGGGGCAGAAAGATGTTTCGAGTATCATATAAGCATACCAATAAAGGCACTTCGAGGTAAACCCCTTCCGTGGTAGATTGTACGGCTCCCAACTGATAGTTATAACCACTGAAGACCATTTGTAGTCCGTAATCCAAAGTTAGCACGCCTCTGCGCACCCCGGCAAGGATGTCAATTTTGATATTCTCCTTCAGGACCGTTCGACTAAGGACTCCTGCTGAGTACCGAAGGAGCCATTGCCCCTGAAAGGCTTCGTTGCTACTTTGACTCGGAAGAGAAACATGGTTACCTAGTTGCAAGCCTATGGTAGTATTTCCGACTTGCCCTGTTGTGGACAAACTAGCCAGCTGCAGGATGAGTATGAAATATAATCGGCGCATATTGACAGGGTTTATTGGACGCGAACGTCAAGGTGTTGACAGCTTAGACCCAAAAAGGGTGATTCCGGAAATCTGGAAGAATTGATATTTAAATATAGTACAGCAAGCGAAGCGCCACTGTCCATTCTCCAAAGGTGGTTAAGGTCCCTTTACCATTTACGGCCAAGGATTTACGAAAGAAGGAAGTCGCTGCGATGGTAAAGAGGAAGGCATTTTCTTGATTAAAACGAATGGCATCCGTCATGTCGCTTCCATCAATACCTAGCACTGCATGTCCGAATAAACGGGCATAAGCGATTCCAGCACTAATCCTGCGTTTATAGAAATTCTCCTTCCTATCCTTTTCGATATTAAAGCGATAACCAATGGTTAAAGGGGCTCCTATAAAGTGCAATCTTAGTCTATTCAAGGCAATCGGTGGAGGTTCGACAATCTTTACATAATTCGCATTTTGACTGTACAGCATTTCCAAGTTTACTTCCCACCTTCTACTGAGTAAGGCTGAGACTCCAGGTCCGACATTAAATCCAATACGAGTACCTACTTGACGATTACCGGATTGAGTAAGATTGGCTTCTGTTATATTCGACCCGAGGGCCAGGTACCCTTCAAACCGCTGCGCATTTAGTTGGAATGCTAGGAGAATGCAAATGAGAATAGAAAATCCGTTCATACTTTCTAAACGGACTTTTTCCTTTTAATAGAGATGATTCACAATTTTAACACTATCAGATTGGTCCACGGAGGGTATCCTATTATCCGAAAGATTCTAGGTTGAATCATGACGGTTATTTGGTGTAGAATCACTTTTTCATTTCCTGCTTGATCAATTCAATTTCCTCATCCCACATCCCGCCACCAAATCGTTCATTGGAAAGTTCGTTCGCTTCCACCAAGAAATCTAGTGCCTTTTGTAGGTCCTTTTCTACTCCAATGCCTTTGAAATGATAAAAACTGAGATCGGCTTTGGCATTTAGGTTTCCAAGATCAGCACTGCGCTTGGCCAGTTGAATCCCTTTTGCCAGGTTTTTGAACTCGCCTTCATCCCGCATATGAAGTCTGGACAGCTTTAGGGCTGCCCGCCCGGCATAACCCCGATGATTAAGTAGGGCCTCCAGAGCTGCTACGGCGCTAGCCTTAAGGTCTGGGCGGTAATCCAGGATAAAATCGGCCAGTTCATAATTATCTTCAACATTTCCCCAACGAATGGCTTTTTCCCGCCAAATGATTACACTATCTGATTCTACTTCCTCCTGAAACTCGTAATGAGAAGCAATCGAAGCGGCCGCAGTTGGATGTTCCTGCTTGGCAAGACCACGATAAATGCTTAATGCCCGCTCAGCTCTTTCCTTCATAAAGAAATCTTCATATTCGCTGTCGTCCAGTGATAAGGCGTAGACATACAAGCAATCTAGGCAATCCTCTATTTCGGTTAGATCCTGATTCTCAAATCCTACCGTATCAATGTCGGCAATGAGCTGCGCAGCCGTCTCATAGGGTTGCGTGTACTGGATCGAGTATAAATGAAAGTACCAGCCATACTTGTTATCCCATAGGAAGACCCTGGATGACCATTGTCCATCCACCCGCCGATAGAGCAATAGCTGGCCCAGACCGATATCTCCAAATGCTAACTGATCCTCATTGAACACCCCGGCTTTCCGGAGAGAGTCGGTGACCGTTCGTACTTTATCAGCGGTCCAAAGATAATGGGGATTGGTTCCCCCTAGACCGGTTGACTGGGCTGCGATGCCCTGTTCAGGGTTGCTAGGCCCTCGGTAGGATAGAAGATATTTTTTGTAATCTACAGGGAGAGGTCCTCCATATGTCTCTTCTAAATCAGCGAGTTTCGATTCCGAGATCCCAGATTGCCCAAGAGCGGCAATATTAATGGACAGAAGAAGCATCAGGACTCCTAACTTACTTTTGCGCAGCATATATAAAGGATAATGAGTACGATCAAATATAGTACAGCTTACTCAGATAACGGGGAAACAGATTGTCCCAGTATGGCTGTTCCATTTTGAGGCTGAGGCAAAAGCTTAGATCACATCGGTTTATGAGTATCGCTTCTAGATCAATTCTTTGACCTTATTCTCCTTCACTAGGTCCTGGGGAGCGTAGTCAGGGTAGGGGATAGGGAGATACTCGATAAAACTAGTTTGCTCGCGAAGGTATCGTACGATTTCGTTTTCGTTTCCTTCTTCTCTTCTGAAAAATAAAGTCTCCAATTGGTTGAAATCATCCAAGGAACTGAAGTTGCCTACTCTGTGCAAGAGCATTTTTCTGGCGATTGGTAGATTTGAATTAGACATAGAAATAGAAATACCTTTTAGCATTTCCATCGTCTCCGCGTAAAGTGGCGGCAAGTGGAAGTGGGCCATGAAGTTATCGATAGACAAGGTATTCTTTTCTGCGATCTGTATGGTAAAGAGGTGGTTGTTAGACATGTAACCAAAACCTTCGTACCAGGCTGGACTTTGCTTATTCCCTTTCCTTACCCGGTAGGTCCTTTGGCGGGCGTCAAAGTAGATCAGGAAGGGCTCCCGTTTTACCCGATAGCCAAAGGAGGAAATATAATAGCAATGGTAAACACCTTCTAGCAATCGGAGAATCTCACCCGGTGAGCCGTTGATGAGATTGTCGATATAATTCAAGGGTTTGCGTTCGGCAACCTCGAATAATTGCAGTTTAAGGGCTTCGAGCTTCTGCAAATACTCCTGAATTCTCCTCCTGGTCTTGAGCTCTGAAACATTATTGACCTGGTCGAATACAGCTTTGATTTCTTGCTCCGTTAAGGCTCCTTTCTGGCTGCTTTCCACCAACTTACTTAATACATTGTTGATTAGCGCGGAAAAAGCAGAAGGATACATGTCTAGGGCATACGCAATTTCCTTGTTCTTGATGCCGGCTTCTTTCAGGAAGCGGGTCAATTGGACCATGCGAATGGCCTGATCGATGAAAGACGGTGTTGCAGACATAGGTAGGTGATTATAGCGTTGCTAATGAATCGCAAAGGTCAATTCTCAATGTACAGTTTGAGGTTTCGGCGCTATTTGTCTGGGGATGGGCGGAGGCTTTTACGTTTACGCTCTCCCCCCCTTTTATATGCTAGCAAAGGTCTTGCTCACGTATTAATTAATATGAATAATGGGATTAATTAATTATTAAAAGACACTTAACCTCCTCGACACTTTCTCAACATATCCCACCGCTACTTTTGCTTCCAGTTCCAGAGCGCTACAACCTAATCAGATCCCAAAAACTCCAATAAACAAAACCTCAATCTTTCAACAGCTCAATTCTCGATGGCATTAAGCTTCTGGACTTAATGTATCATTCATTAATCTAAAACTTGCTTAGTTATGAACGTTAACCTTCGAAAAGGAAGAAAGGTATCCTACCTGAAAGGTATGGTTACGCTTTTAGCCTTGTGCTTTATTACCACACAAGCTTGGTCGCAGCTCACAGTGACTGGAAAGGTGACAGATGCTGGCACTTCCGAACCTTTAATAGGTGTCAACATCTTAGTTAAAGGTACTTCTCTTGGAACAGTTACAGACATTGATGGCACTTACGAGCTTGAATTGAAAGAAGGTACTGAGACGTTGGTTTTTTCCTTCATCGGTTATGCCAACCAAGAAATTGCTGTAAATGGCCAGTCTACCTTGGATATCGCTTTAGCTGAAGGCTTGGCCTTGTCCGAAGCAGTTGTTACTGCACTCGGTATTAAGCGTGATGAAAAATCACTGGGATATGCTGTTCAAAAATTGGACGGTGACGAATTCACAGAAGCTAAAGAACCCAATTTCGTTAATGCCCTATCTGGTAAAGTAGCAGGTGTGAACATTACCAATGGCGGTTCTGGTGTAGGTTCCTCTTCTCGAATCGTAATCCGTGGTGAATCTTCTTTGTCGGGTAATAACCAGCCGTTATTCGTAGTTAATGGTATTCCCATTAACAACAGCATTGGTGGGAATAACCGTGCAGAAGGAAACTTGGAAACGGATTATGGTAATGGTGCTGGAGAGATCAATGCTGACGATATTGAGTCTATCTCCGTATTGAAAGGTGCAAACGCGACAGCGCTGTATGGTTCTCGTGCGGCCAACGGTGTAATCTTGGTTACTACTAAATCAGGTGCGGCTACCAAAGGAATTGGAGTAAGCTTCAATTCAACGACCACTTTTGAAAACGCATTGAGAATTCCTGAATACCAAAATCGATACGGACAGGGTTCTAATTTCCAATTCGAGTTCGTAAACGGATTTGGTGGAGGTACAGCTGATGGGGTTGATGAAAGCTGGGGTCCAGCGTTCAGTGGGCAATCCATTAGTCAGCATGATAGCCCTACTACAAGTGGCGTTAGAGCTGGTGATTTTGCCGCCCGTCCCTTAAATCCAGACGGTACTTTTGCCGACCAAATTACCGCTACCCCTTGGACCGCTGCTCCAACGAATATTGAAGACTTCTTCGAAACGGGTGTGACAACTTCTAACAACATTGCCCTGTCAGGAGGAGATGCAAACCGCAACTTCCGTTTGTCTTACACCAACCTTTATTCTGAAGGTATTCTTCCCAATACCAACTTAAAGCGTAACACTTTGGCTTTCGATGCCTCTCAGAAATTCTTGGATAACAAGTTGAAAATCACAACGAACATCAACTATGTGAATTCAGGTTCTGATAACCGTCCAAATAACTCCTATGGTACGGAAAACGTCATGTATTTATGGGTTTGGTTTGGTCGACACATCGATATGAATTCTCTGAGAAACTACTGGCAGCCAGGTTTGGAAGGAGTGCAACAATACAACTATAACTACAACTGGCACGATAATCCTTATTTCACGATGTTCGAAAACACGAACGCATTTGATAAGGATAGAATTTATGGAAACGTAAATGCGACTTACGAGATCTCTCCAAAACTGGACCTAATGGTTCGTTATGGTTTGGATTTGTTCAATGATCTGAGAGTGGGTAAGCGGGCCTTCAGTACGCAGCGTTTCCCACAAGGGCAATACCGTGAAGATCGAATCTTCTTCGAGGAAAGAAATGCTGACTTCCTTTTGTCCTACAACGACAACTTTGCGGACAACATCACTTTCACTGCGAACGTGGGTGCTAACCAAATGAATCAGACGAATCGTTTCAACAGGATTTCTGCTAACGAATTGGCTATTCCAGCTGTATATTCTTTGAATAACTCTGCCATTCCTTTGTCCAATAGCCAATTCAACTCCGAGCGACGAATCAACAGTTTATATGGTGCATTCCAGGTAGGAATTAACAATGCCATTTACTTGGACTTCGCCGGTAGAAATGACTGGTCTTCTACACTTCCCGACGGAA
>CAJXPD010000237.1 GCA_913057785.1 uncultured Lewinella sp. | reverse complement strand
TGGGCACTTTCGAACGTTTTCCTGATTTGGAAGATGTTTACGTGGTACCAGTTGGAGTCAATTATACCTATGCAGAAAGAAGCCGTACCCGTGTAATGATCGATTTTGGAGAGCCTTTACGGGCGAGATCTTATTTAGTGGATGGCAAAATTGGCACCAATAGTATCAACCAACTTACGGATGACTTGACAGCAGCCTTGGAGGAAAGGATCGTCATTATTGCGGACCCTGCGGATGAGCCCTTGGCGGAAGACCTGCTTAGGATTCAGCGTCCCCTTCTACATTTACCTGCCTTTCCGGTGATTAATGCAGCAGTTGAGCCTCTTCAGAAAGAGAAGGCAATCACAGATGAGGTCAATGAAACCAAAGCTGAAACTAAGACTTCCTGGAAGTTAGCCACTGCGGCCTTTTTTCAGCGCTTAGAAGATTTTAAAGTGTCAGAGTTTGATGTAATGGGGCCAAAATTGGCTGTTCTACCTACTGTTTTGTATTTGGTCGCAGGTTTTGTTCCCTTCCTCTTGGGCTATCTTTGGAATCTCCTGCCGTTGGGACTTGCCAGATACATAGCTGATAACAAGGTTAAGGACATTACCTTCTACACTCCAGTGAAATGGGCCGTAGGTATCGGAGCCTACCTGGTTTGGTGGATCCTTTGGATTGTCATTTTCTTGACAATGCCGTTGTTTTGGGCTATTCCTTTCCTTTTTGTTCTAACCCTTTTTGGGTATCACGCAGTTTATTATGAAGAAGCGGTAAAGCGTCTTCTGGAATCACGTAGCTGGGATCGACTTTCTAGCAAGGTCAAAGAGGATTTGAAAAACCAAGCTAGTCAATTGTTGCTAGGAAAATTCTGACCAGTATAAATCTTGTGACCAGGATAGTCTTTACCCGTCCTAAAAAAGGAATAAACTTACACGACGAATTTGAAAGCGCTTGATATGGAATCCTTTCGGTTGAAAATGAATGAATTGGGGAGCAAGGAACGTCCTTTTTTATTCCTGATTGACTATGAAATGCAAGCTCCGCAGATCTGGGAATTGCACGAAATTGATTCCAGTGAGCTATTATTTGACATTAATGGCTTTTCTAACTTTGAATTAACGCAATCGATACAATCAGAAAACGTCTTTCTCGAAAAATTTCCAGTATCTTTCAATGCCTATAAGATCGCTTTTGACAAAGTACAGCAAGCGATCCAGATGGGAGATACCTATTTAGCTAACCTGACTTTTGCCACTAAGGTGCTGACGTCGATGGGGCTTCGCCAAATCATTGAAAGGACTGAGGCTCCTTATCGCTTCTACTGGAAAGATCATTGTGGATTCTTCTCTCCGGAATCCTTCATCCGAATCGAGGATCAGAAAATCAAATCTTTCCCAATGAAGGGAACAATACGCGCTGATATTCCTAACGCAAGAGCTTTGCTGTTAGACAATGCTAAAGAAAAGGCAGAGCATGCCACCATTACTGATTTGATCCGTAATGACCTGAGTCAGGTAGCAAGACGAGTCAGGGTAGATCGATATCGCTACGTGGAGGAAATTGAGCATCAGTCTGGTAGACTGTTGCAAACTAGCACGGAAATTGTAGGAGATTTAGAGGTAGATTACTGCAATCATCTTGGCGATATTTTATTGAAACTTCTACCTGCCGGGTCCATTAGTGGAGCCCCAAAAGCTAGGACTGTGGAAATCTTGGCAGATGCGGAGGCTGGACCAAGAGGATACTATACTGGCGTATTAGGATACTTTGATGGTAAAAGCTTGGATAGTTGTGTGGCGATCCGTTACTTGGAACAGGATGGAAATGATCTTTGGTATCGAAGTGGTGGTGGCTTGACATACTTTAGTGATGCAAAATCCGAATATGAAGAGCTCCTACAGAAGATTTATTTACCGATAATCAGCAAGAACAAATCAATGCCAACGTGTTAAATGGAATCTAGAGCCTCTTTTTTGGAATCAATAAGGTTGGAAGATGGGCAGTTCCCTTTTCTAGCTTATCATCAGAATCGTTTCGACCGAACGAGGCAACAATTCTGCAAAAAAGATAAACCCATTTTTTTGGCAGAAACGCTCAAAGTGCCACAGGAGTACAGTAAGGGAGTATACAAAGTAAGAGTAGAATACCACTGTGATATAATCGAGCTTAGCTACCTCCCTTACCAGATTCGGGCCGTGCATTCCTTGAAACTAGTTGATGGGAATCATATCGATTATCCATATAAATATGCTGATCGATTGGCTATCGATACGCTATTTGCGGAGCGGGGAAACTGTGATGATATCCTAATGGTAAAAAATGGCTTGATTACAGATACCTCCTATGCCAACGTTATTCTTCATGACGGCCAATACTGGTACACCCCAGCAAATCCTATCATGTCTGGTACTTGTAGAGCTAGACTTATGGAGGAGGGGAAGGTTTTGCCAGCCGACATCTATGTGGAGCACCTCAAAGACTTTAAAGAAATCAGGTTAATCAATGCCATGATGAATATCGATCAAGGGCCACGCGTCCCGATCGCCAACGTCTCTATGGAAAACTTCTGATCTCTTCTCTATTCACTTGCCTCGTCCAGTTGATTTAGCAGATGATCTGGTAACTGCTTGGACGCTTTAGCTCCTAAGGCTTTGATCTTTTCAGCTCTCCCCAACAGCGTGTCTCCATATTTTTTTGAATCTACCAGTTTATTCATGGCATCATCATAGGCGGATTGAGCGTTGTTCAAACGGTTGCCGATGGTACTCAAGTCTTGCACGAATCCGCACAGTTTATCGTAAAGTAATCCACTTTGGCGGGCGATTTCCAACACATTTTTCTTCTGCTTTTCCTGCTTCCATATGAAAGATACGGTACGCATGGTGGCGAGTAGGGTAGAGGAGGTAACCAAAACGATATTGTGATCCAGGGCATCCATGAATAGCTTACTATCTGCTTTGGCTGCCACAGCAAATGCAGGTTCTATAGGCACAAACAGTAACAAGTAATCTGGCGTATTGATCTGGTATAGCTGCTGGTAGTTCTTACTGCTGAGGTCTTTAATGTGTTGCCGCAGGCTGTCCGTATGCTGCTTGAGGTACTTTTCTTGCTTCTTATCGTCCTGGGTGTTAAAATACCGCTCGTAAGCTACCAGAGAAACTTTGGAGTCAATGATCAGGTGTTTTCCTTCTGGTAGGTTAATGATGAAATCCGGGCGCTTTTGTTGGCCAGTTTCGTCCTTAAAAGAGCTCTGTACTTGATAGTGGATATCTTTCATCAAGCCGGCCTTTTCTAGAAGCAATTCTAATTGAAGTTCACCCCAGTCCCCTTGCGTCTTGTTTTCCCCCTTTAAGGCGGTAGCCAAATTGTTGGCATCCTCACTTAGCTGTTGATTCAAAAGCCGAAGATGTTCAATTTCCTTTTGTAAGGAAATTCGATCTTTGGTTTCCTCTAGGAATCTGCGCTCTATACCATCTTCAAAACTCTTAATCTTCTCTTTCAGCGGTTGCAGAATACCATCTAGCTGTTGTTGATTGTGTTGAGTAAATTTCTGACTCTTTTCCTCTAGCAATCGGTTGGCAATATTTTCAAATTCCAGTCTACTCTGCTGCTGTAAATTTTGAATTTCTTGCCATTGGGTCTGTAGTTTTTCCTCCAAGAAAAGCACTTTCTCGGCCTTTGCTGCCAAGTCAATTCCAGCCTGTCTGATTTCTTGTTCTTTTTCCAACAGATCCTCTCGGTACACGTCGGCTTGCTGCTGTAGATTTTCATGAATTTCTCTACGGACATACTGCTTGTCAACTTCGTCCTTGTGCAGCACACCTGCTTGACGTTTGGATCGACTATAGAAATAACCGACAGCACCCCCGAGAACCAAACCAATGATTAGAAAGAGAAAACTCAAAACCAAGGGATCTTCCATAGCTGAAGCTTTTAGCGTATTAGGAAACAATTGAGGATACCCTGCTACTGATTCAAATTAATGATATTTCTATGATATCACCAAATTATTTAAACTTTTATCAAGAATAAGTGAATTTGACTTCGTTTGACAGTTGGCTCTCTTCATGCTTTGCTCTACCTCAGGATTTGCCCATTTCACAACACTTAAGTTTTGATCCAAAGCTCACCGACCCATATTTGTACCGATCGATCAAAACAAGCAAACAAAACTAAACCCCAGATCCAAACCCCTAAAACCAATCCCAAACTTTAAACCCTAAACATTCTTCATTCAACATTAAACACTCTCAACTAAAACCTAAACTTGTAACCCCATGAACAGTCTTTTTTATAACCCCTAAAACCAACACTCCAACAATTAAACCCTAAACACTTTTCATTAAACACTCAACATTAAACACTTTTCATTAAACACTCAACATTAAAAACCCTTATCAACCAATGAAAACCAAGCAAGAAGCCATCATAGACCAAGCTAAGGACAGCCTAATTAAAGGCATCGACTGGCTAGCAGATACCCTTAAAACCGCCACCCAACCCGAAAAAATCGAAGCAGCTAAAGCTTTTGTTAAAAAGCACAAGAATATCTTAGTAGGGTTAGCAGCCGTCCTGGTGCTATACGTGGCCTGTTCAGATCATAGTGACGCCATTCCAAATGATGTCCCTGCGGAATCAGCGAGGATGGCTGGTAAGTACGCACCAACCGAGGAAGGGGCCCGAGAACTCGTCAAGGTCTTTGCTGCTCCAGGTGCTGACTTCTGGGAATTCACGGAATTAGTGAAGCCAGTCAAGGCAGATTTCGAAGCCTACTTTACCAAGGATGTGGCCGATAAGTTATATGAGGCCTATGAAACAGAAATTTGGAACGGAAAATATGCCGGACAAGGTCTTCATCGTCAGCCTGCTCAAAACTATGTAGTCTTGCATTTCAGTAATACCACCACCCAAAAGAAAGGAAAATCTGGTGGATTCCGATCTGACCTTTCACAAGTGGCACCCTATATCAACAATGGCTTTCCGTACTGTGAATTTGAACTCGTGGTGCAGGGTAAAAGGAAAGGTACCTTCTACAACAACCTAGCCTACGTCAATGGACGTTGGGTAATCTTTCCTGGTCTTTGGGGAGTGCTCCGCAAGATAGGAGAGGAGGTGTAAGGAGAAATCATTTGAACCAGGAAGCCGTAGCATTTGTTGAAAAGGGTAACTTTGACCAGTGGAAATTAGATGGTTATGATTCCTTTTTTCAATAGGCTACTGCTTCTCTTGGCGTTTCCTTTCGGCTTATATGCCCAGGCTGCTTCGCCAATTGCTCAGCCAGGCCAACCCAGTGCGGGGCCAGGAGGCAGTGAGTATATACATCAAGAAGTGGTATTTCAAGATTTTGCCACTGATCCCGATGGCTACTGGCTTTTTGAGCCGGCCAGCCCCAGGCCGGATTCTGCTGACGTAATTGTATTCCTTCATGGATACGGAGGCTACAATCCTATGATCTATGGCCAATGGATTAGACACCTAGTACGCAAAGGACATATCGTAATCTTTCCCCGTTATCAAAAGAACTTAGTATTTCCTCGGCCTCCTCGTTTTGCGCGAAATTGTGCCCAGGCCATTCGAGATGCCTTGACTGAACTGGAAGGGGAGGGGCATGTCAAACCTCGGCTCGATGCTTTAGTTTTCGCCGGCCATTCTTATGGTGGAGTAATTGGTGCAAAGCTTGGGGTACAGTTTGAGAAATTCAACATTCCTAAGCCCAAGGGACTACTCCTTTGTGCTCCAGGGACAGGTCCACTAACGGGTGGACGACTCCGGTCCTACAAGCATATGCCTAGTGATACCAAAATGGTCATTGTGGTGAGCAAAAATGATGAAGTGGTGGGAGAGAAGATGGCCAAGCGTATTTTCAGGACGGCTGCGAATACCCCTGATCGAAATCTACTCTATTTATACCAGGACCTATATGGTCAACCTTCCCTGAAGGCTTCCCACAACCAATCCTATTCGCTAGATATGGAATTTGATAGTGGTGTGCGGAACTTTACCGCTAAACGTGCCCTGCGGATTGCCAAAGTGGATGCGGTAGATTACGGCGTATATTGGAAGTTATTGGATGCGATGGTGGATTGTATCCGGGATGGCGAACATTGTGAAATAGCCTTGGGAGGAGGGTATCTGCAGACCGGGGTCGGAAAATGGAGCGATGGCACATCCATGCAAGCCCTACGCGCTGTCTTACCTCCCGATATAGAAGATCAGAAGTAATGCCAGCATTTATCGATCAAATGGGGCGAACTGTTCTTTTGAAACATTCTCCACGACGCATCATATCATTGGTACCTTCCCAAACGGAATTTCTTTATGATCTAGGACTCCGAGACGAAGTGGTTGGGGTTACCAAATTCTGTCTACATCCGGAGCTGTGGTATCGATCTAAAACACGTGTTGGAGGGACTAAGCAATATCATTTCGACCGTATCGCCGCGCTTAAACCAGATCTGATTATTGGTAATAAAGAAGAAAATGAAAAGGAGCAGATCGAGACCCTAATGGAACAATATCCTGTGTGGATGAGTGATATCTATGGGCTAGAAGACGCGTATGAAATGATGTTGAAATTGGGTGAGATCGTCAGCAAGGATAGACAGGCCCAAAGCTTGGTTAATCAAACGAGACTTGGTTTTTCGGATTTTCCTGAAGGAAAAGGACTAAGGGTCGTTTACTTGATCTGGCACAAGCCCATCATGGCCGCGGCGAATCACACCTTTATCCAAGAAATGCTCTCCCAATGTGGCTGGATCAATGCGCTGGCAACACAAACCCGTTACCCGCAACTGACTCTGGAAGTCCTGCAATCTCTGAATCCAGACCTCCTCTTGCTCTCCTCAGAACCCTTTCCATTTAAAGAAAAGCATGTCAACTTCTACCAGGAGCTTCTGCCCAGCACTCAAGTGAAATTAGTGGATGGAGAAGCCTTTTCCTGGTATGGGACTAGATTACTGAAAACTCAACCCTATTTGCAAGATCTGATGAATGAACTGTCTTAGACGCTGTAGTTTCGACTGATTCAATTCAGCCCTTTACTCCGGTGCAAAAATAGCTTACCTTACCCTTCTACTTCCTTCTTTTGCAAATGCTATTGTTGTGACAAATTTTCCGACTGTTGGTACTACGGTCATTACCGTGTTTTGTTTGCAGATCGTGATTTTATGTGTGTTGTTGATGCGCAAGCCGGAACAACGCTTAAGCAATCGATTACTAGCCCTCGTACTGTTTTTCGCGATGCTTAATGCGGCAAACTTTGCGCTTAGCTATTTCCTGTACTTGAGTGGATGGGCAGAGGCTTATCGATATTTTAACCTCAAACTGCTTTTCGGTCTAGGACCAGCGATCTACCTTTTGTCCCGAAGTTTACTGCAAGCGAGTTTTTCCTGGAATCCCAGATTCTATTTCCATTTTCTACCCGTGGCACTGGAGTTCCTTTATCATCGATCGATCTGGTATGAACGAGGGGTGATTGGGATCTTACAGACTCCGTCCAATACCTATGAATATCTGTATCTAATTATCCAGTACCTGGGCTTAGTTAGCCTTAGTGTCTATGCTTTATTTACGATGCGGGTCATTTGGAAACATTACGGCGGGAAACTTTCGGACCTTTTTGCCCCAGAGTTAAAACCCGGTCGGGGGTTAGTCAGATCATTATTATACCTGATTCTATTCTTTGGTCTTTGGTACTTCATCAGAGGTGTAGATGTTTACTTCTTTCGAGGTGCTTATCGGAGCTACTATTATTTTCCGATGTTCACGCTTTTATCCGCTAAGGTGGTCTGGCTAGGATTCCGGGCTTACAATCTATCCCCGCCGAAAGAAGGGGGGATGGAACCCCTGGATGGAAAAAAGCAGACTAAGGGCCTAAAGATTAATACGCAGGAATATGCAGCGGTCATACAGCAGCTAGAGCAATTGATGGAGGAACAAAAGCTATTCTTAAATCCAGATTTGAATCTCAAGCTTTTAGCGGAAATAGTCCAGCTCCCACCGCGATCTGTTTCCAAGGCCATCAACGAACGAAAGGGCTGTAACTTTCAAAACTTTGTCAACCACTATCGGATAGAAGAATTTCAAAGGCGAGTTGGGGAGCCAGAGGCGAGGCGGCTGACTTTACTAGCTCATGCCTATGCAAGTGGGTTTGCTTCGAAGTCTACCTTTAATTCAGTTTTCAAAACCGCTACGGGTGTGACACCTAGACAATACGTGAAGAGGCTTCAAAACAATAAGCTAGAAAAAGGTCCAGAAACGTGATTCTGGGCGATTTGAGACAGAAACACCGCTATGCTTGCACCGATAAATCGATTCTCTGAGTTAAAAAGACATTATGTTTAAAACATTTCGGACTTCCGTTTCAGGCTTGATTTTACTACTTCTAGCCATTTGCTTAGCTGATACGGTGGCGGCACAAAGCAATCCAAAACTGGCCTTTTGGGATCAGCAACGCAAAGGAGCAAATGGCGATGGCGGGGCTATTTATGACACGGGAACGAACCCGGAAGAATGGTTCTCTGCAGCAGCCAAGGCCGGGATAGAATACGTTCGTTTGACCGTTGCTAACTGGAAAAGTGAAGGCAAAGATTTTCTCATGGGAGATGCGGATCAGTTCACAAGATTGGTACCAGAAGATCTCGCCTTTTTGAAACAAGTCCTGGCTGTGGCTCATCGACACGATGTCAAGGTGGTGCTGTGCATGTTTCAAATACCCGGCGCAAGATGGCGGCAATTAAATAACATGAAACGCGACTTTCGCATTTGGACGGATGAGGCTTACCAAGCGCAAGCCATTGCTTTTTGGGAACAGCTGGCGGAGGAATTAAAGGACAATCCAGCAATTGTTGGCTACAACGTGTTGAATGAACCTCATCCATCTTGGAAAGATCATCCAGAAGCTGAAGGGAAGGAGGGCTTTGAGGATTGGCTGCAGCAAATCCAAGGCACGACAGCCGATTTGAATGTGTTTTACAAAAAGATCGTACAGCGAATTCGGCAAGTGGATACGCAAACCCCGATTATGCTAGACGCTTGGCAGTACGCTTCCATTGAAGGTTTTCCTTACCTCCAACCCATCCAAGATGAGGCCATCCTCTACGCCTTCCATTTCTACGGCAGATGGAGATACGCGACCTTCCGAGTAAATAAAGGGAAATTTAGCTATCCCGACAAAATGCCCACTCCACAGGAAGGGAAGACAGCAATTTGGAAGCAAGGTCGAATCAGCCAGGAATTTGCTCCGGTGTTTCGATGGGCGGAAGAACATCAAGTGCCCTTGAATCGGATCGTTGCTGCGGAGTTTGGGGTGGATAGAAGGGTAGCAGGAGCAGAACAGTTTTTAAAGGATACAATTGAGGCTTTGAATGCTAAGTCTCTCCATTGGGCCTTCTATTCCTTTCGCTCAGCTACTTGGGACGGCATGGATTATGAATTGGGGACCAATAAATTGGGATGGAAATATTGGCAAGCGGTAGAAACGGGCAAAAAGCATGAAGAATTAATTACTCGGAAAGACAATTCACTTTGGAATCTTTTCAAAACCGAGTTCTCCGGAAAAGATTGACACTAAAAGAAAAGTGTTAATACATGTAACTATTTCTAAGTCTTCCGTTATACTAATAGGCAAGCAAGAATATGGCGAAAACAAACGCGCTTACATCCCTATACCGAAGCCAGAATCAGTTTGCACGATAGCCTAAAAATGCGCTTTTTAAAACTTCAACTACTCTCATTTTTGTAAGGATAATTTTTCTGTTAATAACTAAGCAGGCAGTTGCTAGGATACTGCTATGCGTAAAACACCTTCAATCATGAGGAAAATGTACCTGTTCCTGCTGCTGGTCTTTGTCGTGACCAGTGGCGCTCGAGCACAGGAACTACTGCGTGAATCCGTCTTCTTTGACACGGATCAGCATCAACTTACGACCGAAGCTCGCCAAACCTTGGACGAGCTCGCACAACAAACTTTTGATCTTACCGATTTCCATGTACAGATCTTGGCTTTTACAGATGACCGAGGGACGGCTGATTACAATTATCAGCTAGCCTTAAGGCGTGGGCGTTCCGTCCAAGACTATCTGAGCTCCCTTGGTCTTCTAGTAGAAAAAACATCTGTAGAGAGCCTCGGAGAAGTTGAATTATTGGAGCCCAATGAACAAGCGCGGTCAAGGAATCGTAGGGTAGACCTCATCCTAACTGCAAAACTAGTTGGTTCATTGAGCGAAGTCTGGGAAGCCCTTGACCAGGATCGCCTGCAGAAATTCGACATTGATCCCTCCAAGGGCAATGTCCTCCAAGGTCAGGCCGGTACCCGAGTGTGGATACCGGAAGGAGCTTTCACTTTTGCTGATGGTGGGCGCCCGGAAGGCCCCGTCACTGTACGGATGAAAGAAGCCTATGGATTTGGGGATATGCTTATTGATGGACTTAGTACCCATAGCGATGGGCAACTCTTGGAAACAGGAGGGATGGTCTATTTAGAGGCTGAGGCAAATGGACAGGCACTGCAGCTGGGTCCAGATCAGGCCATGGCTGTAGCACTACCGACCCAGCAGATGAAAGATGGGATGCAACTTTTCATGGGGGAGCAAGCCGCAGACGGATCGGTGAATAACTGGTCTGCCACACAACAGGCACCCGCACCAGACCTCGATGAGTTCCTACTGGATCTGCCGCCTTTTCCCACCATTAAACGTGACTGGGTGAAGCCCCCAAAGGAAATCATCGACTATTCCGGAGAACCCGTAACTCCTCGGAAACCGATCAAGCCTACCGCTCCTTCTAAGCCCCGCAGAGAGGCAATGGTTTATTATCCCCGCGGAATGGAAGGCGTTTTTATGAGCAAAGCCAAGCGGAATAAAAAGGAAGAGGCCATGTATGAAAAAAAGATGAAGGCCTACAAGAGAAAGCTAGCCAGATTTAAAGAGAACCAGGCGGCCTATGTACTGGCAATGGAAAGCTACCGACAAGCTTTTCAGGAGTTTCAGCAAGCGCAGAAGGAATATCAAGCCAAAATCCAGGCGCAGAAGGATAATTTCAAATCTACGCCTGCCTATCTGGCCTATGCGGAACAAGTCATGAAATCTAAGGACGCCAGACGAGCTTTGTACGAAAAAGAGGTAAAGGAGTGGTACGTAGCAAAGGATCAGCGTATGGCCGAGTACGAAGCCAAGTATGGAGATGCGCTACTGGGCTCCGACGAGATGGCTATGCAATATTTGTATCGAGTGAATCGCTTGGGCTGGATCAATTGCGATCGATTTTACGACATTCCAAAAACGGAAAAAGTGAACCTGGCCATCGCCGATAGTGATGCAGAAAAGGAAGAGCTTTTCGTCATCTTTAAGGATATCAAAAGTATGATGAAGGCTTATAAATGGGAAGGTAAGGCTCATTATCAAGTTGCCAATCTACCCAAGGATATGGATATTCGAGTGGTAGGCATTAAGGTGATTGACGGGAAGGCGCAATTGGCGATAAAGGATACCAAGGTGTCGGATGAGCAGCCGGTGAAGCTGTCTTACCAACCCGCCAGCATTAATAAAATTCGCGCTGCGCTGAAAGACTTGGATAGTTAGAAAAGATCAGCATTGATGATCGGAATGAGAAAGAGAGTTGTACGCAAGCTATGCGTACAACTCTCTTATTTATGTGGTAAAGGTGAATCTTATTTTGTGGATCGAATTGTTATTTCTTGCTTATAATCAATCATTAAGAGTGTATTTTGAACCTGATTATGTTCCAAGAGCCAATTGGCAATTGGACTAACCAAGTGCTGCTCAATAGCTCGCTGCAATGGCCTTGCTCCATAGCGTTCATCAAAGCCAATCTTTACGAGGTAGTCAATCACTCGATCAGAGAAGTGGATATTTAGACGTTTTTTGGTGAAGCCCTCTCGTTGCTTCAATTCATCCAATTCTTTGATGGTAATCTCCCGAATATCCTCTTGACTCAAGGGATGAAACATCACCATCCCATCGATCCGGTTTACAAACTCTGGTCGAAAATGCTTTTCGATGGCAGATTGGTAATTGAGTTCGTCACTAGTCGTATTCTTGAAGCTAATCGACTGTTTATTGTTGGCTCCTAGGTTAGAGGTCATGATAATGATAGTATTCCGGAAGTTGGTGGTTCGGCCATAGGCGTCAACCAAGATACCCTCATCCAGAATCGAAAGCAAGGCGTCGAATATGGAGGAATCTGCTTTTTCGATTTCATCCAGTAGTAGTACGGAAAAAGGGCGTTCCCGAATGTCTTTGATAAGCTCGCCAGTGCCTCGCCCCGAGCCGATAAAACGAGTGATCTGGCCGGGATGCTGATATTCACTCATGTCAATTCGGATCAGCGGCGATTGCTTCTGACCTTTTCCGAAGAAATACTTGGCTAGTGTCTTAGCACATGCGGTTTTTCCTACCCCCGTCGGACCCGCAAACAAAAGCGTTGAGATTGGCTTATGGGGGTTGTTCAAGCCAGCTTTGAAAATCTTCACGAGATTGCACATTTGTGCTATGGCACCCGGTTGTCCGATAATATTCTCGCGAAAGAAGAACTCGAGTTCCTCCTTGTCTAGTAAAAGGTCATCACGAAGGAATAATTCCGGAAGTCCCGTCTGTTGGACGAAGGAATGAATGACTTGCCATTGATCGACGGCCGACTTATGATTGGTTTTTGCTTCACTGATACATTGGCCCAGGAATTTAATCCCTTTTCCAGGAAAGCTTTCGTAAGGAAAATAGCGATGCAGTAGGCGGTAGCTCAGACTTACTGCTTCCGGTAGAATAGAAATTCGGTGTCGCTTGCTGCTGTACTTGGAGAGCTCATTCAGTACATTGTATACTTTATCCTCTGGTAACTCCTCCAATCTAATGATTTGGAAAGTCTGGACAAAGCCGGGGAGCAGTCGCCGCATACTTTCCAGCTCTCGCGGAGTGGCCTCTCCGATGATTTGCAATTTATTCTCCTGTAAGAAAGGCAGCAAGAAAGCAGCTACACTGTCCTCGGGGCCTTCCCCTCCCGATAATAACAACTGGATCAAATCAACCACCCACAATACGCCATTGCTGGCTTGCAACTCTTCTATCAATAACTCACACACCTCCTGCCATTCTCCGAGGTACTTTGTGCTTGCCGTTATCCTTTGCGACATGATCTGCCAGAAACTTAGGGAGATCTGCTGTTGTCGCGATTGATTATTGATCTTTTTAATGGCCTGCTTCAGGACTGCACTTTTACCGACACTGGGAGGACCCACCAGCAAAACATTCGCTCGGTTATACAACAATTTGTCTATCACCTCATTGACCATATGATCCAGTTCCCAAGCTGCGTCTGGGAGCGCACTGATCGTCTTCCTGCGAGCTTTGCTGTAGGGAAAGCGTTCCGTCAGCCGATTTAGGACCTGGTATTGCCGTTGATAGGTAAAAGTGTCCCAGTCAAACTCCCGGTCAAAATTCACGCGAAGGGTAATGGTTTCTAGAAATGGCGTTTCGTACGATAGTAAGCGATAGATCTTCTCTGGTGGAGTTTGATTCAATAAAGAGGTGGCGGAGTGTTTGACCAGCGCATCAAATTGCTTTTGATCGTAATAGGCAAAGCGCTCATCAAATAGGGGCAAGAAACACTCATAATAGCCTTGCTCCGTTTCCCCGTAAATCACAGGTACAGGCACTTTTACAGCATATGAAAGTGGGAAAGTTCCAGTCTTTGATCGGATGGTCGGTCGGATTTTGACCTCTATTACTTTCAGCTTGGACCCCAAGAGATCCATGTATGGATAGTCATCGTACTTCTTGTATTGTCTTTGTAGGTGTGACAAGAGCGTACGCTTAACCGTTTCTACATCTTTCTGTATGACTTTGTAATCGGTTCCAACTAAGATGCCGAGAATCCCTTGATCCTTCAAAGGATAACACAACAAAGGATAGTTGATTTTATCCATAAATTCCTGATTGTTTTAGGGGTCTGCAATATCGGAAAATTCTGCGTTCCTGTAACTACCGCTATTCTACAAAAACGACCAACCCTTTCAAGTAAGATCCTTCCGGATGAAACAGGTTGACGGGGTGGTCAGCCGGTTGACTTAGATGATGCATGACTTTGATCTGTCGTTTTGCTTCCAAACCAGCTGCTACGATGGTATTGTAAAACAGGGGCTTGTCAACCACTTGAGAACAAGAAAAGGTAAACAGAATACCACCAGGAGGTAGTTGTCTGATTGCACTGGCATTCAAACGCTTGTAGGCCTGAACGGCATTGTGCCTTTTTTTCACACTCTTAGCAAATGCAGGGGGATCCACCACCATCAAATCATATTCTTGCTCAGGCTGCTTAAGGAATTTTAATACATCAGCAGTAATGGATTGATGCGGAATGGAGGAAGTACCCAACAATTCAACATTAGCATCGGTCAGCTGCATAGCCTTGGCTGAGATGTCAACGGAATCCACTCGCTCGGCTCCGGCCGCCAAAGCATAAATCGAAAAGCCTCCAGAATAGCAGAAAGCGTTCAACACCTTCTTTCCCGCTGCATAACGCCCTAACAACTGCCGATTGTCCCGTTGATCTAAGAAAAAGCCCGTCTTCTGTCCCTGTACCCAATTGACGTGAAACTGATGGCCGTTCTCAAGAACAATACCGTCACTAGCTTCCCCTAAAAGAAATGCATTTCGCCTTCCAGTAGCATATTCAACCGGTAGGCTATCGATACTCTTGTCATAAATCGTCTCTAAGTCCCAACCTTGCATGCGTTGTAGTGCCTCAGCGATGAATTCGCGGTTGAGATACATCCCGATGGTATGACATTGAATGACCGCTGTTGGCCCATATATATCGATGATCAAGCCGGATAGCCCATCACCTTCTCCGTGAATCAAACGAAAACAATTGGTGGGACCGGCCGCTGCGAACCCTAAACGTAATCTATAATCTAATGCTTTCTGGATTCTCTCTTGCCAAAAGGAGACATTGGGTTCTATGGGCGAAAAAGATAGTATTCGTACCTTAATACTACCATCTTGATAGTGCCCGATGCCGAGTACCTCCCCGTCTTTGCTACAAACCTGAACCCATTCTCCATCTTCTATGCCATCTTCTTCCCTGGCTATTGCTCCCGAAAACACCCATGGGTGAAATCTCCGCACAGAGGCATCTCTCTTGGATTTCAGCGTTATCTTCTTCATGGCCGAAAGGTAATAAAACTATTGTCAAATGGGGTCCCCTCAAACTAGAGGACTTTTACTTCTGGAGTGAATCAAGGTCGATTTTTGGTCCTTGCAAACGATGCTGAGTGGCTTGCTCATAGGCGTAGGTCAGACGGATCAGGGTGGCCTCAGCGTACATACGCCCTAAAAACTGTAAGCCGGCAGGTAAATTTCCCTCAACGAAGCCCATTGGTATGGTAAATGCAGGCTGTCCCGTATGTGGCGCAATGATCTGACTATTATCTCCCTGGTATCCGTCGAAGTTGCCAATCTCCGCTGGGGGATAGTTCCAGCTAGGATAGATCAGGGCGTCCAAGGAAAGACTATCCATGACCGCTTCGATAGCTTCCCTGAAAGCTACTCGTTTAGGATCTTGATAAGGGTCGAGACATGCAACGGCACTGGTATCTGGAACCTGGCCGTTCTCCAGGAAATACTTCAACCTACCTTCGATGTAGGGCGCATACTGGCCACTTGCTACTATGGTCGCCAAGTCCTTGGCTGGGGCATCTTCTCCCAGGGTGGCCAAGAATTGATTGAGGTCATGCTCAAACATGGCACACCATTGATTTTGCGACAAACTTGCAAAATCAGGTATGTCCACTGGATCGACTACAGTTGCGCCAGCTTGTTCTATATCCTTAATGGCGTTTTGGACTAAGTCGCTGATCTCCGGATGTATATCTGTCATGATTTGACGCAATACTCCAATCCGACTGCCTTGCAATCCCTCTGCTTGCAAATATTGCTGGTACGAATTGGAAACCTTACCTTCTGCCTGCCTGGTAACCGGATCTTTGGGGTCGTAGCCAGCAATCGCTTCCAATATCTTGGTTGCATCAGTGACGGTCCGACCCATAGGCCCTCCTACATCATTGCGCAAATACAGTGGGAAGATTCCATGTCTGCTCGTTAGCCCCAAGGTTGAGCGGAAGCCTACTAAAGCATTATGGGAGGAAGGCCCTCGAATGGAATTACCTGTATCGGTTCCTAGGCCAATTAATCCAAAATTAGCTGTTACCGCTGCTGCCGTCCCTCCACTTGATCCGGCTGTTGTGTGCTTGGGATTATAGGGGTTGCGAGTTTCCCCGGCCAGGGAACTGATCGTCACTTTAGGACTAAAGGCCCATTCCGCCATATTGGATTTTGCCAAAACAATCGCTCCTGCCGCTTTCAGACGTCGAACCTGCTCCGCGTCAAAAGTTGGCCGAAAGCCTTCAAATACTTTTGAACCTGCCGCTGACTGCAAGCCAATGGTCAGGTAATTATCCTTTACAATTAGAGGGACGCAATGTAGGGGCCTTAATTGTGATTTTTCCTTCCACTCCTCATCTAGTGCCTTTGCTTCATCCAGCGCATTGGCGTTGACTTCTGTGATCGCATTGATTTCGGTGGATTGATCATAGGTGTTGATCCGATCTAGATAGAATTGGGTTAGGTCCACGCAGCTACAAGTACCTGACTGCAGAGCGGCATGGAATGTTTCGATCGTAATTTCTTCCCAGTCCATTGGTGTTTCTGAGGATGAATTCGGAGAATTGCAGTTAGACATGAGAAGAAGGAGAATGAAAAGTGAGGTAAATCGACGGAGTTTTTTTCTCAACATAATGCGTGCTACTTCAGATGAAGCAGTAAAATAAGCTTTTACCTCCAGAATCAAGGTGAATGTATCTTACTTGCGAAGCTGGGGTAGAAAAAAGGAAGGGTAGCTCCTGCGTGGACTACCCTTCTAGTTTTAGACTGATAATATTTAGATGAAATCTACTTTCAAGGGAATGCTATAGCTCCGTAAACAGCTTATTAACGATTCGCCATTGTCCTTCCAATTTGCTAAAGGATAAGAAATCGTGATATTCGTGCCCTAGCATGTGCAGATGCGCTTTGACAATGGCATTGTCTCCCAAGGTTTCTACTGCGGTCACCTTCATCTGGAAAGTTTCGCCCAGTTCCTTTGGTGATTTTCTGCCCTTTACCCCTGCCAGGTAGGCTTGCAAGTCCTTTTCGTACGGAGTGCCTTTGAGGTCCCCGTATAGGAGACAAGTAGGATGGAAAGCACGCTCAAGAAGTTGTATGTCACCTTCGAAGATTCCTTTAAAGTAGGATTGGGTTACCGATAGGATATCATTCATGATATTTGATTTTAATATAGATTAGTCTTTGAAAGTATCTAATTGAGGATGTGTCCAGCAACGTGGCCACCATCGACATTAATGATTTCACCAGTAATGAAGTTACTATGAATCAGATGGTAGGCCGTTTCTGCGATGTCGGTGGTTTCTCCGATTCGGTTGAGCAGATGCAATCCTGCGAGATCATCCGCATTCTCGACGCCAATCTTGCCTTGCAGCGGGCTTCGAATGATCCCTGGGGCTATGGTGTTGACTTTGATATTGTTGGTCCCGAATTCCGCAGCTAGCTGTTTTGTTAAGGCGTGAATACCACCTTTGCTCGTAATGGGAGCGGAGGCAGGGAATCCGGCGATGGCGTGATCCACCAGTACTGTTCCGATGTTGATAATAACACCTTCATTCTGCTCGATCATTTGTGGAATGACCGCTTGGGTAGTGAAATAGGTGCCCTTTAAGTTAATCTCCCAATAGCGCTCCAAGTCAGCTTCTTGCACTTCTAAGAAGGGTTTCGGAGCGAAAACACCCGCATTGTTGATTAGTGCATCTATCCTCCCAAATTTTTCTATCGCCAGCTTAGCTAGCTTTTGTCCGGTTTCCACCTGGCTCACATCTCCTAATAGATAGGTGGCGTTGGCGGGAGAGCCAAGGCTTTCATAGGCTTTGATTAGTCTTTCCGCATTAGCGGCATTGAGTACCACTTTAGCTCCCTTTTCTAGGAAGTGCTTGGCTAGGCCGAAGCCGATTCCAGTGGAAGCTCCAGTGATAATTACGGATTTGCTCATGATTGTTGTTTTTTGGTTCCAGTATATTGTTTTCCGTCTACGCCCCAGTTTTCAATGGGAACTTCGTCGATGACTACATGGGTAGTCTTCGGGTTTTTGTGAAGAATATCTACAACCAACTGTGTAGCGCCCTCTATTAGTTGGCGCTTCTGGTCTGTGGTTACTGCTTCGTCAGTAACTCTGATATTGATGTATGGCATAATGAAATGTTTTTAAGTAGTGTGACAAAAGTAGTCGTGAAATTTTAG
>CAJXPD010000236.1 GCA_913057785.1 uncultured Lewinella sp. | reverse complement strand
CACCTATCTTGTTACAGACATAAGTCTAGTAAATATTCCGGGTTCAGTATTTGAAATAATTAGTGTTACAACGATTAATAGCTCTAATGGATTAAATAATGGAAGCATTGACCTTCAGGTAGAAGGTGGGGCAGCTCCCTACACCGTTTTCTGGTCGGGGGGAGTCAGTGGCAGTATAACTGATCTGCTCAACACTACGATTAGTATTCCTGATTTAAGCCCAGGATCGTATGAAGTCACGGTTGCTGACAGTAGGGGTGGACAACATACCATTACCATTAACCTATTAGATGAGACCGTTCCTATTATTCCCTGCAATGAGCCGTTAGATATAGTCATTCTTAATGATGTCTCTAGCTCGGTCGATGCCCAGGAATATAGTGAATCGAGGACCTTTTTTATTGATTTTTTAAGTGCCATTAACATAGGCGCTGGACCGGATGATTCCCGAGCTGCCATATTGGAATGGTCGGGTGAAAGGGAACAAATTGTTCAAACTCCTATGACTGGGGACCTATCAGAAATTCAGCAGTATAGCGCTGCTAGCCGGACTTTTTCAGGGGAGACTGACCCCCTAGGCGCACTCATGGAGGGGAGAAATTACCTGGCTTCAGTAGCTCGACCTGAGGCTGACCGGGTCCTTGTATTAGCAACTGATGCCAACAGTTGGCAAATTAGCCCCGCACTGGTTAGTTTGGCTAACGATTATAAGGCAGAGGGGTACAAAATTGTTACCATTGCTTTTGACAATGCCTTTACGGATCCCTTTGTTCGCAGCATTCTACAGGATGTTGCTTCCTCTGAGCTACTAGCGCCAGGAACGGTCTCCTATGCAGCCTTAGACCAGGCCATAGCCGAAAATATTGCTCTTTTATACTTGTGCCCCATAAATCCAGGAAGTGCAGCTAGCACATTTTTCAATAGAGATGGACTCTTGGAGATCATAGATGTAGAGCAGGAATCTCTTTGCCAATTTCCAGGTTCAGTGGAAATCACCATTCAAGTCAGTGCTTTGGAGCAGTTGTCCTTGCCCGCAGGAACACCGATCACTTTTTATCATAACAATCCTTCCCTTCTGGGTGCAACCCCAATATTGACTTGGCAAATACCTTGTGCTATATCAGCGGGAACCACAGAGATCTATACGATAATTCTACCGGTCAATTCCCTTACACATATTTATGTGGTCTTAAATGATGACCAAAGTCAGGCTGGGGTGGTTAACTTTCCTGTGACAGCGATCAGTGAGTCTGTATACGCTAATAACATTAGTGACACAACTATATGTGTAGCTAGCGAAGCCATTATACAAGCCTTTTTGTCGACTGATACCCCAGTTCCAGTTTGCAATAATTTAGTGACTTATACGGTAAATGTTTGCAACGTTTCTGCTGTTGATGCAACGGGTGTAGCGGTAACACATTTGGTAGGTGATGGCTTTGAACTCATTAATACGATTGTAGATGAAAATAATTGTGCCTCTACTGGGATGGCCGATACCATGGATATACCCGCCGGGTGTTGCGCTTTAATTTACTATACCTATGAGGCGTCTTCGGCTCCTCCAGGGAACTACAGTGATAATGACGTAGAATTATCCGGTCCTGCTAATCAGACCTACATGGATTTTGATGGCACCAGCAGCAGTGCAGATGATGTGTTGATTGATGGAACGATCAATTGTCCTTCAACAGAAATAAATTTTTCACAAAGCGTTAATCTAGATGAGACTTGCGAGGATGCGGTTTTGGTTTACACTTTTACCATTGATAATCAAACCAATTTTCCTTTACAAGGCATCACCTTTACCAGTGTTTTGACCAACCCTGCTAGCTGGATGTTTCAACCCTATAATCAGCTGGGTGTGACTATTGAAGAAACCGGTTTGTCTGGTAATACTGCCTCTTTTGTTATCAATGAAGTAGCCGCGAATACCGTCGCTAGCTTCTCAATAAATGCCAACCCAGGCGATTGGCCAAATAATGGCACCCTCAATAATTTGGCTGTACTCAGCGATCTCCCAGATCTGGAGGGTTCGGGACAAACTTCAATTTCCGCGAATTCAGTTAATACTTCCATATCCACCAACCCGGAAATCCTCTTGTCTCAAGTAGTGGACTGCGGCAACAATACAGTGGAAGTGACTGCCAATCTGATAGCTGGAACAGCTACCGATTGGCTTTGGCAAACCACCGGTGATGGTCAATTTAGTTCAAGTTCTTCTGCCACCGCTACCTATGAGCTAGGTCCAGAAGATATTAGTAATGGCGCAGTATCCTTGTCGGTTGGAGTCGGTGCTGTTTGTGATGAAGTTAGCAATAGCATTAACGTCTCCAGTAGTTCCTCTACGGAGATCATTTATAGTATTTGTCCAGAAGAACAGGTCGTTTTTGATAATATACCCTTGGAAGCAGGTGATCGTCGGACCTTTTTCTACGAAGCGAGCAATGGCTGTGATTCTTTGATCCATGTAACCGTAGAGCAGTTGCCTTTCAGTAGTGATACCCTTGTTTTAGAAGACTGTTTGGGGAGGGGAATAGTATATGATGCAGTTCTGATTCCTCCGGGGCAAACCTCATTATTTAGTTATACAGCTGCAGCAGGATGTGACTCAATGGTGCTTGTAAAGGTCAATGATACTAGTGTGCAAAGGTCAACCTTTGCCCCTAATGTGTTTAGTCCCAATCAAGATGGTATTAATGACTGCTTTAGTTTCTTTTGGGATAAGAATCAATCCATCGTAGACTTTGAGTTTTCCATTTATAATCGCTGGGGAACTCCCGTTTTTACAACTTCCGATCCTCTAGCTTGTTGGGATGGACGGTTTAAGCAGCAATTGGCAGAGATAGGAGTATATGTTTGGTTTGCTAAGATCCAAACGGAGTACTGTGAGGAAAAGCAGCTGCTGAAGGGGGATGTTTTACTGCTGCGCTAGGCTGTAAGGCACCCTTGAAGGATGAAACGTAGGCGCAAATTTCTAGAAGCCGCCATAAAACCGGTTGCTGCATAGGAGAAGCTTACAGAATAATTTACAAAGAGAGGTGGGTTACAGCTCACAATTAAGCATATCGGAAAACGAATAAACGGTGGTACGCCTCCTCCAAAGACTATTATTCGATATAGATTATAACCAGATTAGAATTAGAAAACCTCGATGATTTATCTTTTCAGTGGCCTAGGCGCAGACAAAAGAGTATTTAAGAATCTGAAGATATTAGAAGAGTTTCCTCATAGATTCATGGACTGGATATATCCGGGAAACTATGATCTGAAAACTTATGCAAGCTTATTTATTGATCAAATAGATCAAGATGAAGAAATTATCCTGATAGGGGTTTCATTTGGAGGAATGATCGTGTCAGAAATAAGTGAATTGATAAAGGTTAAGAAAGCGATATTGATATCGAGTAGCAGAAATTCGGGCGAAATACCGAAAATATATCGATTAACCGGATTGAGTAGATTGATCGATATAGTCCCAAGTAGATTATTGACAAGATCCAACCGAATGACAGAATGTTTTTTTGGAGTGGATAAACGGGAAGATCAAGAACTGTTGAAGAGAATATTGAAAGATACCGACACAAGGTTTCTGAAGTGGGCTTTAAAGAGCATATTAAGCTGGAAACGGATAGATAATACAGCCAGATTAATTCAGATTCATGGAGATTCAGATAGAATATTGCCATGGAGATATAAAAATGTCGGAAGGTTAATTAAAGACGGGGGACATCTGATGATCCTAAATAAGTCAGAAGAAATTGATGAGATTCTACGGGAAGAATTGAAATGAAAACATCGTTTAGCACAGTGGCACACTTGCATGATTCGTAATCGGCCACAGTGCTAGCCTTCAAGTACAGCATTTGTATTTATGATACAGAACTGCTGCCAATCTTGGAAAACCGGGATGGGGCAACACCTCACCTCCCCAAACCATCTGCCAATAGCTCAATAAAATGAGTGAGATAGGGAAAAGTTCTAGCTATAACTGAACTCAAAAAGAAAATCTAATGTATTGCTTATGTTAAGATTGAGATATCCTTAATAGTACGGTATCTGTAATCTATCAAGCTTAGCAGGTTTGCATAACAGAAATACTAACGATAATAGAAATGAAAGAGATTGATTATTCAGGATATCAGGATAGGGAAAGCAAAGCATGGGGACAACTACTAGAATACATAGAAAAAGTCGCAGATGAAGAAATCGAAGATTTTGATCCAAGGCGAGGAATAGGGGCTGAAAACTTCAGAGAAATAGTTGTTCTACCCAAAACGATCAGAAAACTGAAGAAAGTCAAAAGGATGTGGCTCTATGGTAGTAAACTGAAAATGATTCCACCTGAAATTGGAGAAATGGAATCACTCGAGCTTTTCGATCCCTACACATCCTATGACTTGACATGGTTTCCCTATGAAATAACAAGTTGTAGACGATTAAAAGCAAGTAGAATTAGTACAAGAGCACTCTTGGGGAACTATAAGAATCGTAAACCATTTCCATCCCTGAAGGAGAATAAGTTGAAATACTCAAACGATTCATTGAAATGTGGCATATGTAAACAGGCAATCACATATGATCAGGCAAATCAGTTCTGGATTACATTAAATGTGGCCACCGATCCCATTCCCTTACTGGTCAATTTATGTTCAACTGCATGTAAGGAAGATCTACCGCAGGGAGAAGGTAATTATTTAGAATTCGCTCACAAAGGAGGGGAGGAAGTCAAACAGCCTCCGGAAGCATACGGTACGGGAATCCGACAGAATGAAGATCATGTGGATTTTATGAGAAAAGAAATGACAAAGTACTTCTCAAAATTAAGAGGAGAAATTTGAGACCAGAGTCCTGCAAAGTGTGGGAGTTCAGGCTGCCGGCTATAGACAGGGACTCGGCTGTAAGGAGTTAAAATCATGAGAGTAAGAAACGAATTTGGCGTATTTAGATTCCAAAAACATCAGAACGACCTGGAGAAATATGGACTGTCAGGCCAGGTTAAATGTATAACTACAAAAAAGTATAACAACAATAAATTTGTAGAGGGAGAGTATGATTGGAAGCACATCATGGAATTCAATGAAATAGGAAATGTAATAGAAGAAAAAGAAATCACTCCCAGTAGATGTAAGCAAAAAATCCATCGTAGAATTTATCGGTACAATGGTAAGAACTTTAAAACAGAAAGGATTGAAATATTTGCAGATGGCGCAAAGGTCGTAGAGAGCTATCAGTATGATGCATATGGAAACCTAAGGGAAGTCCACTATTCAGAGCAAGAAGCAGATCTGGAACGAGGACAAGAATTCTTTGAGCCAGAACTCATGGATATAGCGGAAATTGACCGAGAAGTATTACACTATGAGGATCAAAATCGGGTCGTAGAGATAGATGCTTATGTTGGGAGTAAGTTAGGTCGAAAGACCCTGATAGCATACAATGATAAGACCCTGGAAACAATGGAAAGCCAGTACCAACTTGGCACGAGCCCTGCACTATACCGGCAGTATTATTTCATATATAATGATAGAGGATACAAGATATATGATGAGTTATTGGATGGACAGGGAGCCGTAGTAATCTATAGCAAGTACAAGTATAATAAACATGGAGATATGGTGTATAGCTATTCAAATGATATACCCGAGGCGATAGAAAGCACCAAGGTATTCGAATACCAATATGATTATGATAAGAAACAGAATTGGCTTAGAAGATACTTGCTTAAAGAGGGATCGTTGGTAATGGATGGCAGCAGGGAAATAAGCTATTATGGGTAAAACTGCAGCTAATTTAAAAAGATGAAATGGAGAATTCAATTTGGGTATTTAAGGGAGTAAATAGTCAGTTTTCAGGAGGCGTATTCGATAATTTAGAAGCAGCTGAAAAGTGGATTAAAGAAAATAGTTTAACGGGAGTGTTGACCAAGTATCCGATAAATCAAGGTGTTTTTGATTGGGCAAAGGAGAAAGGCTTAATCAATATGAAACCTGAAAAACTTGAGGAAAAGAAAAATGACCCAATATTTGTTGGCGGATTCACAACAGCATCAATGGAACATTATCACTATGAAAATGGAGAATAAAAATAATACCATACGCAGCAAAGTATATGACGGTCCTGCCCCCCCTTTGATTAGAAGGCTGCATCTATTTACAGTAGGGGATACGTATTGAGGAAAAGTCAAGAACAATTATTGGTGATATCGTAGTGCATTTATGGAACAAACAAAACTGAAAAACCTAGGATCAATTCTTGAAGCCATCAATGATCAAGAAATATTCAAAGCAATAAGGCTGATCTCAGAACAGGCCTCTTCAGAATTGATTCAAGAAGAATTAGTCATTCTTAAGAACGTTTTTCATAAGTTCCGGAAGAGAAGATTGTTCGCCCAAGAAGACAAAAGGACTATTAGAAGAATTCAGAAGGTATTAATATCGACATTACTTGAAATTGAGGATGGCGATAGCCGGGTCTATTTAACACATAAGGAATTAGCTTGGGAACATAAAGAAATCATAAGAAAAATCTATCGGTATATACGGAATGACCTAAGCAACCTAGTGAACCGATTAGATTGGACCCTTTCGATGCGTAATACAGCAAGGTTAGAATATTTTCTTGATGCTACCGTAGAGAATTATTTCTTGCCAAGAGGTCGGTTGGAAAAATGGATGAAACAACTTAAAGAAACTTCAGCTGACGAGCGGAAATCGAAATCCAATCAAGCATTTCTGAGCATCATAATTTCCTATTACCTAACTTCCTTGGAAATGAAGTTGCACTTATCTGTATTGGCTGGAAATCTTGGGAAGAAAGAATCTCACTATAAATACAGAAATCTTAATGGTCGTTTCCTATATATCTATCAACATATCAGACTCTACTTGGATTCTTTGATCTCTAGGAAAAAAAGCTTCAGAAAGTTTAAGCGCTTTTTGAAGCTCATTAATGAAATAGAAAAGGAAAGTATAAGAGAATTGCATCAAGTGGTTCCGGAATATCAAAGAAGCCTTGAAGGTATATTTCAGGAGATGGACAATTTTAGATCCACTCTTGACAGATAGAACTGCTTGCAGCAGCCTTTGAAGACTATAAATTAGGATTTGAGCGGATCGAGTTGAAGAGTATGGCTCCATCTTGGAGGGGGGCTATGTAACGACATTACCACCAGCATGCGGTATTAAACAATAAGTATGGTCACCAGAAATATACTCGTCAAACTTCTAATTGTATCCACGATTATACTGGCTTGTAACAGCCAGGAAACAATCGCATTTAGATTTTCGCATAATGACGGTAGGCTGACTACTCATTCAGAACGGATACATGATGATGAACTAGAGTTATCTCTCGACGCGATCTTTAGTACTGGCCAAGCATATCTAGGATTGAATTCGCGTGTCAGTTTGAAGTCTATTCATAAAAAGACCATACAGATCGATTCAATACAATCTAAAATCTTGAAATACGATGAAACCGAGGAAATAGTAGAATGTGAAATGCTCGAAGGAGTTTCAAGAGAAGAAGAGATAGATTATCCGATTACTGTAGCTCCAGAAGAGTATAGATCTATTTTGGTGAAAATTCCTGATCAAGAAGAATTGGAGTTTCAGTTGGGGGATTCAATTTTGTTACAAATTGATGTTTTGTATACTATAGAAGGAGAACAAAAACGGTTTTCAACTGAGAATAAAAAGTATTATACCAAACTAAGAAGGGACATGAGTCTTTAGCGCTTAAGCAAGAGGAACGGAGTCATCACATAGCACACCTGATTATGCTACCTGTATCGTTCTAGGAGCAAGACTAGTGGCAAACCTTATATGATCGAAAAATAAATAGGGCTAGTCGAGAAAGGGTACCGTCTATTAAAAAAACTTTACACCTTCAGCAGAGTGAGATGAAACGTCTATACTGAAATAGTATGTATAGGTACGATAAGAAGACTGACGAATATCAATAATAAATCTTACGAAAGCAGATGATACTATTGGCAGACTTTAGCGTAATCTATCCAGATTATACAGGCATAATTATCCTAGGCATCTTGATGATCTCATTGGTGTTCTTACTGGTCGGATTAATAGATATATTCCTAAGAGATTTCAAAGACAATACGGAGAGAACTTTTTGGTTATTGGCAATCATATTTACTGCTGGATTTGCAACTCCTTTCTATGTGATTAAAAGAAAAAAGCTAATCAAACGATGAACAGAGAAGTGCGAATGCTAAAAGGATTGGGAATTGAATAACAAAACTTTGCTAATGGGAATCGTTATTGCAGGAATTATATTTGGATCAACGCTGTTATACCAGGGAGGACAAAGATGGCTAAGGATTCGATATTTGAGGGCTCATGGAATAAAGACAAGGGCCCGTGTTATTGAAAATCATCGGATTTTGGAAACGGAAGACATTGATAAAATGGACGAGGATGTGTTCAAAACAACTTATAGTCCTATTCTGGAGTTTGAAACTTTAACGGGAGAGAAACACATCGTTACAGATCTTGATAACACGAAATCAAGTAAGCATAAAATCGGCAAAGAATATCAAATTATATATAATCCGGAGGATAAGAGCGAGTTTGAATTAGAGGTTGAGTATAGATATAGAGTATCAGGGATCTTGATGGCATTTGGGCTATGCTCTTTCTTAGGAGCAATATATTACTACTTGTATTATGTCTAGGGCCTGAGCAGATAAGAAGACTTAATCTAAACATCTGGATTTCTACGGTAGCATAATACATAAGTGTACGATGCCCTTTGGGTCTCCTAACCTACAACTGAATAATGAAAAGAGAACAGCTCCTCTCCACGGCTGAATTCCAAAACTTTCTTAAATCTTGCCGCGAGTTTTGCCATGTTTTAGAAACAGATCGCAGAACTGATGCTAATGATTTGCTCAAGCTACAAAAGTCGCTCCTTGAAATCTATTCCAATGCACTAAACTTGCCGACTATTGACCTTGAATTGAATGTAGATTTTGAAAAAACGCTTGCTCGTAAGGAACTTGACATTATACGGAATCGAGCAAGTGCCTTGCTCGGAGAAAACCAATACTATTGGACAATTTTTGACCCCACTGAAAACATCTACGGCAATGAAGCTCCCGTTATGGGAGACTTGTTAGATGATATAATGGATATATATCATGACATTAAACGTCAACTCATGATTTATGACTTGAACACGGCAGAAAGTATTGAAAATGCGGTGTGGGGAATGAAATTCGACTTTTGGTGTCATTGGAGTAATCATGCCATTGATGCGCTGAGAACCATCCATTATGTGCTTGAATAGACTGAAAAATTTAAATGAATAAGTAGGTTAGAGGGGTAATAACCAATAGGCTCTCGGGAATGTGAGTTCCCCCCTTCCAAGAGCTAGCTGGAACAAAATGAAAACTACCTGCAGATTTAAGGCAAATCCTTAACTTCACGGTCTAACTTCAATCCTATAGATAATGAAAAGAATTCTGATAATCACACTTTGTTTCCTCATCAGTGTAATTTCTGGAATCAGCCAATCCAAAGTGATGACGCCAGAACAATTAATCCAACTGAACAGAGTTTCTGCTGTCGGTTTAAGCAATGATGGGAAGCAAGTAATCTACAGAACCTCAACTTTCGATTTAGAGACAAATGAGCGCTCCAGTAAGGTGTTTTCAGTACCTGTCCAGGGAGGAGATATAGAGGTTCTAGATGGAGTAGGAGCACGCGTGAAGGATAAGAATGTATCCCCAGACGGAAAATGGAAATTGGTAGCGAAAGAAGTGAAGCTGCAGAAAGTGACTGGAGAGGATCATTATAATGATGTTCCAAAGTCCAATGTCTACATCTATGACCAACTCAATTATCGACACTGGGACACTTGGGAAGATGGAGCCTATAGTCACGTATTTGTACAATCTGCAACCGACTCAGAAGATAGTGGAATTGATTTGATGGAGGGAAAACCATTTGATTGTCCACAGAAACCTTTTGGCGGGGACGAAGATTATATCTGGAGTCCCGATTCTAAAAGAGTGTTGTACGTCACCAAAAAACTAGCCGGTACTGAATATGCAGTCAGTACGAATTCAGATATCTATGAGTATAATCTAGAAACCAAACAAACTACCAATCTTACAGCAGGGAATAAAGGGTATGACACCCATCCTGTATTTTCATCGAAAGGTACCCTCGCTTGGTTACAGATGAAGCGAGACGGTTATGAATCGGATAAGAACGACATCATCGTTCGCCTACCTGGGGGTGATGTGAATCTCACCAAAGATTGGGATGGCACGGTCAATGGGTTTATATGGAGAGAAGATGGCTCAAAAATCTACTATAGTGCACCCGTAGGAGGAACGGTGCATATCTTTCAAATCGACGTTCCAGCTAGTAGGAAAGTCAAGTCAACACCTAAGCAGATTTCAGCAGGTCAATTTGATGTTAATGGCATCGTTGGTCAAAGTGGAGATCATTTAGTGGTGTACAGAAGAGATATGAATCATGCCACTGAGATTTACAATCTGAATATCGCTACGGGTGAAATGAAGCAATTGTCCGCTGCCAATGATGACATCTACGAAGACATTAAAATGTCTAAGATAGAAAAGAGAATGGTCAAGACGACGGATGGAAAAGATATGCTTACCTGGGTAATTTACCCTCCAGATTTTGATCCAAAAAAGAAATACCCCACGCTTTTGTATTGTCAAGGTGGCCCACAAGGTGCATTGTCTCAATTCTATTCCTTCCGATGGAATTTCCAATTGATGGCGGCTCATGGCTATATCGTTGTGGCTCCCAACCGGAGAGGGATGCCCGGTTATGGTGTTGAATGGAATGAACAAATCTCGAAAGATTACGGGGGACAGAATATGAAGGATTATCTGTCTGCCATTGATGATGTTGCTAAGGAATCATATGTAGATAAAGATAGAATGGGTTGCGTTGGAGCAAGTTATGGAGGATATTCTGTTTTCTATTTGGCTTCAAGACATGAAGGTAGGTTTAAATCATTTATCTCTCACGATGGCATTTTCAATTGGAGATCCATGTATGGCACCACCGAAGAATTATTTTTCGTGAATTGGGATATTGGCGGAGCTTACTGGGACAAAAAAAATGCTGCTGCTCAGAAGTCCTATGCGAAATTTAATCCGATAGATTTTGTTGATAAGTGGGATTCACCCATCCTGATTATTCAGGGAGGGAAAGACTTCAGGGTTCCTATTGGACAAGGATTAGAAGCTTTCCAGGCTGCACAACTACAAGGCATTAAGTCAAAACTCCTATTCTTTCCAGAAGAAAATCATTGGGTGCTTTCCGCCCAAAACAGTCTGGTTTGGCAAAGAGAGTTCTTTAAGTGGTTAGAAGAGACCGTAAAGGAAGCAGATATGAATAGCGACAAATAAGCTGACTTACTATTAGTCATTATTTAGGCTAGAAAGTTTCGGTGAGATCTTATCTGTTGGGCAGTTGCTCAGGAGACCTTCTTCTTGGATAGCTATATAGTTTGCTTTATCGCTGAAAATAACTTCAATTTTGGGATATCAAGATCTAGATGACATCCGAAGAACCTATCAAGGATATCAGGATGAGAAGATAATCAAGATGGCTAAGGAGGAAGCTAGAGGATTAAGAAATGAGGTAGTTCTCATTCTTCTTCATGAAATTGAGTCCAGACAATTGAGCTCAAAATTGAAGGATTATGTCTTTGCGAGTCGGAGAATACTGTCTAAGCTTGAAAAAGAAACCTTGAGAAGAAAAGTAAAAGAGAGTAGATGTAGTTTGTGCAGAGAAAATCGAGAGTTAGCAGGCTATCGGGTGGTTTCCATTACGGGGATATTGATTGAAACAATTTCGATTGAGCAAGACCTGATACTCTGTGAAAGTTGTGGGTTGGAAAGGTATCGAAAAGCATCAAGACAAACTATGATGTTCGGTTGGTGGTCTATTTTGGGTATCATTCAAACCAGTGGAGAAGTAATACATAAAACAAGAAGGCTATTGACCGGGGAGGAACTAGAGCGAGAGGATATTATTGATAACTTCTTGAATGAATATCTGGTGCCTATTACTCTAGGAAATGATGATGCCCAAATAATCGAAAATCTATTGGAAAAGTATAACCAGCGAGAATTGAGCAAGTAGAGCGAAATGATCGTCTAAGGAATAATGGCTGTACACGGTTCAGGTCAAATATTCACATTACACACCGATGTAGTAATAAAGAATGAGCTTCTCGAGGCATAGACCGCCCGTTCCCATAATTGAAAAAGAGCGTATTGAATGACAGAAATTATAGATCTAAGCCAGGAGATTTACGAAGGAATGCCTGTATTCAAAGACCTTCCACAAGTGAAAATGACGATTCATAATTCACATGAAGAATGGAATGGAATAGAGAATCCAGAGATTAGGACACCTGCCGTCCACAAACTAGAGCTAGGAGAACATACGGGAACGCATGTTGACGCCATCAATCATATGGAAATTCAACATAAAGGAAAGTCGATCGACAAAATGCCTTTGACGATGTTCTATACGGAGGGAATCTGTTTGGATTTTTCTCATAAAGGATTAAGGGAATTGATCGAACCGAGTGAAATCGAAAAGGCTTGTGAAATAGCAGGTTTGGAGATCAAGGAAGGAGATACGGTCTTGCTATATACGAACCATTATCGGGAAAACTTTAACAAGGAAAACTGGAAGAATGGCCCTGGCATCTCAATCGCTGCCGCAAGGTGGCTAGGAGAGAAGAAAATAGCTGCTTTTGGAGTGGAAACGATGTCGCCAGGCGTCTCTGGTATCTCCAATCGGGAAGTCCATCATATTTGTGGAGAATTGAACTTCACGCATTATGAGAATATGATCAACCTGCATTTGCTAATTGGAAGAGGCAGGTTCAGGTTTATAGGCTTGCCTTTGAAAATAAGAGGGGGGACAGGTTCGCCGGTTAGGGCTGTGGCGATATTTGAGACCTGAGAATAGCTGTCGATCTACTACACAAACCATGAGATTTGACACAAAAACAACGCTCTCAAAGTTAAATCCAGGATTTTCCTACTTAATTTCGCGTTTTTGAGTGGCCGGTCAGTCCTTTGGAGAGGCCCGCTAGCATTGAATCAAAACTGTACTTGAGCTTGAAATTAAACGATTTCTTCTACGATTTACCAGAATCTAGAATTGCTAAACATCCCCCGAAGGAAAGAGGGACTTCTAAACTGTTGGTGTGCCGAAAGGGAGTGATTCAACACGATCAGTTCACTAGCATCGTGGATCAACTACCTGAAGGAGCCACTTTGGTTTTCAACAATACCAAAGTAATTCCAGCTAGAATTATCCTCCATAAGCCAACGGGGGCTCGCATTGAAATCTTCCTTTTAGAGCCAAGGGCGCCATCGGCTGTACATGAGGAGGTTATGCTTACTCGAGAGCGATGTACTTGGAAATGTATGATCGGTAATGCTAAGAAATGGAAAAAGGGGACCTCACTTAGGAACGAATCTCTACAATTTACTGCTACTAGAACAGGAGAAGATGAAGTGACCTTTGAATGGGAAGGAACTACTTTTAGTGAGCTGCTAGAAGAAATCGGAAAAATTCCACTGCCTCCCTATATTCAGCGTGAAATTGAACAGGAGGATAAAGAACGCTATCAGACCGTCTATTCGAAATTGGATGGTGCTGTTGCTGCCCCGACCGCCGGATTACATTTTACAAATGAAATCATGGATGAGTTGAAAGCAAAAAATATTCCAATCGAATATGTGACCTTGCATGTTTCCGCAGGAACCTTTCAGCCCATCAAGACAGAAAACATTACCCAACACCTAATGCACAATGAGCAAGTATGGATTCAACGAACTACTATTGAATCTCTGCTTTCTGCTACTCAGACTATTGCAGTGGGTACCACTTCCATGCGCACACTAGAAAGTCTTTATTGGTTTGGTGTAAGATTGAAGCACAATATGGAAGACTTTCATATTCGAAAGGAAGAACCGTATGAGTTGGATGCTATTGATAAGCAGGACGCTTTGCAGCATGTATTGGACTATATGGATCGAAACCAGCTTGATCAACTTGGGGGACAAACAGAAATTTTCCTATATCCCGGATATGCCTTTAGAATGTGCGATGGAATTATCACCAACTTTCATATGCCGAACTCTACCTTGATTCTACTGATTGCTGCTTTTATTGGTGAGGATTGGCGGAAAGTATATCAAGAAGCTTTAGATCATAACTATCGATTTTTAAGCTATGGGGATAGTTCATTGTTGATACCTTAAGCATAATGTGTAGGATATCGTTTAAGTAAGAGGTCATATGAGATGCCCGCTGTTAGATGAGTTAACAGTAGGTTAGAAGTACGCCCTTTATACAGACGCAAATAATCCATAGGCTTAAACCGAACCATCGCCTATGCGCTCACTCTGGCTTGCTAACCACTCAATAAAAGTCTATCCTTGCCGAACTTTTACCAAAAGAATCGGTGTTGTCCCATTGTTAAATCATAGGACTATGGAAGAGATCATTATTGATTTGGATGTGCGACCTGCTGATAGGTGGAATCAACTGGACAGTTACGGTAAAGAAATAGACGAGCTCCTTGGGTATTACTTGGAAGACCTTGGGGATGTAAGCTTCTTTACAGAAGCCATTGAATTCTATAAGCAAGAATATGTGCCCAAAGAATATCTTGAAGAGATTGCCGGGGTAAGAAAATTTTGCAACTTCACGGAAAATCAAATACTGATCACTAACCTGTATTATGATGCCTTGAAATTCGTTTTTGGCTGTACTTCATTTTCATATCTCAATCATGCTGAAAATATTCATGCACGAAATCTGGATTGGTGGTCGGAAAGGAATGCCCTAAAAGCGCACTCTAAGGTATTCCATTTTAAAAAGGCTAATGAGATTATCTATTCCTCCGTGGGATGGCCGGGCTTTATTGGAATCTTATCTGGAATGCGAGCTAGTTCTTATTCGATTACCCTCAATGCAGTGTTGAGCAGTGAAGGCCCCAATATGGCACCTCCAGTAACACTCTTGATTAGACAAGTTTTGGAATTTGAACAAGATTACGATTCAGCAGTAAGAAAACTCTGCCAAACACCCATTGCATCTGACTGCTTATTGATGATCGTAGGCAAGGAACCAGGTCAAGCCTGTGTCATTGAGCGCACGCCAACAAAATTTGCGATTCGAAACCCAGAAAACAATCAATTAATTGTAACCAATGATTATAAAATATTGAACGGAGCGAACTTGTCAAATGACATTCTTCAGGATACTTCTTGCGGCCGATATGATAAGGTAAAGGAATTGTTGTCCAAGCATCCTCCTCAGAATGAAAAGGATTATTTTGAGATTCTTTCGAATGAAGGGGTCAAGATGAATATTACGGTTCAACAGATGGTCTTCAACCTCACGAAAAATAAGATCATACTGAAATAGCTAGCGTTACAAAATTCGCTTTCTAATCTCGTGCGTAGATTTTTGCTTGCAGACTGTCTAAGGTCGGCTGACCTACCCAAGGAAAGCGTACGAAAGCATGTTACTCCTCTGTCCAAGAGGTATAAGAATCCTTAGGATTTGAATTACGTCAAATAGATTCCGATATTGGAAAGTTGGAACGTGCTATGTGATCTGTTCCCAATTCCAGATCACCGGCCAGGTCGTACACCCAAACAATTTTACACCATCAAACATGACCAATAAAATCATTTTTCTGATAGCCGTACTTTTCCTAACGCAAAGCAAAAGGGGAGATTGTCAATTTGACTTTAGTACTTATGCGCTTCATAAAGTCAACCTCATTGATGTTAGCAAGAAGCTGATTGTTAAGAACCAGACCCTTATCATTGATGCGGGTAGGATTGCGGCAATCATGGATGCAGATACCTACAGCGACCATGATTCCATTCAAACATTAACTTTCAATGGACATTATGTTGCACCTGGATTAATCGATGCACACGTCCATTTGGGAACCAATCCATCTGATGGGGATAATCTAGAAATAACGCTGGACCGACTTGACTATCTTTTGAAGAATGGGGTAACGACAGTCAGAGACATGGCCGGTGATGCACGATATCTTTGCTATTTATCCAGACAAGCTTCCTTGGATGAGATACCGTCCCCAGATATTCATTTTTCCGCCCTAGTAGCTGGTCAAACATTCTTCAGAGAACCGAGGACCCGGGCAGCTGCACAAGGAATACCGGCTGGCACAGCTCCCTGGATGCGTGCCATAAAGGCTGACTCCGACATAGATAAGATTATTGCGGAGGCCAGAGGAACGGGGGCCACTGGGATCAAAATCTATGCTGACTTGGATGCTGGCCACATAGAAAATATAGTACAAGCAGCTCATGCACAAAAAATGAAGGTGTGGGCGCACTCTTGCGTTTTTCCGGCCAGACCTTCTGAAGTGTGTGAAGCAGGAGTAGATGTCATGTCACACGCTACTTACCTAGCGTGGGAAGGGGAGGAGGAAATTCCTTCTTCGGCAGCCAACAGGCATAGAAAGCATGAAGACTTTAATTTCAAAGACCCCAGCTTCGCTAGCCTAATTGAAAAGATGAGGGGCAAGCAAACCATATTAGATGCTACCCTCTGTGTTTACAAACGGTATTTTCCGGACTCTACTTTGTATCAATATGGAGTATCACTTACCAGACTAGCCTATGAGAATGAGGTAAAGATTGGGGTGGGAACCGATTTGGCATTATCCGACTTCTCCGCTCCCGTACCACTTCTTCAAGAAATGTTGGCCTTGCAAATGGATGTAGGCATGAAACCGATGGAGGTTCTGCAAGCTGCTACCCTCGTCAATGCCGCAATGATCGGAGAAGAGCATAGCATTGGATCTATTGAAGTGGGCAAAAAAGCCAATCTTTTGATTTTAGCGGAAAACCCGGTGGAAGACCTTAGTCATTTAAAGCATCCTGATGTGGTGATCAAGAATGGAAAGATGTTCAACACCAAGTAAACATCCTTAGCCAATAACTAGAGCAATGACTCCAATCATGAAAAGTTTTAGATGAAAACTGAACTCAAAAAGAAAATTTGATGTATTGCTTATGTTAAGCTGGGAATAGGCTTAAGAGGATCATGATCAATTAGGCTATCATAATGCCTGGCAGTACCTCTAAAGTATATTGGGAAGAACACCTAACAAAGTGTATGCAATCTGATGCCAAGGGAATAAGTTTTCGGTGAGTAGGAACCAACAAGGGGAATATGAAAAGGGAGCCAGACACCTTCCCACCACGAAAAATCAACTAAAAAATGGACTACCAAGAAGCTAAATATATAATCGACTATTTCCCTCGACTAATGACCGAGGTCGAAAGAGATACAATTAGATATTATGGTTTCGGATATAAAATTGGGAAACCTGAAAACTATGAATCATTGGATGAATACGAGCGGAAAAAAGAAAAGATTTTCTCAACATTCGGCGTCAAGGAGAATAACGAAACAAAGAATTTGATTCAAAATGGTTTCGAACAATTCGTGATAAATATTGGGAAACGAATCAAAGAAGATACCCCGGAAGAGTACACCTTAAACAAGTGTCCCATCTGTAAATACCTTACCAGAACTCCTTACGCGAAGCAATGCAGAAAATGTGGTCATGATTGGCATGCGGAGATACAAGGAGAATTTACATTCGAAACCGCTTTTAGAATAGCAGGAAGACCTTATTTGTGGATTGTAGGTGAGTGCTTGAGTGGGACTTTTCAAATAGGTTCAAGGATAGATTTAACCAATTTTCAACTAAACCTCATTCCTGAAATCAAACAGATCGAAGTTTGTTCAAGATCAGTAGATGGAATTATGAAAGAGCTTCCTAGCTTAGGCCTTGAAGTTAATCCTAAGCAAGAAGAACTAATCAAGAAATTGGTAACTAAATCGGCAAAACCCATAATGATTCTAACAGGGCAAAGTTGATGTCAGAAGAAGAAATAAAAAAGCACCCTAGTCCAACAACGGATATTCATATTTACTTGCTCGACAAATATGAATCAATTGGATACGATAACACCCAAAGTTGGATGAAATAAGCAATGAAAGCAGGGCAGGGCGATGGATTCCGTGGTGGTTCTGAATATCTCTTGGTAAAGAGACTATTTATAGAATTCTACTAGAGTTGTTGACCTATCTTCAATACCACCCTACAACCAGAGATGATGAATCCTACAGCGATCCTTTGGAGTTCTTTTTAGATAGGTTTACGGCCTGGGGAAAAAATTTCAGGATTTTTCCAGATGAACCAGACTGTTTATGATAAACTGAAAATAAAGACCATGAACTGATTTAAACTTATTTCCTGCCGACGAGGCCAAAGTATTGGATTTACTGGCGAGGCTCTTTTTGAGCCT
>CAJXPD010000235.1 GCA_913057785.1 uncultured Lewinella sp. | reverse complement strand
GCAAGTTGCGATTCATTCTTTGGAGCCCAAATGCGTCAAACATTTGCGCTCGTTCATCGCAATTTGGGTTAATTAGATGGACCTGCCACTCTTCACTAACATATCCCGAATCCAACGATTGAGATCGGTTAGCTCCTGAAGTTCCTCCAGGCTTATGTGCAATCTGTATCGCCAATAATGTTGAGGATTGCTTGGTTCATTAATTCGCTCATCAAAAGGATTAGTCCTTCGAACGTTTGAATCAACTGCCAGAATATCTTGAATGGGAAAAACTGCCCACATACTTGGCCAACCAAGGTGCTGTTGAAAAATAGCCTGCGCCACAAAGGGTTCACAGAAATAGGGCGCTTCCCCCTGGAAACCTAATTCTTGTTGATAAAAGCGCTGGATTTGGGCTCTTTCACTCTCTTCCCACCAAGCCCGAATCGGAGACATGTCATGGGTAGAAGGACTACAAACCGACAAATAAGGAATATCTCCAGCTTGCAGAAATTCGCTAGCCGGATTCTTTGACATACGTTGGATCTCCAGGCTAAAGAAGTCCAATTCCTTCATTACCCCAGGAACACAGGCCGGTACCATCCCCAAATCCTCGCCGCAGATCAACATATCTGTGGCCCGCTTGATCGCCGGAAGCTTCGTCAAGGCTTGATCCTTCCAGAAATTCTCTTGTCGGTGATAAAAATAGTCATTGTATAGGTCTCGGACCCGCGCTTGCTGTACAGGAGTTAATGCCTGAAAAGAGGTAGTTTTTGTACTGTCGATTCTAGGGTGGTAGGCGGGTTTATCTTGTTCTTTTGCTCTAAAGAAAAGCACGTTTCCTATCAGACCAAATAGTCCTGCTTGCAAATCCCTGAGTCCAACGTTTTCCTCCAACGCTAGGAACTCCTTGATGCTTCGCTGCGTACTGAATTCTTCCTTCATTTGGAATCTTCCCGTCGAAAGCTCTACATTCAAAAAGACGGATGTAACTTCATCCTGCCGAGCACCAAATACCTGCTCTAAAATCTGTGTCGTAATGTAAGGACGGCAAAACCTTTCCTCATCAAACTCAATACCCCTCTCTGAAAATTCTTCAAGCCAAACCGGCAAGGCTGGGTTGAAAAAACCCATTGTACCTTCGATCTGCTCCCAGGGTATCTCCCAGATTCTGAAAAACCCAAGAATATGATCAATGCGAAAGGCATCAAAATAATCGGAAAGCTGTCGTAGGCGGTTTTGCCACCAAGTGTAATCGTCCTTGGCCATCTCTGCCCAGTTATAGGTCGGAAAACCCCAATTCTGTCCGGCAGCCGCAAAGGGATCAGGGGGAGCACCGGATTGCCCTCCCATATTATAGAGCTTAGGCGCAGTCCAAGCATCTACACTATTTCTATAAATACCGATCGGAATGTCACCTTTTAACACCACACCTTTGCTTCGAGTATAGGCGGCCGCATCCTTCAGCTGTTTATCTAGGTAAAATTGTAAGAAATACTGAAAAGTAATTTCTTCATAGGAAGCACTTCGGGAGCTTGTGGCTTTTTTGAGCAAGCTATCTGAATAAACCTGATGCTCTTTCCAAAGCTTGAAATCAACTGTTCCATATTTATCTCTGCAGAAGCAAAACAAAGCATAGGGCTTCAACCAGTGTTGATTCTCCTTCAGGTATTTCTTAAAGTCCTTACGTTGCAAGAAGTCCTTGCCAACCACATTATAAATGTCCTTAGCATACTTCAACTTTAACTTAACTACCTGTTCGTAATCAACTACCTCCTTCTGGTTTAGCTCTTCCTGCTCCGCTGCAAAAATTTTCTGATCTACGACTCCTGTAAAGCCATCTATCTCCTGCATGTGTAGATACATGGGATGCAAAGCAAACACTGAGATCGCCGCATAAGGATAGGAATCTACCCAGGTATAGGTTGCTGTGGTATCATTGATGGGCAAGATTTGGATCATTTGCATATTGATCTGTTCTGCCCAATCTGCCAAAGCCTTTAGATCATTAAACTCTCCCACTCCAAATCCCTCCTTGCTACGCAAAGAGAATACAGGAATAGCCAGACCAGCCCCCTTCCAGGCTCGCTCTTCGATTTTCATGTACTCATCGACCAGGAATAATGCCGTTTTCTTCCCATCTGTTTGACCTATTGCTACTTTCCGGTTCACACCCTGTTCCAACTGAGTAACTCTACCCGCTGAAGGATCATAAAGAGCATATTTATACTCTAATTGATAGTCTTGTATAAGCTGAATTTGCCCGATCCAAGTGGGGAATCCTTGATCAGTTAACAATAGGGGCTTAGAGTAATCCCAATTCCCTAGATCTGGATGGTTTCCTAGCACGCAGAGCTGTAACCCTTTTGGTACAGCTACCGCACGGATCGAAAACTGAATAGTCCCTTCCGCTAGCTTCTTAACTACTTTGCGTTTGGAGTCTTCCCGGCCAAAAATCACAGAGGTGAAGGCGGAATTATATAAACCATTCTGGCTTGCTTCTTTTGCCCTCCAACTATCAAAGACAGATAAGTGTTCAAGTCTTTCATTCTTCAATTCAAGGTTTCGCAGATCGCCCCACTCTTCGTCCAATATATTTCTATGATCGTCCAGTACCACGTATCGGTACTGTAAAGGAAAATCGGGTTCTATTTCAATAGAGCTGATCCAATTCCCATCCTGGAAATACTCAAGTCTTTTTGCTAATTGTACTGAGCCACCCCCTAAACTAGGATGGTTCCCAACTAGCGCCAACTGTTGTCCCCACTGGGTGTGATATTGTATGTGAAATTTGATGATCAAAACAGATCGATTTTGTCAGGCTAATTAAAAGAGATTCAGGCCATTGCTTGAGCCCACTGTAGAAGGGCACGAATTTACAAACTCACCTTGTTTCTACATACTATCTAGCTCATTATAATGCCGATGCAAAGTCACAATTCAAATTCAGCTTACCAATTCAGTCAAAAGAAGGCAACTTAATTTACATACCAAATAGTATTTATACTAACACTAGAAACTGATACAGTGCAGGACAATGGCGGTTTTATCTATATTATTTTAGCATATTATTATCTTAGTATAATATCAATTATCCACAACATGTCTTCTGCATCACATCAGTCCGATTCTCATTACATCCACGGAACATCTCCGGAGGAACAAGCTCGCCTTTCTCTTTTGAATACCCTACTCAATAAGGCTTGTTTAAAGGAAATGAAAATTCGTGCAGAACGAAGGATTCTAGACATAGGAAGTGGCTTGGGGCAGTTCACTCGCTCCATGGCCAAGGCTGCTTCGCAGAAGCCATATGTACTCGGAATCGAAAGGGATCAGGAACAACTCCGGCAGGCTATTGATTTTGCACGTTCCAGCAATGAGGAAGAGTTGGTAAGTTTCCGGCAAGGGGATGCGACCCAACTACCACTGCAACAAGAAGAGTGGGGAAGTTTTGACCTAGTACATGCTAGGTTTGTTTTGGAACATGTTCGACAACCCGCCAATGTAGTGCAGCAGATGGCTGCAGCTTGCAAGCCTGGGGGAAGATTAGTGATAGCTGACGATGATCATGACATATTTAGATTATATCCCGAATGCCCTGGCTTCAACGAGCTCTGGCAAGCCTACATCCGCTCTTATGATCGATTGGGAAATGACCCATATGTTGGGCGAAGACTGGTTCATCTCCTACATGAAGCTGGTATGCACAAGATCCGCAACACCTTCATATTCTTTGGAGATTGTGCGGGCAACAGCACCTTTGAGGCTTTTGTCGACAACATAATTGGAGTAGTAGATGGAGCTAGATCTGTCATTATTGAAAATCATCTTTTAACCGAATCTTTCTTTGACCAGAGCATTGCAGCAATGCACCAATGGAAAAAAAGAAAGGATGCTGCCCTCTGGTATGCGATGAATTGGGCGGAAGGTTATAAACCAACAGAATAAACGAAACGAGCTTACCAACTTAATTTTATGCGACTACTAGTATATGTAATCGGAATTCTGGCTTTGACATCCTGTCAAAGTCAACAAGAAACTGAATTAGAGAATATGGATTGGGCACACTATTTGGGCGGCCCTGGCTCTAATCAATACTCCCCGCTGAAGCAGATCACGCCAGAAAATGTCAATCAACTTCAGGAAGCTTGGATTTACCATACAGGAGATGGAGATACTTTGGGGCGTACCCAGATTCAGTGTAATCCATTGATTATTGACGGAATCCTTTACGGTAGCTCTCCAAAGCTTAAGTTTTTTGCCTTGAATGCAGATACAGGAGAAAAGATATGGGAATTTGATCCCTTCGCCGCCGAAAACTACAAGCAATTCGGAATGGGGGTCAACCGAGGCTTATCCTTTTGGACAGATGGTAATGAACGGCGGATTCTCTGTACAGCCAAGGACTACCTCTATGCCATCAATGCAGATACAGGTGACCCCATTACCTCCTTTGGGGAAAATGGAAAGGTTAGCCTACATACTGGACTGGGAGAGGAGTTCGCTGACTTCTTTATTGTAGCCAACACACCAGGCATTGTTTATAAGGATTTGATCATCCAAGGGGCACGAGTAAATGAAGCTACGGGTGCGGCTCCAGGTCATATTCGAGCTTTTGACGTCAGAACCGGAGAGATGGCTTGGATCTTTCACACCATCCCAAAACCTGGTGAATTTGGATATGAAAGCTGGCCAGCTGAAGCATACAAGCGAATGGGAGGGGCCAATTCTTGGGCTGGACTTAGTCTGGATGAAGAACGAGGTATTGTATTCGTACCCACTGGTTCGGCCTCCTATGATTTTTATGGAGGAGATAGAGAAGGAGAAAACCTCTTTGCAAATTCTTTGATCGCACTTAATGCGGAAACAGGTGAGCGTATTTGGCATTTCCAAACTGTACATCATGACGTTTGGGACCGAGACCTTCCTGCTCCACCCAATCTTGTTACAGTCACCCATAATGGGAAGCAAATCGAAGCAGTGGCTCAAATCACCAAATCTGCTTATGTTTTCCTTTTCGACCGCGAAACAGGGGAACCTCTATTTCCTATAGAGGAAGTTCCTGTTCCCGCTTCAGACTTGCAGGGAGAGAGTACTTGGCCAACCCAACCCATTCCTACCAAACCGCCGCCCTTCTCTAGAAATCGCATGCTTCCTGAGGATGTCACCGATCGAACCCCAGAAGCAAATACTTATGCCAATACAATCCTACAGCAGAGTATAGAAGGAGATCCATTTATTCCACCCACCTTAGAAGGAACAATCGTTCTTCCTGGTTTTGACGGTGGGGGAGAATGGGGTGGAGCAGCCTTTGATAATAGCAAGGGCATGATGTACGTAAATGGAAGCGATATTCCTTGGATTCTACAAATGATCCCGCATGAAACTTATGATGGGACTTCAATGGTAGAGAAGGGAAAGAGTTTATATAATGTGTATTGCCTAGCCTGTCATGGAAAAGATCGTAAGGGAGGAAATGTATACGCCACTGTTCCCACACTCCTCGGACTGAAGAATCGACTCCAAGAGCCCGAAGTAATAGCCATCATCAATAAAGGGAAAGGGGTGATGCCAGCCTTTGAACATCTAGAAGAGGAGGATAAAGAGGCTTTAGCTGCCTTTATCCTCGAGAAGGAAAATGCTCCAGCATATCGCGGAAAAAATGCAGGAAGAGAAAACTGGCCATACCCTTATTACATGAATGGCTATCAGCGATTCAAGGATCCAGATGGATACCCTGCTATCAAGCCCCCTTGGGGTACGCTGAATGCCATTGATCTAAACAAGGGAGAAATAGCCTGGAAAGTCACCTTGGGATCTCATGCAGAACTAGAAGCTGAGGGTATGGAACCGACCGGCACAGAAAACTATGGCGGTCCTGTTGTAACAGCTGGTGGTTTGATTTTTATCGCAGCGACCATGGACAAAAAAATCAGAGCTTTTTCACAGGAAAATGGGGAAGTGTTGTGGGAGGCTGATTTACCAGCGGCCGGCTTCGCTACACCTGCTATATATGCCGTAGACGGGAAACAATACATTGTCATCGCCTGCGGAGGTGGGAAACTTGGCCTGCCATCCGGAGATGCCTATGTAGCTTTCGCCTTAGAGAACTAACAGTGAATCTAACCAAGGATGTGGTAAGCGATAAACTCGCTTTATTCTATCGTGTAGCCATTTTTTCTGATCAGGGTCGAGAAAAGGCAACAGTCCGTTGAAATCATGCTGATCTTTTGTTCGGATATCTTTGGCCTTATACAGTAGTTGGATCAGTGGATTCAATATAGGTATACCTGATTTGGACCGGATCATTAACTCGTCAATGGGTCCTGTGAAGGAATGATCTCTTCGGAATTGCCACTTTTCCTCCGTATGGTCTTGTAGCATAAGCTGTACCTTCCAAGGGCCTTGGGTTTCTTCCCGAATCCAGATATTATATAGAGGTGCAGACAGGTACTCTCCCAAGGACCAAGGTCTTAGTGTCCCCGGAGGGTCGACCACAAATATTTCGAATCCTGAAAAAACCTCAAATACAAGAGCTTGATGTTTCCTCAAGATCACTACATCAATATCATCGTGTTTCCGAGAAATATTACCCATAAACAAGTCTAATCCCCATCCCCCTGCTATACACCAAGGTGCTGAAAAATCAGAAAATAATTGAGCTATCTCCTCCGGTAAAAATGGGTTCCAATAAGTGTAGTCAAATTCCATAGGTCAGCGAATAGAATGATCTTCTTGCCCGATTTTATCAAGAATTATCTAAATTCCGGTATTAATCACATCCATTCTTTTCTCAAAAAAGAAAAATTGCCTGACATGAAAAGACAGTTCATCGCTCTTCTCTTCATAAGCTTGCCAGTTCTCATTTTCGCCCAAAAACGGACGATTGCCATTGATAAAGCCCAAACGATTGTTCAGAAAACCAGCAATGACAATTTATTTCCTGGAGTGGCTGTGTCAGTGGCAAAGAAAGGAAAGCTTGTTTGGTCCGAAGGCTTTGGCTATGCTAATATTGCAGCCAAGGAACCCATAAATCCAGCGCAAAGCTTATTCCGTATCGGTAGCATCTCTAAACCACTAACTGCTGCTGCTATGATTAAATTGGTGGAAGCCAATAAGATAGATTTGGATGCTCCCATTCAAACCTATGTTCCAGAATTTCCAGAAAAGAAGCACCCCATTAGTCTGCGACAACTTGCCGGACATTTAGCTGGTATCCGCCATTATCGCGGTATAGAATTTATGAGTCAAAAAAAATACGAGACCGTTGGGGAGGGGCTAGATATCTTCAAAGATGACCCACTGATCAATGAACCCGGGACACAATACTCCTACAGCAGTTATGGGTGGAACCTGATCAGTGCAGCTATTGAAAATGCAGCCAAGGAAGACTTTCTCTCTTTTATGCAAACTGCGGTATTTGATCCGCTTCAGCTTTCCAACACCTATCCAGATCATGCGGATCGAGAACAAGCCAACCGAGTCCATTTCTACCTGGTCAACAATAATGAGATTCAAGAGGCGCCCTATGTAGACAATAGTTACAAATGGGCGGGAGGAGGCTTCCTGTCTACTTCCGAGGACCTGATTCGGTTTGCACACGGTCATATTTACGGCGACTATTTGGCTGAAGGTAGTTTGGAAATGTTAACTACTTCTCAAAAAACCAAAGCGGGGAAAAGCATCAACTATGGTCTGGGTTGGAGGAGTGGAGAAGATAAAAAGGGGAGAAAATGGTTTGGACACAGTGGAGGCTCTGTAGGAGGAACGAGTTATCTCCTGATCTTCCCTGAAGAAGAACTGGTAGTGGTTACCTTAGTAAACTTGAGCAGTGCCAGGTTAAATAATTTACCTTTCAGAATCGCAGAACAGTTTCTGAGCAATCCATAAACGATGCCCAGTTAAACATTGATTTCCTATATAAACACCTAAACCCTATCCAACATGATGCAGCCATGGCTAAAAGAAGTCTGGGCCAATACTAAACCACCACAAGCTGATTCACAAACCCCGAATTTCTGGGTCGGAGCTATATTAGGCTTGATCTTTCTGGTGACATTGGTTTCCGGGACCGCTGGTTTTCTTTCAAGCTTCTTTTGGCTTCCACCAATGGTACTGCTATTTGCTGGAGTCCTAAGTGGAATCGGTATCTACTTCGCAAGTGCGTTTTTACTTGGGGTGATAATAAAAGTATTGGAATCTAGTCCCCGACGGATCCTGCTAGCTATCGGAGGAGCGGTAGTAGCTCTCCTCTATTTTCGCCTAATTCCATTCCGTTGGCCTAGTCAAATATACCAGCCCACCATATGGCTAATGATCGGTTTAAGTATCCTCCTAGGGGGGAGCTTATCCATTCTCCTACATCCAAAGCGCGCTAAACCTGGACGAAACTGGGCCTGGCTCGGTTTAATCCTCGGGACAGTTAGCATCGTATGGGGCATTTCGTGGCTTCAGTCGGAGGGCAAACCAGCCTATCCGATCTCCTTTGAGCGACTCGCCCCTAGCCCATCAATGGCGGAGCAAGGGGTGAATGATCCTTCAACTCCTGGTAGTTTCACCTATGAGGAATTCACTTATGGTAGCGGGAATGATCGGAAAAGGGCAGCATTCAATGCAGCCGTACGTTATAAAACGTCTTCTGTTAATGCCAAAAACCTACTACCAGATTGGAAAGGGAAAAAGAAAAAATGGCGAGAAAAGTATTGGGGATTCGGAGTAGATAGTTTTCCGCTGAACGGTAGAGTATTCCTCCCAGAGCGAACCACTCCAGCTCCTTTGGTGCTAATGGTTCATGGTAATCATTCGATGGAAGATTATTCCGATGAAGGTTATGCCTACCTGGGTGAGTTACTGGCCAGCCAAGGTATGATTGCGGTATCGATAGATGAGAACTTTCTGAATGGAACCTGGTCTGGTGATTTTAGAGGGAAAGAAATGCCAACTCGCGCTTGGCTTTTACTAAAGCATCTCGAACAATGGTCCATTTGGAGTCGAGATGCCAATCATGATTTATACCAAAAAGCTGATCTCGATCGGATTGTCTTGATTGGGCACTCAAGAGGTGGTGAAGCAGTCTCAATTGCGGCCGCCTTTAATCGGCTCCCTCGATTTCCCGATAATGCACAGGAGGCTTTCAACTTTGGTTTCGGCATCAGGGGGATCGTAGCTATTGCTCCAACGGATTACCGCTATGACCGACAAATGAAATTGGAGAACATCCACTTTCTCTCCCTGCAAGGATCCTATGATGCGGATGAGAGTGGTTTCTTTGGGTTAAGGCAATATCAACGAATTTCCCAAACCGATACGAGTGAGAATTGGGTAAAAACAGGTATCTACGTTCATGGCGCCAACCATGGTCAATTCAACAGTACCTGGGACCGAACAGATTTTGGCTCCCCTTATAATTGGCTCCTTAATACTTTTCCAATCATTTCCAGAACAGATCAGGAAAAAGTAGCCAAAGTTTTCATTGGTGCTTTTGCTCAATTGGCAACGACAGATGATTCGAAGGCTAGCCCATATGCCTCCCTCTTCAAGCACACCGGCCATGGAAATGATTGGCTCCCCGATGGGATATACCTCGGTCACTATAAGGATACCAAAGCTCTGATAGTAGCCAACTTTGAAGAAGACATTGATGCCGCTAGGGAACCTAGAGGGGTTCTTACCAAGGCCATTTTCCCGAAGATCTGGAAAGAAGAACAGTTGAAGTATAGAAACAATATGATACAGGGTAACAATGCCGTAGTCATCGGATGGGATTATGGCGATAGCCTTAGGCTAGATTCTATAACTCAATACCACCTTCGACTTCCAGACACGCTGTCACGAGGAAGCCAAGAATTGCTCTTCACCGCCGCTGCCGGAAACCCGACACGCTTACCAAAGTTCAAGGGAGAAGATCCGGAGCTAGATATGACGCTAGTTCTGCAGGATACCAGTGGGCAAATGGCTAGCATCGTATTGAGTAAACATAAGGCCATCGCACCAAGACTGAAAGTACAATACACCAAAAGTAAACAACTGGACGCACAGCAATTTTCCAACAGTTGGGAGATAACAACGGAAACTTTTGCTATTCCTTGGCAGCAATTTGAGGCTCCCGCATCCTTTGACTTCAATGCTATAGAGCAAATCCAATTTCTTTTTGACCAGACTCAAAAGGGCGTAATTATTTTAGACGAGATTGGTTTCGGCAGATAAGGATTGTGTTAAAGATTCCTAAAAATACCCTAAGCTACCCAACTGTTGGGTGGTAGTTGCCCGTTTATGCATATACATAGTGGGGAAATCAAGAACTATATCTTCTCCACTGCTTACCTACCCTCATACTCACCACGAGACTATTTTCACCAACCCTCGATCAACTTGTTTGGGTAATGCCCAATGATGCTTTTCTATTGAGCATTGCTTAGCTGCTTTTGGTAAAAACTGTTCATAATCATAAATTTTAAGGAATCATTATGAAAATCAATCACCTGACCGTTTTAGGTCTATGCCTATGCATCTTTTTCGCTTCCTGCAAAAAAGATGATGACACCTCGATCTGCGACATCGAAATTCCTGCAGGAACTCGCTTTTTTGAGTTCCAAAACGATGGCGGCGACACCTTCTATGCCTGGACCAACAAGGCAGATGTCATTGCCGCTGTAGAGGCTCAGCTAAGTGTGCCGCTGGAGCAAAGGAGTCAACACATTAATGGAAAAATTGCCCGAATTGAAGGCGACTGCTCCATTAATCAGAATTGGAGTTGGTATTTCCTTGCTGACGACTGGTTGCTAGCTGACGCTTCTATTGAAGTATGCGATGGCAATCCCCAATACGTGGAGGATAACCTAGAGGATTATCTTGCTATTGAGCGGTATTGCCCTTGGGGATCCACGGTTCTAAAAGAGGTTACACAGCCTTTTTAGTAGGAAATAGCTACGGCGAATGCTTCACTTGCGGGTGAGGCATTCCTTCAGTAGTAGAGGCAGTACGATTTAAGATTATAATTCTTTACGAAGGCGAGCGACTGGGATACCTAATTGTTCTCGATATTTTGCAACGGTCCGACGAGCAATGTTATAGCCCTTTTCTTGCAAGATATCTTTCAGTTTTTCGTCAGACAATGGTTTGCGCTTATTCTCGGCATCGATCACCTCTCTCAAAATCTTTTTCACTTCTAAAGTCGAAACTTCTTCTCCTTCAGTTGTAGACAGGGACTCTGAGAAAAAGTCCTTCAGGCGTTTTGTGCCGAACTCCGTTTGAACAAACTTACTATTGGCAACCCGCGAGATGGTAGATATATCGAGGCCGGTGATATCAGCAATATCCTTCAATATCATAGGTCGTAATTTCTTCTGATCACCGGACAAGAAGAAATCATATTGATATTGCATAATAGCGTACATGGTGTTGTACATAGTCTGCTGACGCTGACGAATAGCGTCAATAAACCAACGAGCGGAGTCTATCTTTTGCTTAATGAACATCACCGCCTCTTTCTCCTTCCGGTTAGCTCTACGCCCTTTGGTATTCATTTTGTAGGCCTTGAGCATATCACGGTATTGATCGTTGATACGAAGATCTGGAGCATTCTTGCTATTCAAGGAGAGTTCTAATTCTCCATCACGATTTACTATGATAAAATCAGGTACAATATACTGCGTACTTCCTCGATTGGTGTTACCGGAATACCCACTAGCTGGTTTGGGATTGCATTTCAGGATTTCATCAATGGCATGTTTAAGCTGCGCTTCTGTAACATTAAGTTGACGAATAAGTTTCTCATAGTGTTTTTTAGTAAACTCATCAAAATACTTAGTGATGATTCGTACTCCATACTTGAGCCACTTTATCTGATCATCATCCAGTACATCCTCCCGCTCCAACTTTAGTTGCAGTTGAATCTTCAAACATTCCTGCAGATCCCTTGCTCCAATCCCTGGTGGATCAAATCGCTGAATCTTTTTCAACACCTCAAGCACCTCCGATTCTTCCGCAAAAATATTCTGAGAAAACATCAAGTCATCTAGAATGGCAATGGGTTCCCTTCGGAGATAGCCATCATCGTCGATACTACCAATAATTTGCTGAGCAATAATTTCCTCCTTTTCATCCTTCATTGCTAGCAGACCTAACTGCTGCTCTAAATAATCGTGAAAAGAATCTTCTACAGCAATGGGGATTGTTTTTTCTTCCTCATCGGTGTAGCTATTATCACTCCTAAGCTTATAGGAAGCTGGATCGTCCTCTATATAATCGTTGATATACTCGTCAAAATCGTACGAGTCATCTTGATATTCATCATCTCCTTGGTCTTCTGTGGAATTGAGTGCGGTATCTTCTTGTTGTTCAAATTCTGAGTTTTCTTCGCTTACCCCTTCATCTAAGGCAGGATTAGCCTCCAACTCCTCTTTGATCCGCTGCTCCAAGGCCACAGTAGGAACCTGCAACAGTTTCATCAATTGAATCTGTTGCGGAGACAACTTCTGCAGCATTTTTTGGCTTAATGTTTGCCTTAGCATGTTACTCCGGTTTAACTACTATAACGGAATCTCTCAACCCCGGTTACAATTTTTTAATTGCAATTTATTAATTTCAACGGCCTTATGATTTAGCCCAATTTCTCAGATTTGCTTAATCGCAATATAAGCCTTTTTTAAAGAAAAGGGAAGCCGCAAAAGCTATTAGAAACAAAACACATTCACCTTTTTGTAATACATTATTACTGGTTTAAAAGCTTTTTCATCCGCAGATCAAAGAACAGATAGCTTATGGCAAATGAAAAAAAAGCGCTCATTGAGGCTTTGCAAGACGCTATGAAAAAAAGAGGTCTTGCTGCCTATTTAATCCCAAGTGCTGACCCCCACCAAAGTGAATACGTTGCTGCCCATTGGAAAACACGTGCCCACTTCAGTGGGTTCACTGGTTCAGCAGGAATTTTGGTAGTTACTCCCGAACAAGCGGGACTTTGGACAGACTCTAGGTACTTCCTGCAGGCCGAAAATGAACTGCCAGGGAGTGGGATCTCTCTTTGTAAACAGAAGATTCCACATGCCCCAGAACACATTCCTTGGCTAGCAGCGCAGCTACCAGAAAAATCTGTTGTAGGTTTCAATGGCAGCCTATTTACAGTGGGGCAAGTTCAGTACATGAAAAATCTTTTCCGCTCAAAGCGGATCAAGATTGACCCCGATTTACAGTTGGAGGATGAAATCTGGCAGAAAAACAGGCCTCCCCTTCCCAGTACCCCTGTCTTCGAATTGGCGCCAGACGTAACCGGAGAGCCCCGGCTTCAAAAACTAAATCGGATTGCCGCGGAATTAAAGAAGAGAAATGCGGGATTCCAGTTAGTCAGCACGCTAGACGACATCGCTTGGATTCTCAACATTCGCTCCAATGATGTGGACTACAATCCTGTTTGTATCTCCTACTTAATGGTGGGGCATATACTTTCCTACTTGTTCGTCGATGCAGAAAAAATACCAGCAGATTTGCAAGAAAAGTTGCAAATAGATGGAATTCTTCTTCGACCATATGAAGACATTGTTCCCTTTTTAACAGGCTTGGGCTCCAAACAGGATGTACTTTGCGATCAGGACACAGTCAGTATTCGCTTGTACGAATCCATCCCGGCTCGCAAACGCCTGCTCGGTCCTAATTTTTCGCGTCAGTTCAAGGCTATCAAAAATGACACAGAGGTCGGCTTGATCAAAAAAGCAATGATTAAGGATGGCGTGGCACTGACAAAGTTCTACCGTTGGCTAGATCAACAACTCGAAAATGATTCTACAACAGAAGTCGAGGTGCGACAAAAGCTAGACCAATTTCGAAAAGCCGGAGCAGATTATTATGGTGAGAGTTTTCCTGCTATCGTAGGCTACAAAGGAAACGGAGCTATCATTCACTATCATGCGGAACAAGACAGTTGTGCTACCATCACTGCCGATGGAATCTTACTACTAGATTCTGGAGGTCAATACCTACAAGGTACTACCGACATCACCAGGACGACCACGCTGGGAGAGCCAACAGCAGCACAGAAGCGTCACTTCACCCTTGTTTTAAAGGGACTCGTTGCGCTTTCTAACATTGAATTTCCACAGGGAACAACGGGAGTACAATTGGATGTGTTAGCTCGGCAGTTTCTTTGGCGTGAAGGACTTAACTATGGTCATGGTACCGGGCATGGCGTCGGTTTTTTCTTAAATGTACACGAACCTCCACAGGGTTTTGCTACGACGGTAACAACTTCTCGTGGAAGCACTGCTTTCGAAGCTGGGATGTTAACATCGAATGAACCTGGCTACTATTTGGAAGATAATTATGGTATCCGTATTGAAAACCTGATGCTATGCGTTCCCTCCCAAAATCAGGAGGCTAAAGGTTTCCTTGCTTTTGAGTCGGTAACTCTTTTCCCTATTGATCAGCAATTGATTGATCTGCAACTGCTAGAAGAATCAGAAGTCCAATGGATCAACGAGTATCACCAAAAGGTGCTGGATCAACTTTCTCCTCATCTCAATGAGGAAGAGGTCGAATGGATGAAACAGCAATGCCAGGAAATCCCAATAAAATAGTCGATCCGCCAGAACACACCCAAATTCGCCACTAAATAAGGCGGGTGAACAAGATTGGTATAGAATAGCTTATCTTTGCAACATGAATACAGGGATAGAGAAGAAAGATATTAGGTTATTGGATCTACCTGCTTTGCAGGATATCTTGACTGGCATGGGTGAACCAAAGTTCAGGGCCAAACAGATCCATGAATGGCTGTGGAAGAAAGGTGCCAACTCTTTCGAGCAAATGACGAATTTGCCGAAAAAGCTCCGAGAAAATTTGGTCAATCACTTCAGTATAAATACGATCACAATCGATAAAGTCCAGAAAAGTTTGGATGGAACCATAAAGTCCCGATTTCGACTACATGATGGATATATGATTGAATCGGTATTGATCCCCGTTCCAGTTGATCGTAGATATACGGTTTGCGTTTCTTCGCAAGTAGGATGTAGTCTTACTTGTAAGTTTTGTGCGACAGGGCAAATGAAGCGCCATCGGAATTTGGATGCAGGGGAGATTTATGATCAGGTGGTGGCGGTTAATCAGCAATCGCTAGAAACCTTCGATCACCCCTTGACCAATATTGTCTACATGGGTATGGGCGAGCCCTTGCTGGCCTATCGAAATGTGATGGAAAGTATCGATTTGATTACTTCTCCTGAAGGGCTAAACATGTCCCCTAAGCGGATTACGGTTAGCACTGCAGGCATCGCTAAAATGATTAAGAAATTAGCAGATGATGAAGTTAAATTTAACCTAGCCTTATCCCTCCACGCGGCCGACGATAAGAAGCGGGACCAGATCATGCCCATCAATGAGCAGAATAATCTGGAAGCACTTATGGAATCGCTTCGATACTTTTATCGGAAAACAAGAAATCGGATCAGTTACGAATACATTACCTTTCAGAACTTCAATGATAGCCTAGAAGATGCAGCCAATCTAGTTAAGCTGTGTAAGTCTTTCCCCGTTCGAGTAAATATCATCGAATACAACCCTATTGATGGCGCCCCCTTTCTCAAATCAGCGGAACATAAGATCGATGACTTCGCCAGACACCTCCGGAAAAATGATGTCATGGTAACTGTTAGAAGAAGTCGGGGGAAGGATATAGATGCCGCCTGTGGGCAGTTAGCTAATAAGGAATAATAAGATTCTATATGTTTACCTTTCTGTTGGGCTTGGTATAAACCTTTGAGTTTATCACCAAAATCCAACCTATGCTTTCCTTTAGAACCTTCTTACTATTTACTCTTTGTGTCTTAGTTTCTTTTTCACTTCATAGTCAACCTATCATTGATTCAGGTTTTATACCCACTGATGGAGACAAATGGGAAGTAGAGTTTCTTGAAGCCACGAATTTCAGTCCTGGATCAGCAGGAGCTAATCAAACCTGGGACTTTGCTGGCCTAGATCAAAATACTGCCCAATCCCTCAATTTCGAAATTCTGCCATTGAGTAGTGCGGTAGGTAGCAATTTGTTCCCGGATGCAGACTTCTGCTGGCACCTAAAAGAGTTTGGCATATACAATTACTATCAAGCCAATATGGATTCGATGAGCTTAATGGGAGTCGTTTCCGCTTCTAATCAGGATATCAATTTTCTAACCACCTTTAATAAACCCGAAGACGTGATTCGGTTTCCGATTAGCTATCAGGATAGTTACAGTTATACCTCCCAGTTCACTAGTGGGATACCAGGATCTATCACCTTTGATGGGGAGCGTGAAGGTACCGTGGAGGTAGATGGATTTGGCACACTGATCACCCCTTTTGGCACCTACGAAAATGTGTTGCGAATGGTTATCATTGAAAAGGATAACTTATCGAATATAACTGATACCCAGTATGCGTGGATAGAAGCAGACAATTTCACTCCACTAATGGTCTACAATACCAGTACGGATGGAGAAGAACCCCCTAGTCTATACTACTCACGGCCTCTGATTGTAAATAATACAAAAGATCTACTTTCTCCCTCCGATCTTGATTTTCAAATATTAGGAAATCCAAGTCAAGATAGGCTTCGACTCAAAATTACGAGTGAACAAAAGTTAGACAAATATCAAATCCAGTTGATCGCCACGGATGGAAGGCTATTATACCAAAGTACCAATAGATCAACCCTGATATCCGAAGAGCGAATTGAAATTCCCGTCCAACAACTTGCTGCGGGTCTATATTTTATAAAATGTAGCGGTGCAGGTACAAGCTTGCAAAAGGCATGGATAAAAAGGTAGGAAGGTAAGAAGCAGTCTATTGTGCGTTTCCTATTAGATGTAAGTGGATAGCTGATGGCAAGGCTTGCCATCAGCTATCTTCCGATAAATTATACTTTTAACTTAGCGTCGAAGTTTACCAATTGGACAAAACGAACAATCCGCTCTGTAATTTCATCCTCCGTCAGCTCCGTTAGTCGTTCAATACCAAATTTCTCTACACAGAAAGAAGCCATAGCAGAACCATAGATAACAGCACGCTTCATGTTCTCAAAGGAGAGATCATCTGTAGAAGCCATATATCCCATAAACCCGCCGGCAAAGGTATCGCCAGCACCCGTTGGATCAAACACTTCCGCTAGAGGCAAAGCCGGTGCAAAGAAGACCTGATCACCTTGGAATAAAAGCGCCCCATGTTCCCCTTTCTTTACCACAATCGTCTTGGGACCCATTTTATGAATCAATGCTGCTGCTTTTACCAAGGAGTACTCCCCTGACAACTGTCGAGCTTCCTCATCATTGATGATCAAAACATCAATCAGCTTCAGCAGATCTACTAGGCTTTCCATAGCCGTATCCATCCAGAAGTTCATGGTATCCATCCCCACTAACTTTGGTCGCTTGGCCATCTGCTCAATCACCTGCTTCTGAATAGATGGTGTAAGATTACCCAACATCAAATAGTCAGCATTTTGATAGGACTTTGGCAAAACCGGATCAAAATCGGCCAACACATTCAGCTGTGTATCTAATGTATCCCTTTCATTCATGTTATTGTGGTACTTCCCAGCCCAGAAGAAGGACTTCTCTCCCTCCTTCACCTGCAAACCATCGAGGTTGATACCCCGGTTTTCCATCATGGACAACACCTCTTGTGGAAAATCATCTCCTACTACGGAAACTATTTTAATGTCATCTGTGTAGTAAGAAGCGGAAAGGGCTATATAGGTAGCGGCACCACCGACAATCTTCTCAGCTCTTCCAAATGGGGTTTGAACATCGTCAAAGGCAACAGTACCAACGGTTAATAAACTCATGGATATTATTATTTAAAAAAATTTTCGCAAATATTGCACTTTTATTTCTAAAGTAGTAGATTTGCGTCGCTCTTTTAAGAAAGGAGCACCAAAGACATAAAACCAGCCTCCTTAGCTCAGCTGGTTAGAGCGGCGGACTGTTAATCCGTAGGTCCAAGGTTCAAGTCCTTGAGGGGGCGCCATGAAGGACTGCGTTCGGAAAGAACGTGGTCCTTTTCCTTTCTTCGCCTTCATGGCTTTTGCCATAGATATGTACCCTTTTCCTCAAGATATTTTTTCATATTAAATGGTGTCAGTTATGACCTACTTCTACACCTATGTCCTTTTTAGTGAAAAGGATCACAAGCTTTATATTGGATTTACCTCCAATCTTGAGAAAAGGGTTCAGGCCCACAATGAAGGGCTGAATAAAAGTACGCGACCAAGGAGGCCACTGAAGCTCATCTACTTCGAGGGGCACTCCAGAAAAGCAGATGCCCTGCGACGCGAAGCCTATTTCAAAACCTCCTCCGGAAAAAGAACCCTAAAAATAATGCTCAAAGAGGTACTGGAAGAATTAGGCCATTTAAAGAAATAAAACCTTGTGGTGAAGGCGCAGCGCAGCGTAGTCCTTCATCACACCTATGTCCTTTTTAGTGAAAAGGATCACA